>JBFFNX010000021.1:0-21076 GCA_041562995.1 Desulfurivibrionaceae bacterium
AACATGGCTTCTGCTGCGGGTATCAGTAAAGCTGCTGCTGAAAAAGCATTAACTGGTCTTCTTGATTCCATCACTGGTGCACTTTCAAGTGGTGACAAGGTAACATTGGTTGGCTTCGGAACCTTCTCCACCTCTAACAGGGCTGCGAGACAAGGACGCAATCCTCAGACCGGCGCTACCATCAAGATTGCCGCTCGTACTGTTGCTCGTTTCAAGCCAGGTAGCAAACTGGCGGATGCCGTTAAGTAGTTTACATTCATGATACAACCTTCCTTAGATATCTGGGGAAGGTTGAAAAGTGTGAATAGTTTTTCCGTGAGTCCTTAGTTGGGCCGGGGAGACGGAAAATAAAAAAGCGTAATAGCGAATAGCTATTACGCTTTTTTATTTTTGATTTTTTAAAAAAAGAGCACTATAAAAACATCTTTATAGGTCGGGATGTGGCTCAGTCTGGTAGAGCACCTGCTTCGGGGGTAGGGGGTCGGAGGTTCAAATCCTCTCATCCCGACCAATTTTTTACTTTCTTGTTGTTTTCTCAACCACGCCTCTAATAGTTCCATCAGCCACCCTTATTCTTATCTGGTCACCTCTGTCCACCTGCTGGACGCTGCGAATTATCTTTTTGTCCTCCGTCATAGCCAGGGCATAGCCTCTGCCAAGCACCGCTAAGGGGCTTAAGGCATCAAGGAGGGTGGCTTGGTTGACAAGACCTTCTTTACTGGTTTGCAGCTTATCCCTCATGTGCTGCGTGAGCTGACCGGAGAGAAGGGCACACCGGGCTTTCGCAGCTGAGATCTGTCGGTCCGGACTGAGAGAAGAGAGTTTCTGCTGGCATAATTCAAGGCGTTTTTTGGCCTGGCCATTTTTTTTGGTAAAGAGGTGGGTGAGGTTGAGGGTAAGATGATCTGCTTTGAGTTGATAGTGCTCGATTATTTTGCGCGGGTCCGTGAGAAGTCTTTCTAGATGTATCAAACGGGTTTTGTTTCTTTGCACGGTGTTTGTTACGGCATGTGCCATTCTTTTTTCCACTAAATCGATGCCTGCCAACAGCTGTTTCTTGTCAAAGACAACCTCCTCAGCCGCGGCTGTGGGTGTGGGAGATCGGTGATCTGCAGCAAAATCTGCGATGGTAAAATCTACCTCGTGGCCAATTGCCGAGACAATGGGGAGCCGGGAGGCATGGATGGATCGGGCCAGCTGTTCATCGTTAAAGGCGGCTAAGTCTTCCAGAGATCCTCCTCCCCTGGTGAGGATGATGATATCAGCCCAATTTCTGGCATTGGCCACGGCTATCTGGGCGCTTATTTCCTGGGCGGCACGTTCTCCCTGGACGGCAGCAGGAAGAATTTCGATTTCGATATTGGCAAAACGCTCCAGGGCCTTTTTGAGAAAATCATGGACAGCCGCCCCGGTGGGAGAAGTAATCAGACAGATTTTTCGGACAAATGCTGGCAACTTCTTTTTGGACTCCGGGGAAAAAAGCCCTTCAGCCAGAAGTTTTTCCTTGAGACGTTCAAAATTCTGCTGGAGGTTGCCGATACCTTCGGCGGCAATATGATCAACGACAATCTGGTATTCGCCGCGCTGTTGATAGACGGAAATGCGGCCCTTACAAACGACCTTTGCCCCGTCTGTCAATGGTTTGTCCAGGTAGCGTTGCTGGTTCTTGAAAAAAACGCATCGGATCTGCGCCTGGGAATCCTTTAGGGTGAAGTAGAGATGGCCGGAATAGGGGCGCCGAACATTAGAGATCTCGCCGCAGATCGCTACAAAGGGAAACTCACTTTCCAGGAGCAGGGATATCGAACTGGTCAGCTCACTCACCGTCTGGATTTGTTGTGAGACTAGCAGTGATGAGGGGGGCGTGTGCTCAGAGGGGAACATATTGATTTTTTCTATCTCACGCTGTATAAGTTCAGGTTTGTTTTTGCGAAGGGTTACGATGCTCTTTAAACGATTTTTACAGTAATTCTAATAAAGAAAAAAGGACTTCTTGAATGGACGAATCCAACGCCTTTACCAAGAGACATGTCGAAGAAGTAACCGCCGCCAAACGAACTCTCCTTGATGAGCTCAATCTGCCTCCTGCGGTTAAAAATTATATCCAGAATAACGCCCGGTTCTTGCAGATTTCTTTTGTCCTCATCGTTGGTGCTATCTGTGCCTGGAATTATTCCAGCTACTATACTGCTACCAATAATGACCGGGCCGCCCAGCAGCTTGCCCAGGCCATGATGATGACTGATGGAGAGCAGAAAATCATCTCCTTGCAGACGATACCTGAGGATTACTCTTCCACCGGTTCCGCCCTCTGGAGCCAGTTTACTCTGGCTCGCGACTATGTAAGCCAGAAGGAGTATGGCCAGGCCATCTTCATCCTGCAGTCCCTTCGGGAAGAGGTTGATCGTGATAATCCTCTATTTCCCCTTTTACAGCAATTTTCCGGTGTTGCCTATGAACTGAATGGCGAATTGGATATGGCCCTGCCATATTATGAGACATTGAGTTCCATGCCTGGTTTCGCTGCCCTTGGTTATATTGAGAGTGGTCGTGTCTACGAGCTGCAAGGTCAGGGGGCGAGGGCCAAGGATGCTTACGAAAAAGCTAACACTTCACATGATATAAAACCTGATCAGCGTCTCTGGGTTCAGGAGAAAATTAATACCTTGTAAATGCGCGGCACCAGGTCTCAAGGATTTTCTGCCAGCAGGGGGTAGATCGGTTTACGGCAAGAGCGTTATGGAGATAATTAAAACCACTGCCCACATGGTTGAGTGGTCAGCCTCTACCCAGGCCGATGGCTGTACCATTGCCCTGGTGCCGACCATGGGTTTTTTTCATGAAGGGCATCTCTCCTTGATGAGAAGGGCTGGTGAGGTGGCTGACAAGGTGGTTGTGTCCCTCTTTGTTAACCCAACGCAGTTTGCCCCAGGTGAAGACCTGGGCGCCTATCCGCGGGCCTTTGAGCGTGATGCCGCCAAGGCCAAGGAAGAAGGAGTTGCTGTCCTTTTTTGTCCTGAACCGGCTGAGATGTATCCGTCGGGTTTTCAAACCTCTGTGGCAGTTTCTGAGATTACCAAAAAGCTCTGCGGCAAAAGCCGGCCCCATCATTTTGCCGGTGTTACCACCGTAGTAAACAAGCTTTTTAATCTCGTTCGACCGCAATTTGCACTCTTTGGAGAAAAGGATTTTCAGCAACTGGCAGTTGTCCGGCGTATGGTTACTGACCTGAATATCCAGGTAAAGATTATTGGTCAGGCCATTGTTCGTGAAAAAGATGGTTTGGCTATGAGTTCCCGCAACTCGTATCTAGATGAAAAAGAACGGCAGCAGTCTCTTTGCCTGTGGCGTAGTCTGCAGGCGGCGCGGCAGCATGTCTTGGCCGGTGAACGGGAAAGTGCGAAGATTGAAAAGATTGTCCGTGATGTCATTGTTGACCACGGACATTGTCATATCGAATATATTGAATTTATAAATAAGGATACCTTGGAGAGCAGCGCGAGAATTAATAATGATGTTATTCTTGCCCTGGCAGTTCGCATTGGTAAAACCAGGCTTATAGATAATGGTCGCCTGCTCGATGGAGAAGATAATGTTTAGGAATATGTTGAAGTCAAAGATTCACAAAGCCACTGTTACCCAGGCAGACCTGATGTATGAAGGGAGTCTGACCATTGACAGTGATTTGATGAGGGCGGTAGGTCTTCTGCCTTATGAGAAGATCTCAATATACAATATCAATAATGGCGAACGTCTTGATACCTACGCCATTGAAGGGGAGCCCGGTTCCGGAGTTATCGGCCTCAATGGGGCAGCCGCCAGAAAGGGCATGATTAATGATCTCATCATCATTGTCTCCTATGCTATTTACCATGATGATGACCTGGCGGATTTTGAACCAAAGGTGGTGGTACTCGATGGGAAAAACAGGGTCAAAGACGTGATTGAGTGTGGATTTTCCAGCAGTCAGATCGTTAAAGATTATTTAGTATAAATGCTTCTTGTTACCGCGGCCACTTCCCAGGAAATTGATGCCCTGCAGCATCAGTTTGCAGATAACCGGGAGATCAGTTTTCTTATCACCGGGATAGGCCTTGTTGAGACGGCCCATTCACTAACCGCCTATGTTGAACGCCATGGCCGAGACATCAGCGCTGTGATCAATTTGGGTGTTGGAGGCGCCTTTACCGGTGGCAAGGTGAAGACACTGGATATCTGTGCCGCCTCTTCAGAAGTTATTGGTGATATGGCGATTTGCTTTGATAATCGTTTAGCCCCTCTTGGTTCTCCGGAGCTCGTTTTGCACCAGTTTTTTCCCTGTCAAGGGGCGTTGCTGGTGGATTTTCAGAACTGGTGTGTTGAGACGGGCCAAGAGCTTCATTTCGGGCCCTTTGTTTCGGTTAATTGTGTGAGTGCCACCCAAAAACGCGGTGAAATGCTGGCCGCTACCTACAAAGCCGTAAGTGAAAACATGGAAGGAGCTGCAGTGGGTCGTGTGTGCCAAAGTTACGATCTCGATTGGCTTGAGATTCGCTGTATGAGCAATATGGTCGAGGATCGTGACCCTTCCACCTGGTGTCTCCCTGAGGCTATGGCCAAATGTTCCGAGTTCGCCGGCCAATTTTTAACTGACTATCTGCGCTAACATCACCCATGCTATCACTAGGTTTTTCTCCCTGCCCCAATGACACCTTTATCTTTCATGCCCTGACCCATGGTCTGGTTGACACGGCTGGGCTGCTTTTTGCCGAGCCTCTTCTCGCTGATGTTGAGACCCTAAATATATGGGCCCTGGAGGAGCGTCTTGATGTGACAAAACTTTCCTTTCATGCCCTGGGGCATGTGCTTGACAAGTATGTCCTGCTCGATTCCGGCAGCGCCCTGGGCCGTGGCTGTGGCCCGCTCTTGGTGACCCGCCAAGGTGCAAAGATAGACTTAACCAAGGCGACCATTGCCATCCCGGGTCAATACACCACGGCAGCAATGCTGCTGCAACTCTATGCCCCTTGCCCGGTTAAGACCAGAAATATGGTCTTTGACCAGATTATGGCTGCTGTCGCCCGAGGCGAGGTGGATGGCGGTGTCATAATTCACGAAAGCCGCTTTACTTACCAAGAGCATGGGCTCGCCTGTGTTCAGGATCTTGGCAGTTGGTGGGAGGAAAGTACCGGTCAGCCAATCCCTCTGGGCGGTATCGCTGCGAAACGATCCCTGGGCGCTGACAAGATCAGGTTAATTGGAAAAATCATGGGCGACAGTGTTCGATATGCCTTTAGCCATCCTGCTGCAAGTCGCCAATTCATCAAGAAACACTGCCAGGAGATGGGGGACGATATCGTCAACAGTCATATCGGTTTATATGTGAATTCCTTCTCGGAATCACTGGGTGTTGAAGGGCATAGTGCTGTCGATTTTTTTCTTAATCTCGGTAGGCAAAAAGGCATCTTCACTTAAAAAATAATATCGATTTGATAATCGTTCTTAAAACTTGCTTTAATCAGTAAGGGGCTGTAAAAACTACGAACAGTCTTGACAATTTTTCAGTGACTTATATAGTGTTTTCTCCTTGCTTCAATCCATCCTGGAAAGGATTTTTTTTTTGTGTTCTGATAAGAGTTTTTAATTTATTAGTAATTCCCGAAAAATCATCGTGGCCATACTATGCTAAGCCGCGAACCAAACAATGGGACCAGTTCTATGAAGATGACAGGCACCCAGGCATTCATGCAATGTCTAGAGGAAGAAAATGTTTCAACAATTTTCGGCTTTCCTGGTGGAGCAGTTATTGATCTCTATGACACCATTCTCCAGCAGGACAAGATCCACCATGTTCTTGTGCGGCATGAGCAGGCTGCGGTTCATGCCGCTGATGCCTATGCCCGGGTAAGTGGTAGTGTTGGTGTTGCCTTGGTAACCTCCGGCCCTGGAGCCACTAATGCGGTTACAGGCATTGCCACTGCCTATCTTGATTCTATTCCCATTGTCGTCTTTTCTGGCCAGGTGCCAACAGCCCTCATTGGTAATGATGCCTTTCAGGAGGTTGATATTGTCGGGATCACTCGTCCCTGCACAAAGCATAATTATCTCGTAAAGGACATCAATGATCTGGTTCCCACCATTCGCGAGGCCTTTCATATCGCCCGTACTGGTCGTCCCGGTCCTGTCCTTGTTGATCTTCCTAAGGACGTAATGGCCGCAATGATCAATTTCCCGGCCAAGACACCGGTGAAGATGCGCACCTATAATCCGACCTATGAGCCCCATCCCGGTCAGATTGAGAAGGCATGTAAGACCATTCTTAAGGCTAAGCGCCCAGTTCTCTACATCGGTGGCGGTGTCATTTTAGGCAACGCCCATGAGGAGCTTACTGAGTTTGCCAAAAAACTCGGTATCCCGGTGACCATGACTCTCATGGGTCTCGGCGGGTTCCCTGGTACTGATTCACAGTCTTTAGGGATGCTCGGTATGCATGGCACCTATTTTGCCAATATGGCGGTGGCAAAATCAGATGTGCTTATCGCCGTAGGAGCCCGTTTTGATGACCGTGTGACCGGCCGTGTTGATGCCTTTGCCCCCAATGCCAAGATCATCCATGTTGATATTGACCCCACCTCCATCAGTAAAAACGTCGTTGTCGATATTCCCATTGTTGCCGGCTGTAAAGAGGCCATGCGCCAGATGAATAAATGGGTCGATGCTTGTGGCGCTGATCTCGCCGAAGAGAAAGCAAAACTTGAACCATGGCATGATCAGATCAAGGAGTGGAAAAATAAGCATCCCCTTGGCTATGTTGAGGAAACTGATATTATCAAGCCTCAGTTCGTTGTCCAGAAGCTCCATGAGCTCACCCATGGTGACGCGATCGTTACCACTGAGGTTGGTCAGCATCAGATGTGGGCTGCCCAGTTCTATCATTTTAACAAACCACGGACCCTAATCACCTCCGGCGGCCTTGGGACCATGGGCTATGGCTTACCTGCCGCCATTGGTGCTCAGATGGCAGCGCCGGACCGGACCGTTATCGATGTTGCCGGTGACGGTTCCATGCAGATGAATATTCAGGAGCTTGCCACTGCCATGCAGGAGAAGCTGCCAGTGAAGATTGCCCTGTTGAATAATAATTTTCTTGGCATGGTTCGCCAGTGGCAGGAACTCTTCTATGATAAGCGCTATTCAGCTACCCCCATGGAGGTTCAGCCTGATTTTGTTAAGCTTGCTGAGGCTTATGGTGCTGTTGGTTTGCGGGCTACCAAGCCAAGCGAAGTTGAACCGGTGATTAAAGAAGCCCTTAAAACAAAAACACTTGTTTTGATGGATTTTGTCATTGCCAGGGAAGAGGGTGTATTCCCCATGGTTCCAGCCGGAAAGGCTACCACTGATATGTTGCTTGTGTAAATTTTATCAGTTTGTTGCTAGATTAAGAATAGAGATAAGGAACTCTCATGAAACATACTATCTCCGTATTATTACAAAATAAGCCAGGTGTTCTTTCCAGGGTAACTGGACTTTTCTCTGGACGTGGCTTTAATATTACTAGTCTTTCTGTGGCTGAAACCCTGGAACCAGGTGTTTCCTGTCTTACCCTGATGACATCAGGAGATGAGGCCATTATTGAGCAGATCACCAAGCAGCTCCATAAGCTCATTGATGTCATAAAGGTAACTGATATTACCGAAACAGATAATGTTGAGCGGGAAATGGCCCTCATTCGGGTCAAGGCCGAAGCAACTACCCGGGCAGAGGTTTTGCGTATTACTGATATTTTCAGGGCTCGGGTGGTCGATGTCAGCCCTAAGAGCTATTCCATTGAGGTTACTGGTACCCAGGACAAAATTAAAGCGGTCTGTGAGCTCCTCAAACCCATAGGCATCCAGGAGATTGTCCGCACCGGCATAATCGCCATGACCAGGGCCTCTAAAAAAATATAAATATCTCTTTGCACGAGTTCTGCTGGCGCCAACCCTTTGTTTGCCATTTGGTGATTTGAGGGCTTTTAGCAGAAGAGATGATCTTAAACTGGTATCCTCACTTTAATGGGATACCAGTTTCTTTGTATCTAGCCCCGCCGTTTTCTTAGAGCATTTATCCAAGGGATAAGGCTGTTATTATTTTAAAATAGGGTTTGACTTTTTATGAAGAAACCGCAAATACCAGTGGCTTTGGAAGGGATTCCCTTTATTGCCGGTGGAGCTTTTATCACCTTGGTTCTGGCGATTTTACAGTATCCCATTCCCACCCTTGTCGCCGGGTTTCTCACCTTCTTTGAGCTCTATTTTTTTCGCGATCCGGAAAGGGTATCTCCTTCAGACAGTGACGCCCTGATATCCCCAGCTGACGGCAAGGTTATTCTTGTGGAAAAAGTCTTTGATGACCGCTTCCTCAATGATCATGTCTACAAGGTGTCGATCTTCATGAATGTCTTTAATGTTCATGTCAATCGCATCCCTTTTGCCGGCAAGGTTGAAAATGTCATTTATTCACCTGGCAAGTTTTACTCAGCTGATTCTGCGAAAGGAGGCCTTGAAAATGAATATTGCACAGCAATACTGGAGACGGAACAAAGCCAGCGCTATGCTGTCACTCAGGTAGCCGGCCTCATCGCCCGGCGTATTGTCTGTTGGGCCCAAAAAGGTGATGTCTTTGAAAAAGGCCAACGTTTCGGCCTTATACGTTTCGGCTCACGGGTGGATCTCTATCTGCCTTTGAAAACGAATGTAGAGGTGAAACCCGGCCAAAAAGTAAGGGCGGGTGAAACGGTTATTGGCTATTTAAGTTGATTTTGTCTGGAAACAGGTGTTTCAATAGGTGTTAATTTACGACGATTTTAAAGGCGGTTTCACTATATTCTCATCAGATCAGAGATTCTCCAATGGATAAGAGTCAAGAAATAAAAAAGAATCCACCCCATGGCACGGTGTATATTCTTCCCAATCTCATAACGACATTTAGCCTTTTTTCCGGATTTTACTCCATAGTTTCGTCTATTAATGGCAAGTTTTTCCATGCCGCCATTGCAATTTTAGTCGCTGCTATCTTTGACACCTTGGATGGCAGGGTTGCCCGCATGACCGGCACCACCAGTAAGTTTGGTGAAGAGTATGATTCTCTTTCTGATCTGATTTCCTTTGGGGCAGCCCCGGCCCTGTTGGCCTATCTGTGGCTGCTTAAACCCTATGGCCGTTACGGCTGGATCGCAGCCTTCTTATATGTTGCCACCACAGCCTTACGCCTTGCCCGGTTCAATAGCCAGATTGAAGAAACTCCCAAAAATGTCTTTATTGGCTTGCCCTGTCCAGCTGCCGCGGCGATGATATCCACCACCGTACTTTTTTGTGGTTTTGTCTGTACTGTGCAGTCTGAATATTTAAATGTTGTTATGCTCTTTGCCGTCTATTTACTGTCTTATCTGATGGTCTCAACCCATCAGTACAACAGTTTTAAACAGATATCAAAACCCAACACCTTTCAATTCATGGTGGGGACGGTCTTGTTTTTTATTGTTATTGCCACCGAACCGCAAATCACACTCTTTCTCCTTTTTGTCGGCTACATCCTATCCGCGCCCTTGGCGGGGGCTTATCGCGTATTAACCAGACAAAAAAAAAGAGAAAAAAAAACAGTGACACCCTAGGGTGAGTTTTTATTCTCATAAAGAGAGAGTGACACGATTATGAAAGCTGTGCACGGATCCTCAGATAAGGATCAGATCATTATATTTGATACCACCCTGCGCGATGGCGAGCAGTCGCCTGGGGCAACCATGAATATGCAGGAGAAATTCAGGTTGGCCCAGCAGTTAGCCAAGTTGCGGGTAGATGTTATCGAGGCGGGTTTCCCCATTGCCTCTGCAGGTGATTTCGACTGTGTGAAAAATATCGCCGACAATATCAAGGATGTCCAGATTGCCGGATTGGCCCGCGCCAATGCCAAAGATATTGATACGGCCTGGGAGGCCCTGAAAAACGGCTTTAACCCACGGATCCATACCTTTCTCGCCACTTCTGATATCCATCTGAAACATAAGTTGAAGATGTCCAGGGAACAGGTGCTGGAACTTGCTGTTTCATCGGTAAGACATGCTGCCAAGTATACTTCTAACGTGGAATTTTCGGCTGAAGACGCCACGCGCAGCGACCTTGATTTTGTCTGTAAGGTTTTTTCTGCTGTGATAGATGCCGGGGCAACCACTCTGAATTTCCCGGACACCACCGGTTATGCCATGCCGGATGAGTTTGCGGACCAGATTCGTTATCTGATGGCCCATATCCCCAATATCCATAAGGCCGTGCTCAGTGTCCATTGTCATAACGACCTGGGGCTTGCCGTGGCAAATTCTCTGGCTGCCATCAAAGCTGGCGCCCGTCAGGTTGAAACCACTATCAATGGTATTGGTGAACGGGCCGGCAATACTGCCATGGAAGAGCTGGTGATGGCCATTCGCACCAGGCAGGATCAGCATGATGTTACCACCAACATCGTCACCGAACAGATCCATCCCTCTAGCCGGATGGTGAGTACGATTACCGGCATGGTTGTTCAGCCTAATAAGGCTATTGTTGGCGCTAATGCCTTTGCCCACGAGTCAGGCATTCATCAGGATGGTGTTCTGAAAGAACGAACCACCTATGAGATCATGAACCCTGCCGATGTAGGTCTTGCCACCGTTAATTTGGTGTTAGGCAAACATTCTGGCCGACATGCCCTGAAGGATCGTATCGCTTCCTTGGGCTATGAGGCTTTAAATGATGAGGACCTGCAGCGCGTTTTTACTCGTTTTAAGGATCTTGCCGACCTGAAAAAAGATATCTGTGATGAGGATATTGAAGCCATTTTGATGGATGAGATCCTCCCTATTCCCAACACCTATGAGCTTGTATCGCTGGGTGCGATGAGCGGCAATAATGCTCTGCCCACCACGGGAATCAAGATTCGTGTTAATGGGCAAGAACGCGAGGGCGCCGGCTTGGGAGTCGGTCCCATTGATGCAGCTTTTAAGACCATTGCCAAGTTGACTGGCACCACCTGCAAGCTTCTTTATTTTGCCGTCAGTTCCATTACTGGTGGTACCGATGCCCAAGGTGAGGTTATGGTCCGCCTTGACGATGACGGTAAAATTGTCGTGGGTCAAGGGGCTGATCCAGATATTATTACGGCGGCCGCCAAGGCCTATATGAACGGTCTGAATCGAGCTGCTTATTTGAAGATGAAGAAAGATAACTAGTCGCTCTTTTTTTAAGAGGCGGTCAGTGAACTAACGGGGCATCCTTCACGGATTTGCCCCGTTATTATGTGGTTCTTTATTGTTGATAGCTGTTTTTTTTATTGTGTAACGATAACGTTTCACATTATCCATATGAGTTCTATTTAGAGGGATTTTAAGATGAGGAAAGAAGGATATAATGTTGCTATTGCAGGTGCCACAGGTGCAGTTGGCGGTGCCATGCTTGATGTTCTTGCCAGACGTAATTTCCCTATAAAGGAGCTCCGTCTCCTCGCCTCGGAACGTTCCGTTGGTAAGGTTTTACAGTTCAACGGTCAGGATTTTATCGTCCAGCTCCTTGATGAGAATGCCTTTGCGGATATTGATATCGCCCTTTTTTCTGCCGGTGCGCAAAGATCCCTTGATTTTGCCCCGGCCGCTGCCAGGGCAGGGGCCATAGTGGTGGATAACTCCAGCGCCTATCGTATGGATCCGGAAATCCCCTTGGTGGTGCCTGAGGTCAACCCCCATGCGATTAAGGATTATAAGGCCCATGGCATAATCGCCAATCCCAACTGTTCAACCATTCAGATGCTGGTTGCTCTCAAGCCCATTCGCGACAAGGTGGGCATCAAGCGTATCGTGGTTTCTACTTACCAAGCCGTGTCCGGTACCGGTACCCCTGCCATTGAGGAACTGCAGAACCAGGTGAAATCCTATGCGGCCGGAGAGAAGCTCGATGCATCGGTCTATCCGCACCAGATTGCCTTTAACTGCCTGCCTCACATTGATTCCTTCCTTGAAAATGGCTACACCAAGGAAGAGATGAAGATGGTCAATGAAACCAGAAAGATCTTTGAGGATAATACCATCGGCGTCACCGCTACCACTGTTCGTGTTCCCGTCATTTACGGTCACTCTGAAGCGGTTAATGTTGAGACAAAGAGCAAGATTACGGCCCAAGAAGTAAAGGATCTCATGAAGACGGCGCCAGGTGTTAAGCTTGTCGATAATCCGGCCAATAATGAATACCCCATGGCCGTCGATTGTGAAGGGAAATTTGAGACCTTGGTGGGCCGTATCCGTGAGGATGAGTCCATAGAAAACGGGATTAATATGTGGATTGTGTCAGACAATATTTTGAAAGGGGCAGCCTTAAACGCCGTCCAGATTGCTGAAGTTCTTATAAGCGAATATATCTCCTAACCCGTTGGCATGTTAGTTTTTGAAAACCTTGTGAGGTTGTAAGATCCTCTTTAGTTCAAATAGCACCTGTGGGGGTATTTGAGCTCCTCATATATCTTGTTTTGCCAAGACTATACTTAACGGCGTGGATGTTTCAGGTAAGAGGGACTAAAAAAAACATGCGCATTATCAGTGGCAAGTCTCGGGGACGTAAACTGCATACGCCCAAAGAGATCAGAGGCAAGGCCCCCTTGATAAGGCCTACCTCTGATCGGGCCAGGGAAGCCCTCTTTAATATTATTGGCCAGCAGATCGTCAGCGCTAAGGTTCTTGATCTTTTTGCCGGCACTGGTGCCTTTGGTCTCGAGGCCTTGAGCCGTGGGGCAGAGCAGGCTGTTTTTGTTGATGATTCACAATACGCATGCTCCCTCATTGCTGAAAATTGCCAGCTTTGTCATGAAGAGTCAGCAACCCATATTCTCCGGAGAAATTTACGAAAACCCCCCACCTTCCTCAGAAAATTGGTGACTGACCGCCCTTTTGATTTTATTTTTATGGATCCGCCCTACGGTCAGGGTTTTGTTCGCAATCTCCTCTATTTTTTCGGCAAAGAGACGACGCTCCTTAATGATCAAGGTATGCTCATCGTTGAAGAGGTTCATGACGCTCATCTCCCTGAGGAGAGCCAGGGCCTTGTTCTTCAAGATTGCCGCATGTATGGCAAAACAGGATTTTGGTTCTATCAAAGAGGGTAGGGAACTATGGCGGAAGAGAAGAATTATGAACCCTTTGTCCAGGAGAAAGTCTCCGAAAAGATTGCTGTATATCCTGGCACCTTTGATCCGATCACCATGGGCCATATTGATATTGTCCATAGGTCACTGGAGATCTTTGACAAGGTTATCATTGCCATCGCTACTAATCCCACTAAGTCAGCTCTTTTTTCCCTGGAAGACCGTTTACAGATGATTCGTAAATGCTTTTCCGCCGACGAGAAGAGGATTTCTGTTGATTATGTTGATGGCCTTCTCGTTGATTATGCCTACAGAAGAGGAGCAACAGCCATAGTCCGTGGCCTGCGTGCTGTTTCTGATTTTGAGTACGAATTTCAGCTTGCCTTGATGAACAGGCGCATTGAGAAAGAGGTGGAAACCGTTTTTCTCATGACCGGTTTGCGCTGGATATATATCAGTTCCTCGATTATCAAAGATGTCGCCCGTCACGGTGGCGACATCAGCGGCCTGGTTCCAGACCATGTCTGCGAGAAACTCCGCCAGAAATTCATGACGTGAACGATGTCGTTATAGAAAAATTGGTGGTTGGCGGAATGGGCCTGGGGCGTCTTGCCGATGGCATGGTGGTCCTTGTGCCCTATGTCATCCCGGGTGAAACTGTCCGGGTCCAGGCGGTGAAAGAGAAAAAAACCTTTCAGGAGGCCCTTGTAAAAGAGGTTCTTAACCCCTCCCCGGATCGTATTACCCCCGCCTGTCCTTATTTTGGTCAATGTGGCGGCTGCCATTTTCAGCATATTTCAAACCATCGTCAGGATGTCCTGAAAAGGGATATTTTTTACGACGAGTTTCAGCGCAGCGGCCTGCAGTTTGATAAGGCCCTTATCCACTACCTCTCCTCTCCGCTCACCCTTGGCTACCGGCAGCGTATCCGTCTCCACGTTCACGAGGGGCGTATGGGTTTTTTTCAACAACGAAGCCATAGCCTGCTCGAGATTGATCAATGTCTTCTGGCCCGCCAGGAAATCAACGCGGTTCTCCTGCAACTTGCTTGCACTGATCACTGGTTGCGGGTGGCTGAGCATGTGGATGAGGTGGAAATTCATGTCAATCCCGCTGACGCTACATGCCTGCTCATAACCCATTTTAACCGTAAGCCTCGACCCCGTGACCTTTCCTCTTTGCGGGAGATTGTTGCTGGCATCTCAGGACTTGCGGCTCTGATTGTTAAAACTTCTGACGGCGCATTTTACGCTTCTATTCCTGACAACTCTTTTTGTATTAAATACTTATTACGTCTTGAAGGTAATAAAGGTGTTGAAATCGCTCTGGAGCCGGGAGGGTTTTGCCAGGTTAATGGGGAGCAGAATCAGCACATGGTCGATCAAGTGCTGTCCTGGCTGCACCATGAACCACGAGGACGTCTGCTTGATCTTTTTTGTGGGGTGGGGAATTTCTCTCTGCCCTTAGCCGGCTCAGGATTTACCGTGACTGGTATCGACCAGCAGCGCTCAGCCATCCGCTGTGCCCTGCGAAACAGTGAGATGAATCATCTCACCGGTGAGTTCAAGCGTTCTTCTGCTCAAAATGGCCTTAAAAAGCTGGTCAAGGAAGGGCAGACATTTGACTATGTACTGCTTGATCCTCCTAGGGCCGGTTTCAAGGAGGGCAGTGCAATGCTGCCTGAACTGCAGGCCTCGAAAATCATCTATATCTCCTGTGATCAGGCCACCTTGTTTCGTGATCTTAAAATAATTTGTGGTGGCGGTTACGAGATATCAGCGATAACCCTGGTTGATCAGTTTTGTCAGAGTCACCATTTAGAATCCATGGTGCTCCTGACCCGTGTCTAGGCTAGTCGTGGCGCTTTATTACGGCCATAAGCTTCTCTAAAATTAATTCTCTATTATTTTCTTCCTGATTAAGGATGACAACCACGGCAGGGGCGTCCTCGGCCTGGCCGAGATAGCCAGCATATGAGTAAACACCGGTCATGGTTCCAGATTTAAGCCGCCAGTCCTTATGAAGGGGCAGCAGGGAGCGGTAGGGCCTGAAATCCTGCAAGAAGGTGAGCATGGCGGCAGCGCTAATTTGGTTGCCTCTGTTGAGACCGGCACCGTCAACGATGGAAATATCATCCCCCGTTACCCCTTTGCTCCGGGCAAAAAAAGTCATTGCCTGGCGCGCCTTGTGCCAGGTGACAGGTGGCCCGTATTTTCTATAGCCCAGGGCCAAAAAAAGCTGGTTGGCCATGAAATTATTGGAGTAGAGAAGCATGGCAGGCAGAAGTTCAAGGACCGGCTCGGAATAGTGGATGTAAAAGAGTCCGGCATGATCCGGGGTTTTACGGGCTCCATAGTTGCCAAGCATCTTGATGCCGTTTTGGGCAAAAATGGCCTTAAACGTCTCGGCCGCCAGCCGTTGTGTTTGCCCGCTGTCAAGGGTCACATTGATTCTATGTAAACCTGGCTCAAGTCCCGCGCCCAGTTCGATCATTAAAGGAATTGTCGGGGTTTGTTCTTCAGCGGAGACGATGCGGCCATCTGTTGATATATCGATATTGATGGTGTTAAAATTGACACCCAGGGCGGAAAGGGGTGTGTCGTAGGGGTTGTTTGTGGAGCTCTCTGAGATGGTTTTTTCTTCCAGCTCATAGAGACTGTCATCGATATAGAGATGACGAAACTGGCGGAGACCGTTTTTCTTAAGTTCGCCAGCAATTTGCACAATCTCTTCTGAGATCAGCAGCGGGTCACCTTCCCCCTTGATCCACAGGTCGATTCCGGGGGTGATATAAAAATAGGTGGGAAAACGGTAGCTTTCCCCCAGAATTTCCAGACTTGCCAATGAGGTGACGATTTTAAAGATAGAGGCGGGGGTATAAAGAGCATGGGGGCGTAGCTCAGCTATTACCTGGCCGGAATGGCGGGCCGTCAGATAGCAGCCCTCCTCAATAAGCCCAGCAGACATCTCCGCCCTCGCATGGCGAGCAGAAATAGGCAGCTGGACAACCAGCAAGATAAATAAAAGTATTCGCATTGAAATTGATAAAAAAAGGGATGCCGTCGATAAGATGGCATCCCTTTTTGCTTAATTGGATAGTGGCGTTAGTCCATCACACCTGGGGAAGATTTTTGATTGCATTGGTAATATCTTCTTCAGGATAGTCATAATCATGGAGATCCCCAGAGTAGAACTTGTCATAACTGGACAGATCGAGCATACCATGGCCAGAAAAATTAAAGAGGATCGTCTTAGGATCATTAAGATCCCGGGTAGCCTCGATAATGGCAGCCCTGATGGCATGACATGTCTCCGGGGCAGGAATAATTCCTTCAGTCTGGGCAAAGAGACGTCCTGCCTCAAAACATTCTAACTGGTGAACTGAAATAGGTTCAATGATTTTCTCGCGGACCATGGCAGAAAGAATCGGCGACATGCCGTGATAGCGTAAGCCGCCGGCATGAATGCCCGGTGGAATGAAATCATGGCCTAAGGTGTACATATAAAGCAGCGGTGTCTGTTTGGCGACATCCCCGTAATCGTAGGCATAGGTACCCCGGGTCAGAGTGGGGCAGGAGGCTGGTTCAACTCCGACAAAGCGGATATTTTTGCCCTCCAGGCGGTCGGTAATAAAGGGCGACATGATACCGGCAGCATTAGAGCCACCGCCGCAACAGCCTACAATCACATCGGGGTATTCGCCGATCTTCTCCAGTTGCTTCTTGGCCTCCAGGCCAATGATTGATTGGTGGAGGATGACATGATTGAGAACGGAACCGAGGCCGTATTTGGTGTCTTCCCGCCCCATGGCATCTTCAACGGCCTCACTGATGGCAATGCCCAAAGAGCCTGCGGTATCTGGATATTCTTTCTGGATCTGCCGACCGATTGCCGTGTCATTACTGGGGCTGGCAACGATTTCCGCGCCGTAGGTGTTCATCATGGATTTTCGGTATGGTTTCTGGTCAAATGAGACACGAACCATATAGACCTTACATTCCAGACCGAACTTGTGGGTCGCAAAGGCAAGAGCAGAACCCCACTGGCCGGCACCGGTCTCAGTGGACATTCTTTTTACCCCTTCACGCTTGTTGTAATAGGCTTGGGGGACGGCACTGTTTGTCTTGTGGCTTCCGGAAGGAGAAACACCTTCATATTTAAAGAAGATTTTTGCCTTAGTGCCCAGGGCCTTTTCGAGATTGTCAGCCCGGATGAGAGGGGCAGGGCGCCAAATATGATAGACCTCTTGCACCTCTTGAGGAATATCAATCCAACGCTGATCGCTCATTTCCTGCTCTAGAAGGCCCATGGGGAAAAGCGGCGCCAATTTTTCTGGACCCATGGGCGCCTTGGTAAAGGGATCGAGTGGGGGAGCAATGCCGTTAGGGATATCGGGCATGACGTTATACCATTGGGTCGGCATCTCGCTTTCTTCAAGAAGAATTTTTTTCATGGTTCGCTCCTGTGAAAATGAATCATATGAAAGGTAAACTTTTCAGCTAAATAGCAAAGGCAAAACTAAGTAAAAGTACCCGCTTCTTTTTTCCCTGTCAAAGCTAATAGCCCTTCGATATGAACAATTTGTTCATGTCGAACTTCCTTATTCCCGCGTTGACAAAGGAGTCGCGCTGTTTTATGTTGAACGGTTCGTAAAATAAGCCATTTATCTTCACTCCAAAGGTTAAAATGAATATACAGACGATCATAAAAGATAGCCTTGCCGGCTCCATGGCCGCACAGGAAAATTTCGTCGCTGAGAGCAGTGACTCCCTGTTGGCTTCCGTTGAATTGGTCATTGAATGTTTTCAGGGCGGCGGCAAACTTCTTCTTTTCGGCAATGGTGGCAGCGCCGCCGATGCCCAGCATCTCGCTGCTGAGTTTGTAAACCGTTTCCTTATAAACCGCAGGCCGTTACCTGCTTTGGCTCTCACTACTGACACCTCAATCCTAACCAGTGTCGGCAATGATTTTTCCTATGATGATATTTTTGCAAAGCAGATCAGCGCCTTAGGGAAAAAAGAGGATCTTGCCCTTGGCATCTCCACCAGCGGCAATTCGACAAATGTCATTGCCGCCTTTGCCGAGGCCAAAAAAATCGGCATGAAAACCGTGGCCTTGACCGGTTGCAATGGCGGCAAAATGAGGGGGAACGTCGATCTGCTTCTCAATGTGCCTTCAGACCATACGCCCCATATTCAGGAGACCCATCTCTGGATTGAACACATGATCTGTCAGCTGGTGGATGAAAAAATGTTTGGAAGCCTGGCATGACCTATCCTGAGCCCCTTCACTTCAATGATCTGCGAACCTATTCGGTTCATGACCGTTTCAGCAAGGTCACCGTGGATAATTTCGCCAAGCCCCTCTCTGCAGGCGCTACGATAGCAGATTTTATTCGTAACCTTCCTCAGCAGTTTGCCGGCGTTGATTTTCCTGAACTGATTAAGGCTCTGGCCCTTTGTTATGAAAGTCAAAAACCGATCATCTGTGGTATGGGAGCCCATGTCATAAAGGTGGGTTTGAACCCCATTATCATCGATCTCATGGAAAAAGGGGTTATTACAGCCATCGCCTTAAATGGGGCCGGTATAATCCATGATACGGAAATAGCCATGGTTGGCCGCACCTCTGAGGATGTCGGGCAGGTTCTCGATGCCGGTGATTTTGGGGCGGCCAGGGAAACCGGCGAGGTGGTCAATGCTGCCATCCGCCAAGGTGCCCAAAACAATCTTGGCTTGGGACAGGCCATGGGCCACCACCTTATGGAAAAGGAGTTCCCTTTTAACCATGTGAGCTTGCTCGCTTCAGCGTATCGTCTGGGCGTGCCGGTAACTGTCCATGTGGCTGTGGGTACAGATATTGTTCATATCCATCCTTCAGCCTCTGGTTCAGATATAGGCCAGACAAGTCATCATGATTTTAAAATATTTTGCCGTCTTGTTTCTGGTCTGGAAGGGGGGGCATATCTCAATATCGGTTCTGCCGTCCTGTTGCCGGAGGTATTTCTTAAGGCCCTCACCGTGACCCGTAATCTTGGTTATAGGGTGAATGATTTTACCACGGCAAATTTTGATTTTATTCGCCATTACCGAACCATGACCAATGTCGTCAACAGACCCACAGCCAGCGGCGGTAGGGGCTATAATTTCATCGGTCATCATGAACTCATGATTCCGCTTCTTGCTGCCGCACTTCTTGATTCTATTACCCCGAAAGGCGTTAAAGAAATTTAAATCTCCTGCGCCCACATTACTCTTAAAAATCTAATCAATATATAACCGTGACAACAAAAACAAAGAAAAAAGGAAAGGCATATCTGGTCGGTGCTGGGCCAGGTGACCCTGGATTGATCACAGTCCGTGGCCGGGAAATCTTGAAAAAGGCTGAGGTCATTATTTATGACTATCTGGCCGGCAAGAAACTCCTGGACTATGTCCCTAAGGATGCCGAGTTTATTTACGCCGGAAAAAAGGGCGGCACGAAACACACCCATACCCAGGATGAGATTAATCAGATGCTGGTGGATCGGGTACGATCCGGAAAACTTGTTGTCCGCTTAAAGGGAGGCGACCCCTTTATTTTCGGCCGGGGCGGCGAAGAGCTAGAAGAGCTGGTTAAGGCCGGTTTGGAGTTTGAGGCTGTACCCGGAGTAACCTCGGCTTCTGCGGCGGCTACATTTGCCGGTGTGCCCATTACCCATCGTCAGTGCACCTCCTCAGTGGCTTTTATCACCGGCCATGAGGATCCTAATAGAACAGAGAGTCGCATTGCCTGGGATAAGATTTCCACTGGTGTCGGCACCCTGGTATTTTATATGGGTATTAAGAATCTTCCCAACATTACCGCTAACCTTATTAAGCATGGCCGTGATCCGAAAACTCCGGTGGCTGTTGTGCGCTGGGCATCCCTTCCTTATCAGAAATCTGTGGTTGGCACTCTTGAAAATATTGCCGACATCGTTAAAGAGCAGGGAATTCAACCCCCGGCCCTGACCATTGTCGGCGATGTGGTTCGCTACCGTGACACCCTTAACTGGTATGAGGCTCGCCCTCTTTTTGGTAAAAGAATCGTTGTTACCCGAACCAGAGAACAGGCAAGCGACCTTGTGGCACTTCTTGAAGAAAACGGTGCGTACTGCTTAGAGCATGCTACCATTTCCATTGCGCCTCCCGATTCATGGCAGGAGGCAGATGCGGCCATAGACAAATTGAGCGATTTTGACTGGGTTGTTTTTACCTCCATCAATGCCATTCACTCTTTTTTCCGTCGTCTGTTTGACAAAGGATTCGATTCCCGAAAAATTCATGGTAGCAAGATCGCTGCCGTGGGCAAGGTGACGGCAGATTGTCTTTTGGAATATGGCTTGGTGGCTGATCTCCTTCCGGAAAAATTTACCGGAGAAGGTCTTGTCAAGGCGATGCTGGCAACTGAGGTGGCAGAAAAGAAGGTTCTCATTCCCCGTGCCATGGAGGCCCGTAAAGTTCTCGAAGAGGGCTTGACCACGGCTGGAGCCAAGGTGACCATAGCCCCTGTCTATCAAAATTTGCCCCCTTTAACAGAGGGAGAGGCGTTGCGGCAAGAAATTGCGGCCGGTGATATTGACATGGTGACCTTCACCAGTTCCTCCACCGTTCATAATTTTGTGGCCATGCTAGCCTGTAAAGATAATAAGGAGTTGGCTGAGCTCCTTAATGGTGTCTTGATTGCCGTCATTGGCCCGATTACAGGTGAAACAATAGCTGAATACGGTCTTACCGTTGATGTTCAACCAGAGACATATACCATTCCCGCCATGGTTGAAGCCATTGTTGCCCAGGCAACGTCGTAAGCAGGGGATATGTCATGCGAGGAAAACTGAGCTCAAGATTTTTTTATACTCTGTGGCTGCCCCTTTATCGATACCCCTCTTGTTTGCCTTTACGGCACTTGATGTTAAATTTCAAACAATAACATTCTT
>JBFFNX010000022.1:0-21065 GCA_041562995.1 Desulfurivibrionaceae bacterium
GACGGCACTGCCAAGGGCGGCATCATCGTTAATATCTGCCGCGAGTTTGATATTCCCATTCGCTTTATCGGCATTGGCGAGCAGCTCGATGACCTGCGTGATTTTGATCCCCAAGAATTTGCCGATGCCCTTTTTGCCGGCAATGAAAAACAATAGCTCGTTACGAGAGAACCATGTCCCCTTATAGACGTCATCAATCTCCCGGCTGTGGCGGCCTTTTCCTTATCATAGCCATGCTTCTTCTCCTCACCGGCGGAGCGCCCCTTCTCTTTAATGTGGTGGGCATGGTGCTGATGTCTATCTTTATCTTTTTCGTGGTGATAGTCGTCGGTCTCTGGGGCTTTTCCCTCTTTATCCGCCATAAGGTGAGCCAGTACGAATCCGTGCAGTCTGAGGACCGCAAACAGTTTGTTTCGCTGCTCATCCATATTTTGGTTAAGATCGCTGAACTTGACGGCCAGGTAACAAGGGATGAAATTGCCACCATTTCCAATTTTTTCCGCAGCAACCTCCATTACAACCAGGAGCAGATGTTCTGGGTCAAGGAGCTTATCAAGGATGCCTCGGGGAGTCCTGCTTCCCTTGACGACTTGTTGGCAGAATTTAAAGGTCAGTTTGGCTATCAACCCCGTCTTATTCTGGTGGAGCTTGTTTTTCAGGTTCTCTACGCAAATCATCATGTTTCTCCGGAGGAACTGGAGCTTACTGAACGGATCTCCCGCTTTTTTGAGATCAGTCAGTTTGAGTATATTGCCATCCGGGGCCGTTACCACGCCCATTACGAGGCGAGAAGCAGGCAGCAGAGCTCAGACCGGACTCAATATTATGAGATCCTGGGCCTTGCGCCAGGGGCATCCCAGGAAGAGATTAAAAATGCCTATCGTAAGCTTAGTAAGGAGTATCATCCGGATCTTGTCGCCCATTTGGGTGCGGAGTTTCACCGGGTTGCCGAAGAGAAGATGAAGGAAATTAATATGGCCTATCAGTCCCTGAAGACAGGGGTGTAATGGCCGAGGCGAAAGCAATAAAAAAACATTGTGTTTTTAAGAACTTGAACTGTAAAGACCCTGTGCCGATCAGTAAAAAAAGAAGGAGTATATAAATGGCTATTTCTACAAAGATGTCCGATTTTGCCAGTCGTTCTTCCTGGATCCGTAAGATGTTTGAGGAGGGTGCAAAATTAAAGGCCGAGTTTGGCGCTGAAAATGTGTTTGATTTTAGTCTGGGTAATCCCGATCTGCCACCTCCCCCTGCCTTTGCTGAAAATTTAAAAAAAATGGTGGCAGAAGAGGGGCCCGGTTCCCATTGTTATATGCCCAATGGCGGCTATCCCTTTGTCCGTGAAGCGGTGGCAGGTCAGATCTCTAAAGAGCAAGAGGTCACTGTTACAGGTGATGAGATCCTGATGACCTGCGGGGCAGCCGGCGCCTTGAATGTCGTCTTGAAATCAATCCTCAACCCAGGGGAAGAGGTGGTCATTCTGGCGCCTTTCTTTGTTGAGTATAATTTTTACATTGATAATCAAGGCGGGGTCGGCAAGATCGTTAACACCACCGAAGATTTTAACCTTGACCTGGCTGCCATTGAGGCGGGGATAACCGCCAGAACGAAGGCCATTATCATCAATTCCCCGAACAACCCCACTGGCCAGATTTATCCGGCCGCTGACGTAGCCGCCCTTGGCGACTTGCTGGCCCGCTGCGAGAAGAAATTCGGAACTACCATCTTTCTGCTCTCTGATGAGCCGTACCGCAAAATAATTTATGATAACTGCCAGGTGCCATCAATTTTCAAGGCCTACAAGAACAGTGTGGTGGTTTCCTCCTACTCCAAGGATTTGTCTCTGCCCGGTGAACGGATTGGCTATATCGCTATTCATCCTGAGATAGCGGATAAGCAGGATCTCCTGGCCGCCATGACACTGGCCAACCGCATCCTTGGTTTCGTTAATGCGCCTGCCCTCATGCAGAGGGTGGTCGCCACCCTTCAGGGCTTGACCGTTGATACAGCTATCTATACTAAGCGTCGTGAGATATTCTGTAAGATTCTTGAGGATGCTGGTCTGGAATTTACGCCTCCCAAGGGCGCCTTCTATATCTTCCCTAAATCTCCCCTGGCAGATGACGCGGAGTTTGTCGCTCATCTGCAAAAATATAAAATTCTCGGCGTGCCAGGGCGGGGTTTTGGTATGCCAGGCTATTTCCGGCTGGCATACTGTGTGGAAGATGGTGTGATCTCAAGATCTGCTCAGGCGTTTAAAGAGGCCATGGCAACCTTGCCGGGCAAATAGCAAGAATTCAGGTGAATGTGCCGGGTGATCTGGAGCGGACTACCGCCGATCACTCCGGCTCATTTTCTTTGGTCTGTTGCCAGTAGCAGAGATGGTCTTTGCTGTTAAGCTCGGTGATGCTCTTGCCATCGTTGCGGATCAACCTTTCCATTCCTGTATAGCGGCGGATAAATTTATCCGTTGCCTGGTGCATGATATCTTCGCCGTAGAGGTTATGCCGGCGGCAGATATTGATGAGCATAAAGAAGACATCGCCGAGTTCTTCGGCAATATGCTCTTTATCTTCACTACGCACAGCTTCTTCAAGCTCCAAGGCTTCCTCCCTAAATTTTTCAAGAAGGGTTTCCGTGTCTGGCCACTCAAAGCCATGGGCTGCGGCCCGGCTTGAAACGCGCTGAGCCCGGTTCAGGGAGGGGAGGGACTTGGGCACATCAATGAGCTCGGTTTTTTCCTGCGTGTCTCCCTGTTTTTTTTCAGCGGCCTTTATTTTCTGCCAATTTTTACGGATCGCCTCTTCTGATTCAAACTTTTCATCGGTGAAGACATGGGGATGACGGCGAATCATTTTGTCAATAATGGCCTGGAGGGCGTCAGCCATGGTGAAGAGGTTTTTTTCCTCATGAAGAAGGGTGAGGAAGCTTATCTGGAAAAAAACATCTCCCAACTCTTCTTTGATGTGATCAGGGTCGCCATTATCAATGGCCTCGGAAAGTTCATGGGTCTCTTCAAGCAGATACGGTTTAATGCTTGCCGGGGTTTGTTTCTGGTCCCAAGGGCAACCGTCAGGGGCCCGAAGTTTCTTGATGATTTCGAGGAGTTCTAAGAAAAGTTCAGATTGGTCTTTCATAATGTGCACAGCTGGAAGGTTAGATCCAAGGTTGATGGAGGTTAATGGCGGTGGAATTTATACCTGGCTAACAGCTCGATATTTTTATGGATAGCAAAAAAATGCAGTAAACGAGTATCAGTATCTTGTCAAACGCATAGAGCTGTGTTATTTATGTTTAGAAGAGTTTAGTTTTCTGTAAGCAAAAGCTTAGAGACATCTTGCTCTTAATTGGCAGTGACTTAATTTCTATTAGTTTTTGTAATCTTATTTGAGATAACGTATTTCGCTTTTCTTGTCTTTGATTATCGCGGCACTACCTGGCTGAATCAAGTGATTGATTTAGTGATGGTCAGCTGCCACGACCTCGTCTTTGCAGGGTCAGTAAGCTAATAGGGAGCTTTTTAAATATTTATGTTTTTCATGAGGTGAAAACTATGGCTGAAGAAAAAAAAGGACAGAAATTATTGCTGGAGAAGCATAAGGATATCGCGCGGATTGATCAGGAGATCAAACGAACCCATGGCTGGTATGTGCGGGTGCGCTATTTCGGGAAAACCCATTCCAAATTCTTTTCTGACGGCAAATGCGGTGGTCGTTACTCCAGTCTTCTGGCTGCTGTCGCCTGGCGCGATCAGACCGAGAAGAAACTTGGTAAGGTACGATCTGATAAGCATATCGTAACCGTCAGCAATACCACCACCGGCGTTGTCGGTGTCCGACTCAACGATAGTTTGAGCCGTTATGAGGTAAGCTGGGTGGGCAATGAGGGCAAGCAGGGTAAGACCTCGGTATCGATTCGCAAACATGGTAAAGAGGCAGCCTTCAAGCGCGCCTGTGATATCCGTCAGCAAAAGGAATCACAACGTTTAAATAATTAATGGTCGTGAGGATATAATCATTAGATGTTATCCCTTTTGTTTCGGCCCCATATGCCGTTTACGATATTCCTATTTTACAGTTATTTTTTGACAACGGCCTAAGCTTCTTGTGAAGATTTTTGCCCCAACAAAAAAACCGGCTCCTTTGAGCCGGTTTTTTTGTTGGGGCTTGATTAAAAAGAGGTATATATTAGTTTGCCTTACCATGTGAAACTGGTCCATGGGCAGGGTACGTACCTTGGCTCATGGTATTGTTATTTTTTTGTCTATTTCGGGAAGCTCTGGAACGAGCAGTGGGTTCATATTGATGAAAGCTATGGGAAAAATTGGATTCTTGGGTGGCGGACGTATGGCCGAGGCCCTGGTCAGGGGGATTTTACAGGGTGGTCTGGTGAGTGCCGACCATATCCATGTCGTTGATCCTGACGCCGGGCGTTGTGCCCTTATGGCAGACACCTATAAGATAACGGCCTCCACCGACTACAGTCCGGTATGGGATTGCGATATTATCATCCTGGCGGTTAAACCCCAGGTTATGGGGGCATTGCTTGATGAGTGTCGGGCCGATATAAAGCCTAAGCATCTGCTTATTTCCATTGCGGCCGGGATCCCCTTGCAATTTATGGAGCAGAGACTTGTTGAGGGTTGCCGGATAGTACGGGTGATGCCCAATACGCCGGCCTTGGTTCTTGAAGGTGCCTCGGCGCTGAGTCCTGGCTCCTTCGTGAGTGACGATGACCTTGCAGTGGCCCGAGAGATTTTTGACGCCGTCGGTATCAGCGTTATCATGGCAGAATCCTATCTTGATGCGGTTACCGGCCTGAGCGGTAGTGGCCCTGCCTATGTGTTTGCCTTTCTCGACTCTTTGATCGAGGCCGGACTCAAGGTTGGACTGGCCAGGGACGATGCTGAGAAGTTAGCGCAGCAGACGATATTGGGTTCGGTGAAGCTCGCCATGGAGACCGGTCAGCATCCCGCCCAACTCAAGGCCATGGTTACCTCGCCGGGCGGAACCACCATTGCCGGGCTGCATGAGTTGGAAAAAGCTGGTTTCAAGGCTGGAATCATGAATGCGGTTGAGGCGGCCACCAAGCGTTCCCGTGAGCTGGGCGAGCTCCTTTAATCAAGCATTATGCCGAAAATTACAAAGGTAGGCGTCATCGTCAAAAAGGGTTCAGATGAGGCCCAGATAATTGCTTCAGAACTCAAGGTCTGGTTTGCAGGGCTTGGTATCGAGACTGTTCAGGATGTCATTGACCCTGATCTTGATCTCCTTGTCATTCTCGGCGGTGATGGCACCCTGCTGCGCGTTGCAGCAGAAGCCAGCAGATATGAGATCCCGGTCATGGGTGTCAACCTCGGCAGTCTGGGTTTTCTCACCGAGGTTGCTGTGGGGGATCGCCTGCAGGCCTTGGAGAAGGTCTTGGCCGGCGAGGTTGTTTTTGAGCAGCGGATGATGTTCAAGGCCCGTATTTCTGGGCCTGCCGGGGTTGAAGATTGGCGATATGCCTTGAATGACGTGGTGATCAGCAAGGGGACCATTGATCGTCTTGTCCGTCTCTGCACCTGGGCTGATCAGCATTATGTCGCCTCATACAAGGCGGATGGGCTTATCTTTTCCACCCCAACGGGTTCAACGGCCTATAACCTTTCCGCTGGTGGCCCTATCGTTCACCCGGCCATCGCCTCCATCCTGGTTACGCCTATTTGTCCTTTTATGCTGGAGAGCAGACCTGTCCTCCTGCCTGCCGATGTCAGTCTGGTCACCCGCCTGACCGGCCACGCCAGCGATGTGCAGGTGATCGTTGACGGCCAGCCGGCTTGGGATATGGAGGAAGAGGATAGTCTTGAAATTGTGGTCAGCGAAAAGAAGCTGATCCTTGTCTGTTCGCCGTGGGAAGGTTACTTCGATATTCTGCGAAATAAGCTGAATTGGGGGGGACGAGTAGAAGATTTCCCGAAGTAGGAAGGCCGAGGTGGACTTAGGGGTTGGTGGTTGGCGCTACTCTTTTTTGTCTTCAGAACGACCGGCCTCTGCTTCCGGGTCGACACTCTCGGTAGTGGCCTTAGCTGTGGTGGCTTGAAAGGCTGATTCCATGATCCGGCGGCCGACCCCAAGGCGGGCCCGTAACTCCGATGGTTTACACGGTTTGACCAGATAATCATCAGCCCCGCCATCCAAGGCCAGAATCTGCTCCTCTTTTGACTTTCTGCTACTGAACATGATCGTATAAACATAGGGCGCATCTTGACGTACCCGTAGCCGTTGGCAAACCTGCATGCCACTTATGCCCGGCAGGTTCCAGTCAACTATGGCTAAACGAAGGTCTGGGTTGGATTCAATATGTCCCCAGGCATCATCGCCATTATCCGCCTCTATAACCTTATATCCCCATTTTTGCAGAAAGTTGATGAGTCCTTTACGGACCACGGGATTATCTTCGGCAACCAAGACTATATTAGCCTTGAATGGTTTAAGAGAGGTGTTATTCTCTGGCATGGTGAATGTCCTTTTTTTACGTGGAAAAACTGAGTTTTTTACGGTAAGCAAAAAAAGGTTTCTTACGCTTTGTCTAAAAGACTTTTTTGTGCTTGACGGGGCATCTGAATGGCACTATCGTTGATACGATTTTTTGTATGATTTGGGTCTGTTCCAGGCCCTATTTATCTGGATCAAAATTTGCAACTCTCGTCCTCTTTTGCCTTTTGGAGCGAAGTGATGAGGGCTCATAATGTGTTTAGTTTAACTGAGGTCTTTGGTGTTGTATATATTTTATTTCAAAAAAACTAGAGGAGAAATTCAATGACAATTTATGTGTGTGGACATAGTAACCCTGATACCGACTCCGTGGCAGCTGCCATCAGTTATGCCACCCTGGCAAAGGCCCTTGGTGAAGACGCTGTAGCGGTTATGCAGTCTAAAGCCGATGCCCTGAATCCTGAATCAAAGGTTGTTCTTGAGCGCTTTGGTCTTGCTGCACCCCAGGAAATCACCGATGCCACCGGCAAGCAGATCGTTCTGGTAGATCATAGCGATATCGGTCAGGCTCCTGCCAATATCGACAAAGCAGAAGTTGTTGCCATTGTTGATCATCATAAGGTTGGTGATATTACCACCAACACCCCTATTTTGGTTAACACCCAGCCCGTGGGTTGTACCTGTACGGTTCTTAACGAAATGTACAAGTTGAGCAATGTTGCTATCCCTAAAGATATTGCTGGCGCCATGACCGCTGCTATTTTAAGCGATACCGTTAATTTCAAGTCCCCCACCTGTACCCCTAAGGATAAGGCTGCTGTTGCTGAGCTTGCTCCCCTGGCCGGTATTACAGATACCGATGGCCTTTTCATGGACATGCTGAAGGCTAAGTCTGCCGTTGCTGGTGTTCCTGCCCAGGATCTTCTGTTCCGCGATTACAAAGATTTTGATATGAACGGTAAGAAGGTTGGTGTTGGTCAGCTTGAGCTTGCCACCCTCGATCAGGTTGCTGATATCCGTGAAGATCTTCTTCAGGCTATGAAGAACACCAAGGCCGAAGGCCGTCACTCTGTCCTTCTCATGCTCACCGACGTTGTTAAAGAAGGTACTGACCTCGTTGTTATTTCTGACGAGCCTGCCCTCATCGAAGCCGCCTTTGGTGGTAAGCTCGAAGGTACCTCTTTCTGGGTCGATGGCATGATGAGCCGTAAGAAGCAGACTGTGCCAAATCTTCAGAAGGCATTCGGCTGCTAAGAATTTCAGCCCTAGTCTGATGTGAAAAAAGCCCTGCGCCTTTATTGGCGCAGGGCTTTTTTTTTATGCTTAATGAACCCTTTCTTTGTCCTGCAGGTAGTCGAAGTTGTCATCCCGTTCGACATTATGACAGTTTAAGCAGAGCTTGGCATCTGGTGCCATGGTTAGAGGGGAAAGGCGGGGTTGGGCCCCATGTTTTTTGCCAGGGCCGTGACAGGCCTCACAGCCCACGGCCTTCATGTTTTCTGGCAGGGATGTGGCAAGATAGGCGGTGTTCTCGCCCAGGCCGGTTACGTGACAATAGACACAGGTTAAATTATTATTCTGATCCTGTTGTTGCAGGGTCTGATACGAGGAGGCGTGCCCTGTTTGGCTCCAGGCCAGGTAGATAGGCTCATGACAGCTCCGGCATGCGTCGCTGCCAATGTACTGGTCAAGCTTTCTGGTGTCCGCACCCTGCCTGCGCACCTTATTACCCTCCCTGCGAGCATTTTGGAGGAGTTGGGTTATTACGGCATCATCAGGTAGTGAAGGCGAAAGTGGGTGGAAATGATTGCTATAGGTGGCAGCAGGTGGAGTATTTTTTTTATCGTCCTGGGCCATGGTTTTGATTTCCATCTCCAGCTCTTGATAGCGTGCTAGTTTTTGGGCAAAGGCATCTTGGTTGGCTTCATTGTCCTTGTAAACGAGCTGTGGGCCACCTTTTTTTCTCACCCTGCTAATCAGCCAACCCAGGCGATCATACTCCTTTTGCAAGTCAAGATGTGATTTGTCCCCCTGTTGCCATGTGCGGGCAGCTGACCAAGTGACGGTGAGCTGGCCCTGGTATTTACCGTCATGGCCTGCGTGGGTAATCAGGGTGTTGTTGATGATTTGCGGCCGCATGTTTTGTTTGTTGACCCCGGACTGCAAGAGGAGGTGGATATCCCCCATCTCTTGGGCAATCGCCTTGTTCTCAGAGGCGCTCAAATTGGAAAGAAGGATGACAAAATCACTTTTGGCGGCAATCTTCGCTATCATTGATGGCAGGACTTCCTGCCAGGGCAAGATTTTCACCGAATCAGAACAGGACTCCGTAAGCTTTGTTTGACCGGTTAACCCGATAAGGGCAATGCGCATGCCGGCCCGCTCAACATAGGCGACGGCTGGGAACAGCAGGGCACCCTTACGGTCAACAAGATTGGCACTCAAAAAGGGGAAAGATGCCTGTTTGGCCAGGGTTTGCAGGGCATCAAGTCCGGCAGCAAGATCCTGACTTCCAATGGCTACGGCATCATAGGCCATATGATTATAGGCCTCGACCATGGCGGAGGCCGTAATGACAGCCTGGGTCAGGCGCTCAGGCTGGCCCGTCAGCTTTTCATCAAAAAAAAGGGTGCCCGCGTCAATCTTCAGAATGTCTGCTGTGGTCGCCAGGCTTTTTAACAGGGATGATTTTTTGGACAGACCGCCCAATTGCCCTGATTTTCAGCCGCAGGGCTCGGTCTTCCCGCTGACATCGTTTGAATAAAAGATGTCAAGGGCGTTGTAGCTATAACCCTGACTGGGTGCGAGCAGAAGGGCGATTGGCAGAATAATAATAAAAAGACAGGCAGTTTTATTGAGAAAAGCCATTTATTTTGCCCTGTTTTTTTTACGGTTTGCAAGGATAGAGCGCCATTTGTCCAGCCGGTCCTTGATAATCTTCTCATGGCCTCTATCCGTGGGGTCATAGTATCTGGTGCCGGCAAGTTTTTCCGGGAGATGGTCCTGGTCAACCAGGGCCAGGGGGGAGTCGTGGGCATACTGGTAGCCCTTGCCGTAGCCCAGGTCCTTCATGAGTTTCGTCGGGGCGTTGCGGATGTGGTGGGGGACAGGCAGGCTGCCCGTGTCAATAATATCTCGGCGCACCATGTTATAGGCTTTGTACACGGCATTGCTCTTAGGCGCCGTGGCCAGGTACAAGACGGCTTGGGCCAGGGCGAGTTCACCTTCGGGGGAGCCCAGCATCTGATAGCTGTCGCGGGCTTGGATGGCAACCTGGAGGGCCATCGGGTCGGCATTGCCGATATCTTCGGAGGCGAAACGGATCAATCTGCGGGCGGCGTAGAGCGGTTCTTCGCCGGCCTCCAGCATTCTGCACAGCCAGTACAAGGCGCCATCTGGGTCGCTGTCACGCAGGCTTTTATGAAGGGCGGAGATCTGGTTGTAATGTTCTTCGCCGCCCTTGTCATACTGCAGGGTTTTCCGGCTGAAACACTCGATGATGATCTCACGGCTAACGGTTTTTTTGCCCTCATCGCTGTCTTTCACCAACGATGAGGCGATCTCCAGACTGTTTAACAGGCGGCGGGCATCACCGTCCGCCATGGATATGAGGGCGGCAAGAGCATCTTCGGTAAAGGTGATGCCTTCGCGCTCCAGGCCGTGGACCGGGTGGCTGACAGCGCGCTTGGCAATGGCTAAAAGATCATCATCGTTCAGGGCGTTTAAGGTGAGAACGCGGCACCGGGAGAGCAGGGGGGCAATCACTTGAAAGGAGGGGTTCTCGGTGGTCGCACCGATTAAGGTGACCAGGCCGTTTTCAACATGGGGTAGAAAGCCGTCCTGCTGGCTTTTGTTGAAGCGGTGGATCTCATCAACAAAGAGAATGGTTGATTTGGATTGCCGCCTGAAATCTTCGGCCTGGGTAATGATATTGCGGATCTCCTTAACACCGGTGAGCACCGCTGAAAAGAAGATGAATTCAGAGCCTGAGTTGCGGGCCAGGAGGCGGGCCAGGGTGGTTTTGCCAGTGCCAGGTGGGCCCCAAAGAATGAGAGAGGGCAGCTTTTTGGCGGCCAGCAGTCGTTCAAGAAATTTTCCGGGCCCGAGGATATGTTGTTGGCCAATGAATTCACACAGAGTTTGTGGCCGTAATCGTTCAGCCAAGGGACGGGTGTCGCTAAAAAGGCTTGCCGGTCCTGTTGTTATTGGTTGTGACATTTTGCTTACGAGGGGGAGATAATATGTTCGGCCAGGCGTTCTGCTGTGAAAACCAGTGATTCGATATCAAGGAAGTTCAGGACGTTTGCCGTAAACAGGATTTTGACCTTGGCCTCAAAGCCATCCTCAGGTTCTTCATCCCAAAAGAAAAGCTGTTGGGGGATTTTGGGCAGTACCGGTATTGTGAGCGCTGCCGATGCCGTGGTCCCGGCAAGGGGTGTGCCGCCAACCGGCGCACAGAGGGCAAGAATTTCTTCCGGAGGGCGTCCTTGGAAAAAGGCGGCGAGTTTCTCCTCGCAATAGGTGGCAAGGGTGCGGACCTTGGAAATACTATTCGGCAGACTTTCCAGACCGACCCACGGCATCCTCTGGTCATCAGGGAGATTGCCACCACCGCAATGGATGTAATTATAGATAAGTATCTGGTCGCGGGGGTCTTCGGCAGGGCTATTGTTAATAAGCAGCTGGTCTTTGCTTATCATGACCTCCTGGCCCAGGTATAGAAAGGAAAGGTGGCTATCTCTGAAAGATGCGCCCAGGGGTTGGGCTAGGGCAGCAAGGTCCAGATGACTGAGTTTGCTTTTGAGATGCTGGATAAGATCGAGATCCCGTTCTTTGGCAAGTTGGTCTAGGGATGTTGCTGAAGAAACGGCGAGGTCAAGACCATTGAGATCAATATAGGGACATTTTCTGGGGTCTTCACCACTTTTGGCAACATGGGCCGCGAAGGCCAGACAGGCGGGATACCCACATTCCCCACAATTATTCTTAGGGACTCTCTTGAGAATATCGTGGGGTTCCATACCTTAAATAATCATGCGAAGAGAAGGATGACGCTGGAGCTCCATGAATATGGAATTACGCATGTGCTCTGAGTGAACTTCAAGTTCAAGACTTACCGAGAGGTATTTGCCGGCGCTGCTTTTGTTAGAGTCACTGATGGTGTGCTCCCTGTCCCCTACAACACTGCTGATGGCTTCATGAATTTCATGTTGCGCAGTGCCGATAAGAGTGTATTGCCAGAGGCAAGGGTATTCTATTGTAGGTTTTTTGTTGGTAAGGCAGGAACTCATAACAATCCTTGCATTCGATTTAGGAGATGTAGTTTTAAAAAGAGTCTATATGCAACTGATTAGTTCCCGAAAAAGAGAGGGGTACTGACGGTGAATAATAATGTGAATGGAGATAATATAAACGAAATTAACTTAGAGCGTAACTAGATGTTCCAGGCAGGCTAAAGAAAAAAATTATTTATTAGAGGTAAATTCTTCAAGTTTCGTAATGGCCTCAAGAAGATTGTTATAACCGGAGTTAATTTCATCCTGCCGGTTTTCCTTGGCAATCTCTCCTAGCTTTGTTGCCGCATCCTCAAGATTCTCGGCAGTAATAGTGCCGGCTGCGCCACGAATACGATGACAAACTTTGCGGATATTCTCCATATCTTTTGAGGCAAAGGCTTCCTCTGCCTCCAGCCGCCACTCGGGGATCCGTTTTTTTAAGGCAGATATCAACAATTCAACCTTTTCGGTCTTGCCAAGAAACATTTCCTCTAATTTTTGGTAATTAATAGTATGCATGGGCCTTATTGGGTTCAGGAGGGGCAATTTTCCTATGTTTTTAGTCGGCTGCCTTTGAAAAGGATCGAAAAACCATCGATATAATTTCTGTTAAGGGCAAGAAAAGGAAAGAATTTTGTCCCCTGGGGACGCTTGGCGCCCGGTGATTCATCAAGTTGTTTTAGGAGAACATTTGTCATGGGAATAAATTGATATTTGGCCAGGCAGGCACTGAAGTTGTATATATGACAATTGATGTGATAGGCCGGGGTGCCGGATGATTTGGTGATAATATCAACCCCGTCTGGGGTCAGGCGTTGGTGTTCTGGATTTAATATCTGTTTTTTACTTCCCATGCGCTGAAACTCATCGTGGGCAAAGATGACTCCCTGCAAGTCCAGTAAGAAGCTTTTGTAATGGAGGATCTCTTTTTCCGCCATGATGATATCTGCTTCCAGAATCTCACGGAAACCGGCGTAGGTTGGCCTATAACTTTCAACCAGCTGTCGTTTAGGAGGATTATTAAGCCAGGAGATGGTTCTTCTTTCTCGGCATTCTTCTTCGCAAAGGGAAAAACGTATTGCCTTTGTCGGCATCTGCAGGATAACTTTCCAACATTCATTGCCGCCATCCATAGGTTTGGCAAGCTGTTCTTTTTGTGAAAAATTCTCCATGTTAACAAAAAGTAAGTAGTAGGTATTTGTTTATCTTATTTCGGAAAAGAAATGAAATCATTCCTGAAAAGTTACGTGGGACTGTTAATGACAATTTTCCCCTTGAGAGTCGGCAAAATGAGCGTCTAAAAACGCGCATTCCTTAGGGGAAAGGTCATACCGTATTTCTGCTTCTCTGAGAATATCTAATCGACTTTTTTCTGGATGCTTGTCGATATTTTCCGAGAACCATTGCAGAACTTTTATCATTTTGTCTCTGTTCAGTGGCGTACTACTCACATATCCCCCTCTCGGATATCAGTTTCTTACAGGCTTAAAAATGATACCTGCCAACGGCGGAACAGAGATCAGTATATGTTGTTCCGCCTCTCCAAAGGGCTCGAGGATGGGGAGTTTGATTTCAGGATTAGTCATGTTGCTGCCGCCAAATATGGCATTGTCAGAGCAAATAACCTCCTGGTAGGCAACGTTTTCCGGGACGCCGACTTTATAATCGTAAGCGACTTCAGGAGTCATGTTGAGAAGGCAGACGACATGATCCTTAGGGTCCTTGCCAAAGCGGGCAAAGGCAATGATGGATCGGCTGACATCCTTGAAGTCCATCCAGCGAAAACCATCGTAGTCGGAATCCTTTTCCCAGAGGGCTGGAGTTTCTTTGTAAAAATGGTTCAGAGTTTGCACGAAGTGCTGGAGCTGGCTGTGAGCCTCCTCGTGTTCTGCAAGGTGCCAGTCCAGGCTGACCTTACAGTACCATTCAGAAATTTGACCAAATTCGCCTCCCATGAAGAGGAGTTTCTTGCCAGGATGGGTCCAGAGAAAAAGAAAGAGAAGGCGAAGGTTGGCAAACTGCTGCCAGCGGTCACCTGGCATTTTAGAGAGCAGGGATTGCTTGCCGTGTACTACCTCGTCATGGGATAGGGGCAAGATGAAATTCTCTGAAAAGGCGTACAATAACGAAAAGGTGAGGGCATTATGGTGATATTTGCGATAGAGCGGATCTTTGCTGAAATAACTGAGCATGTCGTTCATCCAGCCCATATTCCACTTGAAGCCAAAGCCAAGGCCACCGCTGTCAGTGGGTTTGGAGACGCCGTAAAAGCTTGTTGATTCTTCGGCAATCATCGCCACATCTGGGTGGTGCTGGTAAATGATGGAGTTGAGGTGGCGAATAAACTCAATGGCCTCAATGTTTTCTTTGCCGCCGTACTGATTTGGCACCCAGTCACCCTCAGTGCGACCGTAGTCAAGATAAAGCATGGAGGCGACCGCATCGACGCGCAGGGCATCGATATGGAATTTGTCAAACCAGAAAAAGGCGCTGGCAATGAGGAAGTTCACCACCTCTTTCCGGCCGTAATTAAAGATAAGTGTCTTCCAATCCGGATGCTCACCTTGACGAGGATCATCATGTTCGTAGAGGGCAGTGCCGTCAAAACGGCCGAGACTGTGACCATCCGAAGGGAAATGGGAGGGAACCCAGTCAAGGATGACGCCGATATCATTTTTATGGCATTGATCGACAAAATACATGAAGTCCTGGGGGGTACCCATTCTGCTGGTGGCGGCAAAATAGCCGGTCACCTGATACCCCCACGACTCATCATAGGGGTGTTCAGTAATGGGCATGAGCTCGATGTGGGTAAAGCCCATTTTTTTTACATAGGGGATAAGATATTCGGCAAGTTCTCGATAGCTCAAAAACCTCTCAGGGTCGGCAGGGTCGCGGCGCCAGGACCCCATATGGACCTCGTAAATAGAACAAGGGTTCTCGTGGAGAGGTGTGTTCTTTCTTTTGCTGAGCCAGGATGAATCTTCCCACTTGTATCCCTCCATGTCCCAGATTACTGAAGCGGTCTTAGGACGGACCTCGGAAAAGAATTGAAAGGGGTCAGCCTTTTCTAAAATATCGCCATTGGCGCAGCGGAGTTCAAATTTGTAGATGTCGCCCTTGTCAATGCCAGGAATGAAGAGCTCCCATATCCCAGAAGATGCCACGACCCTCATTTGGTGAACGCGGCCGTCCCAGTAGTTGAAATCACCAATAACACTGACACGCCGGGCAGAAGGAGCCCAAACCCTAAAGATGGTTCCTTGAACACCGTTAATGGTGGTAAGGTGAGCCCCTAACTTATTGTATAATTCATAATGGGTGCCACTGTTAAAGAGGTGGCAGTCATATTCGCTGAGCTGGAGAGGAAATCGATACGGGTCATGAAAGGGACGGATAACATTGTTATGACAGGTCGCTTCAAAATAATAGTCAAAAGGCTCATGATAGTCAGGATAGACGATCTCAAAAAGTCCCTCTTCACGCATCTTGTACATGTCGTGTTTTTGATTACCGACAACCAGGCGCACAGACTCGGCGAGGGGGAGAAAGGTACGAATGACGGCAGTTGTAGGGTCATGTTGAAGGACATGCAGACCCAAGACTTGGGCTGGATCATAGTGGTCTGAGGCTATTACTCTATCAAGTTCGGCGGTGACATCAAAGGTCATTTTTTCACCTGGAAAAGGTCGAATTTACGTATGGTTACTGAAATGTTCTGGTACAGGAGCAATTATAAACAAACTGGATAACAAGCTGAAATAAAAAATCTTTTGTCTAGTATTAAATTGCGACTCAAAGGATAGCATATTTTTTGGAAGAATATCTAATTAAATTTGCAAGTTGTGCCTTTCATTGCCCTGAATTTGCCTTTGTGGGCCAGGCCACTTCTTGACGGCTATTTCCTGAAGATGATACTTTATGATAAATGATTATTATCATTTGGGTTGGCTGGTAAAAAAGGATTAGGGTGCAGGAATGGAGAGCTTACAGGGAAATTTTTTGGTGGCCACAAACCAGATGTATGATCCGCGTTTTATGAAATGTGTGATTTTAATCTGCGCCCATGACCCTGTTGATGGCGCCATGGGTCTTGTGGTGAATCAGCCCCTTGCTGATTTCTCCATGTTCGATGTCTTTAAAAATCTGGATATGGCTGTTGCTGATATTCCGCTGCCACCGGTCTTCTTCGGTGGTCCTGTGGATGGCGAATCCGCCTTTATTCTCCATAGCGATGATTATACCGCCGACCAAAGTCAGCGGGTGATGGACCAGGTCTATCTCAGTCGTGATCCTCGCTTGCTGCTGGATGTGGTAAACGGCAAAGGCCCGGATCATTATCTTTTTGCCCTGGGCTATGCCGGTTGGGGGCCTGGACAGTTGGAGCAGGAGTTGTGTGGAGAAGGCTGGCTTACTCTGCCGGCCGCTGCCACTGATCTTTTCCCCCGTCCTGCAGGTTCCATGTGGAAAGAGGTGGCCGCAAAACACGGTATTGATATTGCCCTTTATGCCGATATTCCCGGCAATGCCTAAGGGCATCCCACCATATTTTCTTTGAGCTCATCTGCTCTTTATGGTATCAGGTTCACCTTAACTTGGCACGTTTGCGGCAGATTGTGGCTGCTCAGAGCACGATTTCTAATTATTCAAACTGGTATATATAATGGTGGATGAGGCTGATATTTTTGATTGCCAGCAATGCGGCTATTGCTGTCATGGTGAAACAACCGTTTCACTGGACGAGAAGGATGTGGAAAGGATGTGCACTCATCTCGGTATGGGTTTTGATGAGGTGAAGGAGAAATACCTGCGCGTTACCGGCAATGTTATTCAGATGAAAATCGTTGATGGTCATTGTATCTTCTTTGATAACGGCTGTACCATTCATCAGGGTAAGCCCTGGCGTTGCAGCCAGTGGCCCATTCATCCCAGTATGCTTGCTGATGAGGCCAATTTTACGGCCATTAGCAGTTCCTGTCCCGGTATCAAAAAAGAGTTGGGTTATAAACGTTTCTGCGAAGTACTGCGTGAGGTCTTAAAAAAGCAGCATTTCTAATTGACCCTGAGAAATCATCCTTTCAGCACAGAGATTGTAGGGGAATATCTTTTATTACATCTAGATGTCTCTATGGACGCTGTGGTTGACATATCTTTTTACTTCTTTCCCTGAAGGCGCTTTCCGTCATGCACATCACCATCCTGGTCCCCGGTAAAACAAAGGAAAGTTACATCCAGCAGGGAGTGGATGAATTCCTGAAACGCTTAAACCGCTACACCAAGGCCACCCTTGTCGAAGTCAAGATGCGGGGTATGGCTGCCAAGAGTGGCGATAAGGATCTCGAGGCTGAAATTCTCCTGGAGCGTATCCCGACCGGGAGCTATCTGGTTGCCCTCGACCCCCACGGTCAAGCCCTTAGTTCAGAGCAACTTGCCAAGACCATTCATCAATTGGAAAACCAAGGGACTGGGGGCATGACGTTTATCATTGGCGGCCCATTGGGTGTCAGTGAAAAGATCCTCAGTCAATCATCCCTTGTGCTGTCCCTGTCAAAGATGACCTTTACCCACGATATGGCCCGCCTTCTCCTGGCCGAACAGCTCTACCGGGCCTACTCAATTAATGCTGGTTCCGGTTACCATAAGTAAGATTTTTTATTTCTTCACAGAAGATATATTTTAAAAACCCAATAAATGAAGCCATTTGCTATAGTTATAAGGAGCTGTAAAACATAACCACTTTCTCCTTATGCCATGGAAAATTACCTCGGGGTTGATCAGCATTTTAATGTGTTTCATGAGCTTATGGCCAAGAAGGTGCGCGATATCCTCTTGGTATCAAGCCCCTATGACGCCTTTATTATGGAGGAGGACGGCAGTATCGCCTCCCGCATCATCAATGAATTCCATGGCCTCAATCTCAGTAACCCCCCCCTCCTGAAATGGGCCTCAAGCGCCAAGGAGGCCCTGGAGCTCCTTAGCCATAAGAGATATGACCTGGTGATAACCATGCCTCAGGTCAATGATATGGACGGCTCCGAGCTCGCCAAAGAGGTGAAGCGCCTGTACAGCGATGTGCCGGTTGTCCTCCTGGCCCATTCCATGGAGTCGGCACATTTAGGGCCTGAGCCCATTACCTGTGGCAATGAGATTGACCATTTTTTTATCTGGTCCTCCAATCCTGCCCTTTTTCTTGCCATCATCAAGAATGTTGAGGATCATCTCAATGTGGCTGTTGATACGGCCAAGGCCATGGTCAGGGTGCTCATTCTCGTGGAGGATTCCCCCCATTATGCCTCCTATTTTCTCCCTCATATTTATAAAAAGGTGGTGCAGCAGACCCAGGCTGTTCTTGATGAAAGCCTGAACCAGGAACATCGTCTTCTCAAGATGCGGGCCCGGCCCAAGATTCTCCTGGCCACTAATTTTGAAGAGGCTGTTGAACTCTACGAGCGCTATCGCGAATATGTCTTTGCCGTTATCTCCGATGTTCGCTTTTTGCGCAAATGCAAGATGGATCCCCTGGCCGGCGTCCGTCTATTGGCCATGATTCGCGAGGAAAGGCCTGATATTCCCTTGCTGCTTTTGAGCTCAGAGCCGGCAAATAAAGAAAAGGCCGATGAGATTGGCGTCGGGTTTATTGATAAAAATTCTGTAGGCCTGGAGCAGAATATCCATACTTTTTTTCTGAACCATCTTGGATTCGGAGATTTTGTTTTTCGCCTGCCGGATGGCAAAATGACGGCCTGGGCCACAAATTTCCGTTCCTTTGAGCACTGTTTGGCAACTGTTCCGGAGGCCTCTCTTCTCTATCATGCTGAAAACAATCATTTTTCCAACTGGATTATGGCCCGCTCCGAGGTTGAGCTTGCCCTGAAGATCAGAAAGGCCAAGGTCTCTGATTTTGCCTCCACGGCTGAGGTGCGTTCCTTTCTCGTTAGCTGTGTCCATGAGTTGCGCCGCCATCGCCAGCAAGGGGTGGTTGTCCAGTTTTCAGTGGCGGAATTTGATCCTGATGTCATGGATTTCGTCAAGATTGGCGGTGGTTCCTTGGGGGGCAAGGCCCGGGGCCTCGCCTTTATGGCCAATGTCCTGCCGCGCTGTCAGGAGCTTCATGACCTCAGCCTCAAGGTGGAGTTCCCGAAAACCACGGTGATCGGTTCCGATGGCTTTGATGATTTTGTCGCGGAAAACAGTCTGAACTTTGTCGGTGGGGAGCAAAGTGATGATGATATTGCCCGCTCCTTTCTTGATTGCCCACTGCCTGCCTGGCTCATCCGTGATTTGCGCGCCTTTTTGACCAAGGTGAAGGGGCCGTTTACCATCCGGTCGTCAAGTATTTTGGAAGATGGCCATGCTCGTCCCTATGCTGGCCTCTATAAGACGTACATGCTGGCCAACAACCATGCTGATTTCCGGATCCGCTTTAAGATGTTTCAGGATGCCGTGAAACTGGTATGGGCCTCCACCTGGTTTGCTGGTCCTCAGGCCTTTTCTCGTTCGCTGCGCACCGCCCATGAGAAGGATTCCATGGCGGTTATCATCCAAGAAATGGTAGGACGGCAAGCCGGTAAATATTTTTATCCGGCCATGTCTGGAGTGGCCCAATCGTATAATTATTATCCGGTTTCTTATATGAAGGCCGATGAGGGCATAGTCCATCTGGCCTTGGGCTTGGGCAAGACGGTGGTTGATGGTGAGAAATCACTCCGGTTTTCACCCAAATTCCCAAAGATCATGCCGCAGTTTTCTGCGGTGGAAGATATCCTTAAAAACTGTCAGCGCTTTTTTTACTGCCTAGATCTGGACAATAATGACGCCGTCCTTTCTGCCGATGACAGCGCCTGTCTGGTGCGAAGAGAGGTGGAGGAGGCCGGGGACGACCCTAGCGTGCAGATGCTCTCCTCCACCTATCTCCCGGAAGAGGAGCGTATCCGTGACGGCAATCATCCGGGTATGAAGGTGTTGACCTTTGCCCGGATCCTCAAACATAAATTGCTTGCCCTGCCAAAGGCCCTTGCCGTCATTTTACAGCTCACGCGAGATGGTCTGGGCTGTCCCTCTGAAATAGAGTTTGCCGTTGATCTTGATCCTGATCCATCACAAAGCACCCTTTATGTCCTGCAGATGCGACCCATGGTCAAGAGCGGTGAGCAGTACAAGGTGGAACTCAGCAATGAGGAGCGCCAGCTGGCCTTTTGTCACTCCACGGAAAGTTTGGGCCATGGCATTATAAAAACCATTGCTGATGTGGTGTTTGTCAAGCCTGAGCAGTTTGATCCGGCTAAGACCCGGGAGATCGCGCTGGATATTCATAGGGTAAATCATGAACTGGAGAGCCAGCAACGCCCCTATCTTCTGGCCGGACCAGGGCGCTGGGGCTCAGCGGATCCCTGGCTGGGTATTCCGGTGCAATGGCAGAACATTTCCGGGGTGCGCGCCATTGTCGAGTTGCGACCCCCAGAGTTTAAGGCAGATCCCTCCCAGGGCTCCCATTTTTTCCAGAATATAACCTCCCTGGGTATTCCCTATATCACTATATCAGAAGGGCAGGGCCGCTTTGATCTCGTCTGGTTGGCCCGGCAGGAACTGATTAATGAAACCCAGTATCTAAAACACGTCCGCATTAACCCAAACATCTTGATGAAGATTAATGGCAGTGATTCGGAATGTTTGATGCTGGTGGATGTTGCTGAAAAACAGGAGCTCAATCTGCCCATGGTGGATTGAGGTTTTTTTTTACATTGTCTTGCCTCTCCCTCAGCGATGGCCAGGGTGAGGGCTACCTTTGGCCCAGTCAAAGAGAATCTTATTGTTGCAGAGTGGATACGTATGCCCATCATGACCATGATTAAGGAAAGGGATCCCAACCAGCGGGAATTTCATCAGGCTGTTTCTGAGGTTTTGGAATCGGTGAAACCGGTGCTCGACAGGAACCCTGAATACCGACAGACGGCTGTGCTGGAACGCATCACCGAGCCGGAGCGGGTTATCATGTTTCGGGTGCCGTGGATGGATGACCAGGAGCAGGTTCATGTTAACCGAGGCTTCCGGGTAGAGATGAATAGTGCCATTGGTCCTTATAAAGGCGGGCTACGTTTTCATCCCTCGGTCAATCTAGGTATCATTAAATTCCTGGCCTTTGAGCAGGTCTTTAAAAACAGCCTGACCACCCTGGCCATGGGGGGCGGCAAGGGCGGTTCCGACTTTAATCCCAAGGGTAAGTCTGATAATGAGGTCATGCGGTTTTGCCAGAGTTTTATGATGGAGCTGAGCCGCCACATCGGTCCTAACACCGACGTGCCAGCCGGAGACA
>JBFFNX010000023.1:0-21012 GCA_041562995.1 Desulfurivibrionaceae bacterium
ATTTCTTGCAAAAAAAAGGTGGTGGGCCCACCTGGACTCGAACCAGGGACCTACCGGTTATGAGCCGGTGGCTCTAGCCAACTGAGCTATAGGCCCATCTTGCACTTCGAAAAACCAAGATAATATAGCAGCAAAATTATATTTGTCAACCAGGATTATCCGCAGCCCAAAGGACTCCAAGGCAAATCAACCCCTCTTACGATTAGAGGTATTCCGGGCAAACAGCGGCCTTGAACTGATCAAAACCGATACGGTCGATAAAGCGACCGACGCGCTCTGACTTCTTGCCGTTCTCCTTAAAATAATTAAGAATTTTTTCGGCGAGATTAAGGGCCTGCTCATCGTTGAGCCCCGCGCAGAGCTCAACCGCAAGCTGGGGACGGGAGGCAGCATTGCCGCCGACCAAAACAGTCCAGCCATCTTTTTTACCGACAAAGCCCAGATCTTTAACCGGGGTCTCAGCGCAGTTATTCATACAGCCGGAAACACCCATTTTACATTTATTAGGCAACTCGAAGCCGTGAAAACGCTTATCCAAGGCCAAGCCGAGTCCCAGGGCGTCCTGCTTGCCAAGGCGGCACACCGTGGTCCCGGGACAGGCCTTGATAGAGCGAACGCAGAGGCCGATGGCATGACCAACACCGGGCTCTAGCTCTTCCCAGGCCGCCTCAACATCCTCCTCCTTGAAACCCACCATGGCAATGCGGGCGGCACTGGTGATCTTAAGAATAGGCACCTTGTACTTATCAGCCACATCAGCGACATTACGCAGATCACTGGGGGTGATTAAACCAAGGGGAAAATGGGGAACAATGGCATAACTCCCATCTTTCTGCTGTACTGCACCGTTTTCACCGTCTTTCATCATCTATCTCCTCTTATTTAAATTTTTGGATATTCGTTATTAAGGTTTTAGCACCTCAGAATATTTACCAGAGACCTTTGTCGTTTTCAAGATATATAGTAATAATTACTAACTAAGAAGTTAAATTTACTCCTCCTTATACCAAAGACCATACCCCTGCCCTATATTTTTTTATGAATGGAGACGCCCAGGGAATATCCCTTGACCTTCATTTTTCAGAGTGAGAAACTCTCCATAAACATGAGGATTCCTATGACCATCTACCCCGACATCACTGCCACCATCGGCAACACCCCCCTGGTTGCCCTGAACCGGATTACCAAGGGATGTCATGCCCGCATTGTGGCAAAACTTGAAAGTTTCAACCCCTGCGGCTCAGTCAAGGACCGCCTGGCCGTGAGCCTCATTGATAGCGCACAACAGGAGGGGCGAATCACGGCTGCCACCACCATTATCGAACCGACCTCGGGCAATACCGGCATCGGCCTGGCCAGCGTAGCCGCAGCCCGCAAGCTTCGCCTTATCCTGACCATGCCGGAAACCATGAGCCAGGAGCGCCGCAAACTCCTTAGGTTACTGGGGGCTGAACTTGTTGTCACCCCTGGCGCGGAGGGCATGAAGGGCGCCATTGCAAGGGCAGAGGAGATCTGTACGGAAATTTCAGACTCCTATATGCCCATGCAATTCGACAACCCGGCCAATCCTGAAATCCATCGCCGCACCACAGCGGAGGAGATCTGGCATGACACCGAAGGGAAAGTAGATATTATTGTCGCGGGGATCGGCACCGGCGGCACCATCACCGGCATCGGCGAGGTTCTCAGTAAGCGCCGCAAGGTGCAGATTATCGGCGTTGAACCAGCAGAATCGGCAGTGCTGGCCGGCGAAAAGCCATCCCCCCACCGTATCCAGGGCATTGGTGCCGGCTTCATTCCTACCGTGTTAAACCAGGAGGTTTTGAGCGAAGTAATCCAGGTCCCCTCTGAGGAGGCGGTGGAACTGACCATCAAGCTTGCCCGGCAGGAAGGGATCCTGGCCGGGATCTCGTCCGGTGCCGCCCTCCACGCTGCTCTCAGCGTGGCGCACCGACAAGAAAACAAGGACAAGCTCCTGGTTGTCATATTCCCAGACACCGGCGAACGTTACCTGTCCAACCTTGAGTTATGAACATACCCCGGTAATCATACGGGCGTAAAACCCTTTTGTGGCATGGTTTTTCGCAAAACCACATAGTTTTACTTGCACTCAAAATCATCCTTATTTATAGTCCCCTATCTCTGCGGTCCTGAAATTTGCAGAGATTCTTTTAATGAATATTTTGTCCCACTGCGGACACCTCCCTAAAGCAAAAAAGGAGATTTAACCAGATGAACCTCGGGTTAAACGGCCTCGGCCGTATCGGCAAACTATCACTCTGGCACCATGTAGGTCGCAAACATTTTTCCGGCATTGTGGCCAATACAGGCCGCGAAATCGGCCAGAGCCTTGAAGATCTGGCTTCTTGTATTGAAAAGGACAGCTCCTACGGCCGCCTCAGCAATTTTCTGCACGGCTGGAAAGGGGGCAGGGTTATTGAGAACATCAATCATGCCGAAGGCACCATGACCGTCAACGGCATGCCGGTCAAGATTCTGCGCGAATCCCGTAACCCAAAGGACATCAAGTGGAAAGAAAACGATGTGCGCATTGTGGTGGATACCACCGGCGTTTTCACCGACCCCACTGCTGACCCCGACTCCGGTTACGGCGCCTTCCGCGGCCATCAGGTGGGCGGTGCCGAGAAGGTTATTCTTTCCGCGCCTTTCAAGATCGCTGCCAAGGGCCTGGATATGCCGGATGACGCCATCACCACGGTTATGGGCATCAATGGCGATGACTACATCCCCTCCAAACATAACCTTATCTCAGCGGCCTCCTGCACCACCACCTGCCTCTCCTATATGATAAAACCCCTCCTCGATCAGTTCGGTGCCGAGAACATTCTCTCTGCCTCCATGGTGACCGTGCATGCGGCCACCGGCAGCCAGAAGGTCCTTGACTCCCTGCCCAAGACCGGGGCCTCAGACCTGCGCAAGAACCGCTCCATCTTGAACAATATCATCCTCACCACCACCGGCGCAGCCAAGGCCCTGCGCCTGGTTATCCCCGAGATGAAGAATATCGGTTTCATGGCAGAGTCGGTTAGAATCCCGACCTCCACCGGCTCGCTCATTGTCCTGGTTCTCAACCTGCAGGACACCCTGGAAGACCCTATCAACCGCGCCAAGATCAATGGCACCTACAGGGATTTTAGCAAAAACAACCCCTACCTGATCTATTCGGAAGAGCAGAACGTATCCGGCGACATCATCGGCACCCCGGCTGCTGCCACCATTATTGAGGGCACCGAAACCCACACCCGCACCGCAGCCATCCGGGTCAATATGGATCGCCTGGGTTGCGCCGGCAAAGGTGACAAAAACGAACCCAACTTTCTCAATGTGCCGGTGACCCAAGCCGTCATTTACGGCTGGTACGATAATGAACTGGGCAGCTACACCAACATGCTGGCCGACCGGACTGTCTCCATTGCCGACCAGATGGTGTGATCGACATCAGCATAACCGTTATGGCACCAGATGATGTGGCTGAGGCGGTCCAGCTTGACAGTGAGAACCTGTCCCCCTGGACTGCCTCCCATTTCAAAAGCCTTCTAGACCAGCGTTACAGCTGGCATTTTATCGCCCGATTAGCAGAGAGCCATGCCCTGGCTGGTTATATCTGTGGTCAGGTCCTGCTTGATGAAGGTGAAATCCATAAAATTGCCGTTGCCAAGGCCTTCCAGCGCCAACATATCGGCCACCGCCTCCTTGGCCATGCCCTTGATTTTCTCGAAAAAAAGGGCGGCCGTTCCTCCTTTCTTGAGCTGCGCGCCTCAAACCTGGCGGCCCAAAAACTTTATCAATCATTCGGTTTCAGCCCCTGTGGTCTCCGAAAAAAATACTACACCTCCCCCAGGGAGGATGCTATTATCATGAGACTGCACCAAGAATAGCATATTCTAGCCCCCTAACCCCTGGTTCTTTCCTCTCTTTTTATCTGGAGAATTTTTGTGAAAAATATCCGCGATCTTGACATCAAAGGCAAAAAACTTCTTATCCGCGTTGACTTTAATGTTCCCCTGGACAGCCAGGGCAATATCACCGACGACACCCGTATCCGCGGCGTCCTGCCCACCATCAATCACGCCTTGGATGAGCATGCAAAAATTATTATCATGTCTCACATGGGACGCCCCAAGGGCCAGCGCCAGGACAAATTCAGCCTGATCCCTGCGGCCAAGCGCCTGGGCCGCCTGATCAATAAAGAGGTCAAACTGGCCCCCGATTGCATCGGCCCGGAGGTGGAAGAAATGGTTGCGGCCATGCAACCAGGAGACGTCATCCTTCTTGAGAACCTGCGTTTCTACAATGAAGAACAGGAAAACAACGCCGATTTTGCCAAGAAACTTGCCGCGCTTGCCGACATCTATATTAATGACGCCTTTGCCGTTGCCCATCGGGCCCATGCCTCGGTGGTTGGAATCACCGAGCATGTGGCGACCTGTGCTGCCGGTTTCCTGCTCCAGAAGGAGATGGATTATTTCCACCGCTCCGTTGCCGACCCCCGGCGGCCGCTGGTGGCCATTATCGGCGGCGCCAAGGTTTCGAGCAAGCTCGGCGCCCTGCGCAACCTCATGGATCGGGTGGACAAGATGATTATCGGCGGCGCCATGGCCAACACCTTTTTCAAGGCCATGGGCTACCAGGTCGGCAAATCCCTGGTGGAAGAAGACCTGGTTGAAACCGCCAAAAGCCTGATAGACAAAGCCCGGGAGCAGAACGTTAAGCTCTATCTGCCGGTGGACTGTATTGTCGCCGACAAATTCGCCGCCGATGCCGAAACCAAGCAGACCACAGCCCAAGAGGTCCCGGCCGAATGGATGATTCTTGACATCGGTCCAGCCTCCACCACCCTATTTAACGAGGCCCTGGAATCGGCAAAGACCATTATCTGGAATGGCCCCATGGGTGCCTTTGAGATGGACGCCTTTTCCCGGGGCACCATGGCCATGGTTTCCCATGTTGCCGCCTCCCATGCCCTGACCATAGTCGGTGGCGGCGACACCGATGTGGCGGTGCACAAGGCCGGCGAGAGCAACAATATCTCCTACATGTCAACCGGCGGTGGCGCTTTTCTCATGCTCATGGAGGGCAAGGATCTTCCCGGTGTTGTAGCCTTAAACAATAAAGCCTAAGCGAGGAATGACCATGGAAAGAACCCCCCTGTTGGCCGGCAACTGGAAGATGTTTACCACCGTTGCCGAGGCCACAGAGCTCGCCCGCGCCATTGCCGCTGAACCTCCACCACCCGGCCGCCAGGTGCTACTGGCCCCCTCGGCACCGGCTTTACATGCCGTTGGCAACGTCCTGGCAGGTACCGGTATCGACCTTGCCTCCCAGAATATCTGCTGGGAAGAAAAAGGGGCCTTCACCGGTGAAATCTCACCGCTCATGCTTAAAGAGGCTGGCGCCACCATGGCCATCATCGGCCATTCAGAGCGCCGCCAAATTTTTGGCGAGGGTGATGCGCTAATCAACAAACGGCTCCTGGGTGCCCTGCATTTTGGCATCCTTCCCATTCTCTGTATCGGGGAAACCCTTGAAGAGAGGGAGGCGGGCACCACCATGGCTGTTCTTGAAAGACAGCTGCGCCAGGGCCTTACCGGGGTCAGCCTCACCAGCGGCATGCAGCTTATTGTTGCCTATGAACCGGTGTGGGCCATCGGCACCGGCAAGACCGCCTCTGCAGCCCAAGCCCAGGAGGCTCATGCCTTCTGCCGCTCACTGCTCGCTGATATTTTTGACAAAGCTATTGCCCAGCAAATAAGAATATTGTATGGTGGCTCGGTCAATCCGGGTAATATCGATGAACTCATGTCCCAAACCGATATTGATGGCGCTCTGGTTGGCGGTGCCGCTCTCAAGGCGGTTTCATTTCAACGCATTATACATTTTGAAACTCAGTAAAAAAATATGACCACACTCCTCATTATCATCCACATTCTTGTTTGCCTGTTTCTTATCGGCATCGTTCTGCTCCAGCAGGGCAAGGGTGCGGATATGGGCGCAACCTTTGGCGGCGGCTCCAACCAGACAGTCTTTGGCGCTGACGGCCCTATGCCCATTTTAAGTAAGATAACCACTGCCTCAGCGGTTATCTTCATGCTCACCAGCCTTGCCCTGGCCTATATCTCGGCCAATGATTCTTCAAGCTCGGTGATGAAACAAATTTCCGTGCCAAACCAAAATGAAAGTGGTATAGAAAAAACCATTCAGCCTACCGCCGACCTCACTGGCCAAGCTGAACAGCCTGCACCAGTAAGCCAAGAGGCTGCAGGTCATTAAAAGACATAAGAATTGATGCCGAAGTGGTGGAATTGGTAGACACGCTATCTTGAGGGGGTAGTGGCCCACGGCCGTGCGAGTTCGATTCTCGCCTTCGGCACCATGTTGTACTCTTAAGCCCGTAACGTTTATTCGTTACGGGCTTTTTTTTGTCCTGAAAAAGTCGCCTCTTAAATAACAAAGTACCTCCTTGAAATAATTCACCAAAGAAATAGACAAGCGTAGCCCAATAATGCAATTATAAGTTCTGGTTTTTACAGAAAATATATTTTTTATCTGCAAGGGGGCAAAGAAAGACAAAATGGCCACGTCACGGTGCAAAGAATTCATCATTGCCTACTCTTTCTTGGCTTTATGTTCATCTTTCCTCCTGCCCGGCCTTGCCTTCTCGCAGCCTGAAACGATTGAGGTTAAAATCGGGGTATTGGCAAAACGCGGCACCTCTTTGTGCATAAAGAGATGGTTGCCAACGGCCGCATATTTAACTACCCGTATTCCCGGCTATTCATTTACCCTTGTCCCCTTATCTTTCGATGAGATCATCCCGGCTGTAAGCCGGCAAGAGATCGATTTTATTCTCAGCAATTCAGCTATGTTCGCCGGTCTGGAGGCCGTTTATGGTGCCAGTTGCGTGGCAACCATGAAAACACTGCTCCAGCAAGAGCAGGCACCGGTGTTTGGCGGTGTCATTTTTCACAAGGCGGACCGTAAGGACATTCGTTCCCTTGCTGACCTAAAGGGCAAAAGCTTTTTGGCCGTCGATCGTCACTCTTTCGGGGGCTGGCTCACGGCCCTGCGGGAACTGCAATTACACGGCATTAATCCGAACGATGACTTCTACGCCCTTGAGTTTGCCGGCACCCACGATGCCGTAGTTTATGGCGTTTTAGCGGGCAAGGTCGATGCCGGCACGGTGCGCACCGACACCCTGGAACGCATGGCCCTTGAAGACAAGATATCTCTGTCCGACCTTGAAGTTGTCCCCTTCTCACATGTAAGCACCGGCCACTCGCATGATGACCTTATTCACCAGACGGTCTATGAGCAATTCCCCTATCTCCGCTCCACCCATCTCTATCCAGAATGGCCCTTTGCCAAGCTCAACCACACCCCGGAAGATCTTGCCAAGGCGGTGGCCCATATCCTCTACGATATGCCGGCAACGAGCGAGGCCGCCCAAGCCGCCCATATTGCCGGCTGGACCATTCCCCACCAATACCAGTCGGTCCGTGAATGCCTGCAAGAACTGCACGTCTGGCCCTACGAGGATCTTGGCAAAATACATTTTGCCGATGTCCTTAAAAAATATTGGCTCCTGCTCTTAGGCGCCGCCCTGGTGCTCTGCGCCTCTCTGTTTGTATCTCTGCACATTGCAAGGATGAATAGGGCTCTCACCCTTTCCCAACAAGAATTGCAGAATTCCCTTAACCGACAGATGACCAGTTTTGACCAGATCATCGAAGACTCGTTAAACGAGATATATATCTTCGACGCCGCCTCTCTTCAATTCCTACGGGTCAACAAGGGGGCTCAGAAGAACCTCGGCTATGACGCGATAGAACTAGGCCTGATGACCCCTATGGACATCAAGCCGGAACTGAGCACCGAAACCTTTTTGGCAATGATGCAGCCCCTCATTGCCGGCCAAGATAAACGTCTCATTTTCGAGACAATCCACCAGCGCAAAGATTGCTCCACCTACCCGGTTGAGGTCCACCTCCAACCTTCGAACTATCATGGCCGCAAGGTCTATGTTGCCATGATTATTGATATCAGTGAACGGAAAAGAGCGGAGGCTGAAAAGGAGAAACTTGAAGAAAATCTGCAGCAGGCTCAGAAAATGGAGGCCATCGGCACCCTGGCCGGCGGTATCGCCCATGATTTCAATAATATCCTGGGTGTCATTCTCGGCTTCACAGAACTCAGCCAATCAAAGATTGCCGCCCATGATGCAATAAGTGGCTACCTCAACCAAATCGGGCTAGCAGCCAACCGAGCCGCAGAGCTGGTGAAACAAATCCTCACCTTTAGCCGTAAGGCGGATCATCAACTTCTACCCCTGCAGCCTCATCTTATCGTCAAAGAGGCCTTAAAAATGCTGCGTTCGTCCCTGCCGTCCACGGTTGAGCTCAAGGAGCATATCGACTCTCACTGTGGCATGATTTTGGCCGATGCCACCAATATTCACCAGATTGTTGTCAACCTCTGCACCAACGCCTTCCATGCCCTGGACAACGAAAAGGGTTCCATCGCCGTCAAACTCTCCTGCCGGGAAATAAGCGCCGGCACAATAACCGAGGTCGGCGTTGGCCCTGGACCTTTTGTCGAACTGGCTGTCACAGACAGCGGCCACGGCATTGACAAGGAGACTCTTGCCAGAATCTTCGACCCTTATTTTACCACCAAGGAGGCGGGCAAAGGCACCGGCCTCGGCCTGGCCGTTATTTATGGCATTGTCAAGGAGTGCAAGGGCTTTATCCAGGTTGACAGTACGCCTGGCCAGGGAACCACCTTTCATATCTATCTGCCGATCCTGGCTGGGGAGCGTGAACTCCCTGCAATAAAGGAAGAGGGAGAGCCGCTTCCCACCGGCTGCGAGCGGATCCTGGTGGTTGATGATGAACCCCACATGGTCACCCTGTTCTCATCCATACTTGAACGCCTTGGTTATGTGGTAGCTGCAACCACGGACAGCCTTGAGGCCCTGGCCCTTTTCCAGGCCGCCCCCCAAGACTTCGACCTGCTCATCAGCGATCAGACCATGCCCCGAATGACGGGGGCGGAACTGTCCCAGGAGATCCGCAAAATACGACCCGAGATGGCGATTATCATCTGCTCGGGCTACAGCTCCGTCTTCACCGCAGAAGAGGCCCAGGCCATGGACATCAAGAGTTACCTCAAGAAACCCGTTACCACAAAACAATTAGCCGGCAAGGTACGCGAGGTTTTAGATAATGTCTGATATTCTTATCATTGATGATGACCCAGGGATCCTCAATCTCCTTACCCTCTTTCTGGAACACAACGGCCATGCCTCCACAGCGGTGAACAATCTCATGGATGGCCTCCATGAGGCGACTACTGGCAACTATGATGTCATCCTCCTGGATGTAAATATGCCGGATGGTAACGGCCTTGATTTCCTCCCCCAATTCCGGGCCGTCTCTTCTGCCCCGGAAATTCTGATCATGACCGGCTCTGGTGACCAGGATGGTGCGGAAAAGGCGATCAAGAGCGGGGCCTGGAGTTATGTGGAAAAGACACACATCACCAGAGAACTTGGGCTCCATCTGAGCCGCGCCTTGCAGTACCGCACGGAAAAAGGCCGGGTTGAACAGGTACCTGTTGCCCTGAAAAGAAAGCATATTGTCGGCAACAGTCCGGCCATTTCCCACTGCTTGGACCAGCTTGCCATGGCGGCCAGCAGCGATGTGGGCGTCCTCCTGACTGGGGAAACAGGCACCGGCAAAGAGGTATTTGCTCGCGCCATCCACGAAAACAGCTGGCGGGCACCCAAAAATTTCATTGTGGTTGACTGTGCCTCCCTGCCGGAAAACCTCATCGAAAGTACCCTGTTCGGCCATGCCAAGGGTGCCTTTACCGGTGCAGACCAGGCCATAACCGGCCTGATCAAACTGGCGGATGGCGGCACCCTCTTTCTTGATGAGGTGGGCGAGCTTCCCCTCCAGCTCCAAAAATCATTTCTACGGGTCCTCCAAGAACGGCGCTTCCGGCCGGTGGGCAGCAACACCGAGATCAGCAGTGATTTTCGCCTTATTGCCGCCACCAACCGCAACCTGGAAGAGAGAATTGCCGAGGGAAAATTTCGCGAAGATCTATTCTTTCGCATTCAGGCCTTTTCCATTCACCTGCCTCCCTTAAGAAAGCGGCGGGAGGACATCAAGGAGCTGGCAGCCCATGCCATGTGCGCAATATGTGAACGCCATGACCAAGAGAGCAAGGGCTTTGGGCCCGATTTTCTGACGACCCTGACAACCTATGACTGGCCGGGCAATGTCAGAGAGCTGTTCCAGGCTATTGAGCGGGCCTATGCCACAGCCTTTCGCTCCCCCACTCTTTTTGCCACTCACCTCCCGGAAAAACTACGGATCCATCAGGCCCGTTCTGCCCTCGACAAGAAAGGACAACCCAAAACGCCCTCTCTGCCGAGCCCGGACGGCCAGAAACAACTCCTGCTCCAAGAGGCCAAGGACGCTTTTGAGAAGGAGTACCTGTATCAGGTCCTCGCCGTGAGCCAAGGCAATATATCGGCGGCCTGCCAGCTGGCTGGCGTCTCTCGCACCCATTTTTACCGGCTCCTTGCCAAGCATGCTATCGCGAGCACTGAATCGAGCCAGGACTAACGCCCCACCTCGCCCTTCCCGACATTCTCCTACCATCCATACAGGCACCGTTTCCAGCACCTCAAGGCGGGCGGCAACAGGTCGACCTGACTATCAGTTGTCATCCATCTCCCCCCTCTGCACTGTAACCTTTTTGTTACGGTGCAACCTATCTGCTACACCAGGCGCCCCTGGAAATCCTATACTCTTTAGCCACACCTCCTTCTCACCGTGAGTCCTGACCAGCTTTTCATCTTATTGAGGCCCAAGGCGCCCAACGGCACACATGTTGCTTTTCTAGAGCTGCAGCAACATGGTCCATTGCCAATAACGGTGCCCATAAACACCTTAATTCCCTGCGAGGCGGCGACAGCATGAAGATATTTTTTTACGCAACAGAGAAGGGGGAAGCCAGGAGCAAACTAGAGACAATGCTGAAGAAGATGGTCGACACCGACCAGCTATATTCATTAGGCGACCTCCAACAAATGCGGGCCAAAATCCATTCAGAAATACATAGCCGTGACATTGTTCTCCTGATGACAGCTTCGGAAGCAGAGCTTGATTATTTTCTCGAATGCCAGGGGCTCTTTGAGGATGTCCGCCTCATCGTCATTCTCGCCACAAACGATGCCAACCAGATGGCCAAAGCGCATCGATTACACCCACGTTTTGTAGACATTTCCCCCCGCCATGATTTCACAAAGGTTGGAGCCGTAATCGACAAGATGCTTGGCAATTCGTGCCCAGGAAGCACGTTGTAACGAACAGAGAGATAAACTTCAGAAAATACCAGACCCACACCAGACAGGTTAATTCAACCACAGGAGCAAGGAGTGTGCTTTATGGAAAAATCAGAAAAAAGCGCCAGCGGCAAATACCTGACCTTTATGCTCGCCGAAGAGGCGTATGGCTTACCGATCCTCAAGGTCAAGGAGATCATCGGCATGATGAAAATCACGGAGATGCCACAGATGCCCTCCTTTATGAAGGGGGTCATCAATCTGCGCGATCACATCATCCCCATTATCGATCTGCGCCAAAAGTTCGGCATGCCTGCCGCCCCCTATACAGAAAGGACCTGCATTATCGTCATTGAGGTCGAACAGGTTAACAAAAAGGGGAGCACCATCGGCATCATTGTTGACGGGGTATCCGAGGTGGCGAATTTCAAGGAAGAGCAGGTAGAGCCTCCTCCCTCCTTTTCCGCCGAGGTGGACACCAGATACATCCTGGGTATGGCCAAGGTCGATGGTGACGTCAAGATTCTCCTGGATATCGACAAGGCCCTCTCCAGCGCAGAGTTGGCAGAACTAACTGCCACGCTTTAAAAGGTCATCATGCCCCCGCTCGCAACGAACAAAAAAATCTTGCCTTGCTCACCATCGCAACATGGGCTGACAACAAAAATCGAAAAAAAATAAGGATATCACGATGAAACTATCCCTGCGCATCAAAGTAATGGTCATCCCCTTGACCCTGATGTTCCTCTCCACCTTTTTTCTCATTGGCGCCTCCCTCTGGGTCAAAAATCACCTCTGGCAGAGCAAGCTTGATGAGCTTTCCCTCAGCCAATCCGGCCTGGCTGAAAAAAGCCTGGCCAGTGTGGAGACCCAGGCCCTGACCCTGGCAGCCATGGCGGCAGCAACCCCGGGCGTGCAGGAGGCCTATGAACTGGCAGGAAAGGGCCAAGAGGCCGAAGGCCGGGCCTTGTTACGCAAAAGCATGGAACCAATCCATGCCAGTGTCAGCTCCGCCCTGGGCGTAAAAGATTTCAAGATCCACTTCCATCTTCCGCCGGCCAAAAGTTTCCTGCGCATCTGGCGTGCCGCCGGCAAGAAGGATGGCGGTGATGACCTCTCTGACTTCCGCAATACGGTGATCAAGGTCAACCAGAGCAAAAAACCGATCACCGGCATTGAGATAGGCCGGGGCGGCTTTGCCATCCGCGGCCTGCTGCCGATCATGAACGCCTCAGGAAGGATGATCGGCTCGGTTGAGGCCCTCCTTGATTTCAACAAAATCTTTGAGACGGCCCGTTTTCTGGAAACGGATAATGTGGCGGTGTACATGCTTACCACCGAGCTGGAAATTGCCCGCAACCTCAAAGAAAAAAATCTCCCCCAGACCGGTGCCACGGTCCGGATTTTTTCTTCGGACAAAGAGGCCACCGACTCCTTTATTAACGCGGATCTTGTAAGCAAGGCCCTCAAGAAAAAAACATTCTTTGAGTTCAATGGCCGCCTGATCACCGGCGTCCCCATCAAGGATTTTTCAGGAACCACCAAGGGCTCCCTGGTCTTTGTTCGCGATGCCAGCCAAGATCTTGCCCTGATTAACAACATCACCTGGGGCCTGCTTATCGGCGGCGGCATTTTGCTGGTGGTGGTCTGTCTTTTTCTCTATCTTTCCAGCTCCTCCATTGTCAGATGTCTCTATGGCGTCATCCATCAGCTGGAAGGGACCACCACCAATGTGGCCCATGCCTCCAGCGAAATTAACAGCTCCAGCCAGGCCGTGGCCAGCGGCGCCTCAGAACAGGCGGCCGCCCTGGAAGAGACCTCCTCTTCCATGGAGGAGACCTCAGCCATGATCAAGGCCAATGCCGACAACTCTCTGCAGGCCAATAACCTGATGCAAGAAACGACCAAGATCACTGGGCGGGCCACGGAGTCCATGGCCGAACTTATTAAGTCCATGGGGGATATCTCCAAGGCCAGTGAGGATACCTCAAAAATTATCAAGACCATTGACGAGATCGCCTTTCAGACCAACCTGCTGGCCCTGAATGCGGCCGTGGAGGCGGCCAGGGCCGGCGAGGCGGGTGCCGGGTTTGCGGTGGTTGCTGAAGAGGTCCGCAATCTGGCCCTGCGCTCCACCGAGGCGGCCAAAAACACGGCAAATCTTATTGAAGACACCATCGCCAAGGTAAAAAAAGGCGAAGCCATTGCCAAGAGTTCCAACGACACCTTTAACGAGGTGGCAGAGTCCAACAAAAAGGTAAGCTCCCTGGTCAGCGAAATCTCCACCGCCTCTCACGAACAAGCCCAGGGCATTGAACAGATCCGTCTCACTATCACTGAGATGGAATCCGTCACCCAGACCAATGCCGCGTCGGCCGAAGAATCGGCGGCCTCCTCCGAGGAACTGAAAGTCCAGGCCCACCACCTCGAAGGGATTGTAGAATCGCTCAATGATATCCTCACCGGGTCCTGCCAGTTGAGCCAGATACTCTCCGAAAGTGCGCCACTTACCCCTGCACCCCGCCCCTTTGCTGCCAGTAGACAGAAGGCCCTGGCCGCGCCGGCTCCAACAACGAGAAGAAGGTCGGCCTCCTCTGAAAAAAGTCATCAGCACAAAAAGGCCGAAGAGATCATCCCCTTTGATGATGAGGAGTTTGAAGATTTCTAATTCATGACAATGCTCCAGAACCCAGGTCAAAACTCCCCAGAGGATTTTGGCCTGGGCTTCCTTTTAAATACCCTGCTCCGCAGAGTCCTTCCAGCTTAACACATCGCTTAATGTCAGCCGTTAGGGTCTTTTCTGACATGTTTTCATAAATTGACAGGGCCTCAAGTCACCTGCCATACTTTGAGAATACAAGGAGGGTTCTATGAACCGTATTCTCATCACCGGTGCCACCGGCCAGATCGGCTCGGAACTGACTTTAGCCCTGCGCAATGCCTACGGGAACGATCAGGTAGTTGCCTCGGGCCGCAAACATCCACCGTCGCATGCCATCAGCGAATCGGGACCTTTTTTATACCTTGATGTCACCGACCACCGGGCCTTAACGGAGGTCGTTCGCAACCACAACATCGACACCATCTTTCATCTCGCCTCCCTGCTGTCAGCGGTGGCCGAGGCCCATCCCCAGCTGGCCTGGCAGGTCAATATGGGCGGCCTGACCAATGTCTTGGAGGTGGCCCGAGAACAGGGCTGTGCCGTCTTCTTCCCAAGCTCCATTGGCGCCTTTGGCCCCACCACCCCGAGGGACCACACCCCGCAAGACACCCTGCAGCAGCCCACGACAATCTACGGCATCACCAAGCTCAGCGGCGAACTGCTCTGTAACTATTATTACCGGCGCTTTGGCGTCGACTGCCGGGGCGTGCGTTACCCTGGTCTTATCTCCTACGTCACCAAACCCGGGGGTGGCACCACCGATTATGCGGTGGAGATCTTCCACGCCGCCCTGCGTGGCGAAACCTATCGCTGTTTTTTAAGACCGGACAGTCGGCTTGACATGATGTATATGCCGGATGCCATCCGAGCGGCGATCTCCCTGATGGAAGCGGATGGCAGCAGCCTTACCCATCGCAACGGCTATAATATAACGGCCATGAACTTCACCCCCGCAGAACTCGCCGCCGCCATTCGTTGCCATATCCCTGACTTCACCATGGCCTACCACATTGACCCCCTGCGCCAGGCCATTGCCGATAGCTGGCCCCACTCCATGGATGACTCGGCGGCCCGCCGAGAATGGCGCTGGCAACCACATTTCACCATGGACGCCATGGTCTTTGATATGTTGACCAAGCTCAGGGCGCGCAAAGAAACTGAGGAAAAATAAATGAATACTTTCCACCAGGCCCTTGAGACTGAGCTCAATACCCGCCGCCTGCAAGGCATCTTAAAGGGCGACGAAAGGGTCATCGAAAAAACTATTGCCCCCAAAGACGGTTACGGCCCCCGGGTCCTTGTCAAAGGCCAGGGGCAAACCCCCTTTCTGAGGATGAACAGCAACTCCTATCTCGGCCTGGCCCACCATCCTGATCTTCTGGCCGCTGCTGAGCAGGCGGCCCGGGCCTATGGTGTCGGCCCGGGGGCAGTGCGTTTTATCAGCGGCACCTGCCGACCCCATGTCGACATCGAAGAGCAATTGGCCCACTTCCACAGCCGGCCGGCGGCCATGATCTTCAACAGCGCCTACGCTGCTGTCCTGGGGGTACTGGCCCCCCTGATCAGCGCTGAAACCGTGGTGATCAGCGACGAACTCAACCACAACTCAATCATCAATGGTCTGCGCCTGGCAAAACCGGCGGCCAAAAAGATCTACACCCATCTCAACATGGCAGAGCTTGAGGCCCAGATCAAAGACAGTGTGGGCCAGGCCAGCCGTGTCCTGGTAATCAGCGACGGCATCTTCAGCATGCGCGGCGACCATGCCCCCCTGGCTGCAATAACAGCTCTGGGCAAACAGTATGCGGCCGCATTTAGCGAGGGAATCCTGACCATTATTGATGATTCCCACGGCGTCGGTGTTTTTGGTAAGACAGGCAGGGGGACAGAGGAATATACCGGCGCCACGGCCGATCTACTCATCGGCACCCTGGGTAAGGCCTTTGGGGTTAACGGCGGTTATGTGACAGGGGAGGAAAGAGTCATCAGGTACCTGCGGGAGACGGCGGCCTGCTACATCTACTCAAATCCCATCACCCCTGCTGAAGCAGCGGCAGCGCTCAAAAGCGTCCAACTGGTTGCCAGCGACGACGGCAGAAAACGGCTGGACACGTTGCAAGCCCTTACCAAATATCTCCAACAGGGTCTCATGGAGCTTGGTTATCAGATTATCAGCAGCGATCATCCCATTGTGCCGGTGGTTACTGCTGATACCGCGACCAACAAGGCGCTGGCTGAATTTCTCTTTACCAAGGGCATCCTGGTGACGCCGCTCAGCTACCCGGTGGTACCGCGCAAGGCCGACGAAATCCGTCTCCAGGTCTCTGCCGCCCACACCGCAAAGGATATCGACTACCTCCTTGCCAGCATGGCAGAGTTTGCCTCCAGATCGCTATAATCTTTCAGCCGTCACCTGATTTCTGCCATTACGCTTGGAGGTGTAGAGCATCTCATCGCTGCACCTAAGGAGCTCCTCCATACTCATCTTCTTTCGGTAAAAACAGACCCCGAAACTCATGGTGACCTTGATCCGCGGGTTGTTAAACCACATAACCTCCGCCTCCACGGCCCTCCGCAGCTTCTCAGCCACCTTTTCACCGTCCTCCTGGACATAACCACTCACCAGGATCATAAACTCCTCCCCCCCCCAGCGGCACAGGACATCGGTGGAGCGCAGATTGACAGCAAGAGTGTTGGCGATTTTTTTCAAAATAAAATCACCGGCATCATGACCATGGCTATCGTTGATCTTTTTAAAATGGTCTATATCACCAAGGATCATAAACAATCTGCCGCCATACCTGTCAATCCGGTCCGTTTCAATCTCCAGGCGATCCTGAAAGGCCCTTCTGTTCAAGAGACCGGTTAAGGGATCGGTCAAGACGGAGCGCTCAAGCTCCCCTGCATACCTTTTTTGCCTAAGCGCTAGCACCGCCACCAAGAGAGAAACAGCGGTCGCCAGGGCCACCAATAAAAAAGCCAGGAGGTACAAGGTGGATCTTTGCCGATACACAATGGCCTTAACCCTTTCAGCAGAGACGAAGGTAATTATCTTACCAAGAGAGGCCACAGGGGGCTGGATAGTGGCGAAGGTAAAAAACCCGCCCTTTGTGAGCAGATAGCCGTTGTCCAGAGTAGCCATCTGCTGCCATTCCTTGGGGTATCTCTTGGCAAAGGTCCGCCCCTTGCGGTGCGGAAACATAAAGCCCCATTCATCCTCCTTGTCAGGTGCCACCAACCAGTACCCCTCCGCATTAACCAACATGGTCGATCCGGAGCCCATGAACTCGTCATGGTGGGGATAGGCCCTTGCATCACTGACATGTTTGAGAAGATGGTCGCCATCATAGTTAAGAAGAATTATGGCGATTTTACGGCCTTGCCCATCGAGCAACGCTCTACCGATGCGGATAACAGGTTTAAAGGGAACCTCGACCTCACCATGCTCAACATTGAGATCCAGCGGCGAAACATAGATATTCCCCGGTTCAAGGGCCATACAATCATTGAAATAATAGCTCTGGATCTTATCCTGCAATTCATGCGCCGGCACCGCATAGGCAGCACCACCATTATAATTTATGCGCATTTTTTCACGGCCCTGGCCGTCGATAATACGTATCTGGTCATAAATCTTCTTTTCCCTGGAAAAAAGAAGGATATCCTCAACACTTGCCAGAGCCACGTCGGCCTGCTCGGTGGCCAGGGCAGCGGCTGAATAGCGGTTAGCGATGAAATTAAGATCGGCTGAAATCCAGTCAAAATGCTCGCGCAGGGTATCGGCAAGAAGGGTGGCCCTGTGGACCTCAAGAGTACGTAAACGCTGAAGGGCATCCCTTTCCGCCCCCTGATAAATAAAGAAATGAAAGATCAGCAGCAAGACGATAATGGGGAAAACAACCACCATAAAGGTCTTTATAAAAAAGATGGCCTCCTGTCGTGAACCAGCCGCAACATGATTGTCCATTGTCGATCCCGAGATATTTTCTCTGATAATCGCACACCGTGTCGCAGGCTGTGCGCCAAATGCTATCCATGACAACAATAGAGGAAAAGGGTACCAGCGGTCAACTGCTGCCCCTGTGCACCCCAAAATTTCCGCACCTAGGACTCGGGCAAAGAAATTCCTTGAATAAAAGCGTGCCGACCTCATACACTCTGTGTAGTGTGACAAAATGAACCATATCGATCTGAAATCGTAGCGAATAAACGCATCCTAATCCTGCCTACGCCTGCGAGTACAAAATGCCCGACAAGCCCAGCTATGAAGAGCTTTTATTGAAGAACAAAATCCTGGAACAGGAAGCCGCCACCCGCATCCAGGCCATGATAGTTCTCGAAAATGATAATGACCAATATCATTCACTGGTTGAAAATGCCCAGGACCTTATCCACAGCGTCAAACCGGACGGTTCTTTTCTTTATGTCAACAAGGCCTGGAAAAACGCCCTGGGATACAGCGAAGAGGATCTTAAAACTCTCAAGCTCATGGATATAGTGGATGAGGGTTGCCGCGACACATGCCGTGGCATCTTCAAGCAACTCATTACCGGCGAGAATATTGACCGAAATGAGACAATTTTTGTCGCCAAAGATGGCCACAAAATCATTGTTGAGGGCCAATGCACCACCAATTTCCAAGATGGCAAACCCACCAGAATGACGGGGTTTTTCCGGGACATAAGTGAGCGCAGCCGCCACGAGGCCGCCCTGCGGGAAAGCGAGATAAGGTATCGCGACCTCTTCGAGAATGCCCACGACCTTATCCAGATTGTCCGCCCGGACGGCAAGCTTCTCTATGTCAACAATTCCTGGCGCCAGACCTTTGGCTACAGCGAAAAGGAGATTGAGAGCCTCTCCCTCTTTGACATCATCTCCCCAGACTGCCAGGCCCATTGCCAGGATACCTTTGGCAAGGTTCTCGCCGAGGAAAAAACCCATTACATCAACACGGTTTTCACCAACAAAAACGGCAAGAAGGTCATCATTGAAGGTAATGCCATCTGTAAATTCGAGAATGGCAAACCCCTCTACACCCAGTGTATTTTCCATGACATTACTGAAAAAAAGAGAATGGAGGAGGAATTGATCAAGGCCCAGAAGCTAGAGTCAGTGGGGGTTTTTGCCGGCGGCATTGCCCATGACTTTAACAATCTTCTCCAGGCCATCATTGGCAACATCTCCCTGGCCAAAATGTATGTCAATCCCCAGGACAAGGCTTACGAACGCCTGGAAAGGACGGAAAAGGCCTCGATGATGGCCAAAAATCTCACCCAGCAGCTCCTCACCTTCTCAAAGGGCGGTGAACCCATCAAGACCGTCACCGCCATTGCCGAAATCCTTCAAGAGGCAACAAGCTTCAGCCTTCGAGGCTCCAAGGTTAAATGCGAATATCAGATGGAGGCGGGGCTCTTGCCGGTTGAAGTTGACAAGGGGCAGCTGGGCCAGGTGGCCCAAAATCTTGCCATCAATGCCAACCAGGCCATGCCTGACGGTGGCATCTTAACCATCAAGGCCACAAATATTACCATTGGTGACCACGAAATTTACAATCTGCCAGACGGCAAGTATGTCAAAATCACCTTCCAGGATCAGGGCATCGGCATCAGCAAAGAAGATATCTTGAAAATATTTGACCCTTATTTTACCAATAAAAAAACAGGGAGCGGTCTGGGCTTGGCCATCTCATACTCCATTATCCACAATCATGGCGGCCTGATCACTGTGGAATCTGTCCAGGGGCAGGGAACAACCTTCACCATCTATCTGCCGGCCTCAGAAAAACAGGGCGTCCCTGCAAAAGATGCCTACCAGCAGCCCACCACACAAAAGGGACGCATCCTCGTCCTTGACGATGAAGACATCGTCCGAGAGGTTCTCTGCGAAATGCTCGATTTTCTGGGCTGTGAGAGTGATGCAGTGAGCGATGGCCGTATGGCTGTTGCGCTTTACCAAAAGGCCTTTACCGAAGGCCCCCCCTATGCAGGCGTCATCATGGATCTCACCATACCCGGCGGCATGGGTGGCAAAGAGACCCTTGCCCAGCTTCAAAAAATTGACCCTGAGGTCAAGGCGATTGTCTCAAGTGGCTATGCCAGTGATCCCATCATGGCCAATTTTAAAAAGTACGGCTTCTGCAGTGTCGTGCCCAAACCCTACAAGGTGGAAGAGCTCAGCCAAGCCCTCGCCTCGCTCTTTCCGAATAACCATAATTAACCACCGCGAGAACCCATCTCTCTTCAGAGCTCAGCAGGCCACCACAAAGAGGGCTGTCCCAGCCCAGGAGCAATAAAGTAATAAAATCTTTTTCGCATTTTCACTAAACAAGCACCTCGTTGTGCGTAAAATAATCGCGCAAGGCCTAAGAAGAACAGGGCGCCGGAAGACAGAGAGAAATCTCCTCTCAGAGAGGCCCTACAGGTCCTTCCTCTTTTTTTCGGTTGATGTTCTTTTCTTGAGCAACTAAAATGGAAAGGTTGGTTTTTATTTTTCTTTACGCCAACTTATATTCGGGGGCTCAACACTAAGAGGAGGAGACCACGTGCCATCATCAACGAGTAGTTTTTGGCCAACAAGTAATCCGTCAGTATTTATTCTCACCATTCTCGCGGTCATTGTTTTGCTCTATTTTGCCCGCCAACCAGCTCACACCAGCATTCGCTCTTTTTGCCGGGTGATCAGAAACGGCCTGCGCCTCGCCTCATTTTCTGTGTTGCAGGCCGAAAAAAGGCTCAACACCCGGAACCGAGAAGTTCTTCTGGCCGAGGGCCTGCTCAAGGTTGAGCGTGACATCGAAAGGGAGTTCCAGCGGGTTGACAAGGTTGTCGATCGCGACATGCAGGGCTACCCTTCTTTGCACCGCAAACTTTCAGAAGAAATCACCCGCATCGACCAGGACTACACCGAAAGCACCGAGGTCCCGCCAACGCCGCCGGTCTGGGTCAATGCCGTGGAGGCCGTTGCCGGTCTGGCC
>JBFFNX010000024.1:0-20783 GCA_041562995.1 Desulfurivibrionaceae bacterium
CGATCCACCATCCACAACTGGAGCCTTGGGGTTAACGATGCGAATGGTACATATGAACGGAATAAAAGTGGCTGTCTCCCTGTTTATGATTCTCTGCTGCGGCGGGCTGATCTTCGACGGACAACCGGCTGCGGCCATCGGTAAGATGGGCTTTGCCAAAAAAGGTTGCCTGGATTGCCATACGAAGTTTGCCGACAAATATCTTTCCATGAAGAATGTCCACCCGGTGGTCAAAAAGGAAAAATGCGAGGATTGCCATCTCAAGCATGGGGTGGTGCCAAAGCTGATCCTGAAAAAGCAGGGCAATCAGATCTGCTACGAATGTCACAGTAAAGAAAAGATCGGCATGGACAAGGACTTTGTCCACACGGTTTTAAAGAGAGGAAACTGTGCGATTTGTCATAACCCCCACGCCAGCCAGACCAAAAACCTGCTAAACATGGAGGATGACGAACTCTGCTTCCAATGCCATGGCAAGGACACGTTTGAAAAAGATTTTGTCCATGAGCCCTTAAAAAGTGAAGGCTGCCAGATTTGCCATTCGGCCCACGGCTCCAATGAGAAAAATCTTCTCCTTAAGCAGGAAATGGCGCTTTGTCTATCCTGCCATGATGCGGATGATTCGGCCTTTAAAAAGGCGCATGGCGACTATCCGGTGGAGAGTCAAAGCTGCGTTGGCTGCCATAATCCCCACTCCTCCAGCCAGGCCAAACTCCTTAAGGTCAGCGTCCATAACCCCGTCGCCGAGGGGGAGTGCAGCTCCTGCCATGAAGATGGCGACTCAGATCAGCCGTTCAAGGTAACCATGGCTGAGGAGGAATTATGCAGCCAATGCCATGATGCGGAATCCATGTCAGAGGGCAGCACGGTAAGTCATAAGCCCTTCCAGGCCGGCGCCTGCCTCTCCTGCCATAACCCTCATGCCTCGGAAAACAAGGTGCTGCTGACCCAGGCCGGCAACAAGGTCTGTTTCCAATGTCATGTCGACAAGGAGGCGCATGTCAGCGTCGGGCATGCGCCCCTGAACGACGAAAGGGGATGCCTGGCCTGCCATGCCCCCCATGCGGCAAAGCACAAGAAACTTCTCCTGGCCCAGGACCGCGATCTTTGTTTTGGCTGTCATTCTAAAACAAAAGAGGCCCAAAAGGCCAAGGTTGAGCATTATCCCTTTCTGGAAGAAAAGTGTTCGACCTGTCATAACCCCCACGGCTCCAACTTTCCAAATATGTTCAACGAGAGGATGGATGTGGTCTGCTACACCTGTCACATGGAAAAACGGCAGGAATTCAGCACAAGCCACACCCACAGTCCGGTGAGCAACGGCCAATGTCAGGCCTGCCATAATCCACACGGCAGCCAAAATGAAAAGCTCCTCAAGAAAACCGGCGCAAAACTCTGCGTTGGCTGCCATGGCGCTCTTGTTAAAAAGATGGGCGAAGAAAACGCCCATGTACCCTTCAGTGATGGGGAATGCCTGACCTGCCACAACCCCCATGGCAGCAACTTCACAGGCATGACCAGCGACAAGCAGGGCAGCCTCTGCGCCATGTGTCATGATGACCTCATGGAGACCGTGGGACAAGACCAGAGTAAGCATGCCCCGGTGGTTTCGGATCAATGCTCCTCCTGCCATAATCCTCACCAGGCCAGGCTTGGCAAACTCCTGAAAGCGGAGAGCCCAGACCTCTGTCTGGTCTGCCACCAGGAGCTGAAGGACAAGATGGATAGTGAACAGGTTCATTCTCCTGCCAAGAGCGATTGTGCGAGCTGTCATCTTCCCCACTCCTCATCGGCCAAGACCCTGCTCAGTATGCCGGTCCCCGGCCTGTGCGGGGAGTGCCATGATTTAATGGACGAAGGGTTTGCCGGAGCACATGCCAATATCGAGGCAGCGGTGATCAACTGCGTGGCCTGTCATAATCCGCACGCCTCAAAGGACCCCAAGTTTTTTAAGGAAAACGTTCATCCTCCTTTCGCAGAGAGAGACTGCGAGGGGTGTCATATCGGCAAGAAAAAATAAAAAGGACGAATCATGCGCCTACGATCTGATTTCATCATCCCCTTCCTGGCCTTTCTCCTCTGTTTTGGCTTGTTGTCTGGTGCCCATGGTGCCGACAATAAGTTCAATCTGAAAGAAGGGGCCAAAGGCAAAAACTGCCTGAACTGTCATGACAGCTTTGAAGAGATGCTTAAAAATCCCTTCATCCACACGCCGTTAAAAAACTGGGATTGCACGGGCTGCCATAATCCGCACGCCTCCAGGCACGGCAAATTTCTCGACGCCGAGGCGGGTGAGATCTGTGTCAGCTGTCACACCGATCTCTTCCCGGAGAAAGCCGTAAGCACCCATAAGGTTGCCATTGAGGGCACCTGCGTAAAATGCCATGATCCCCATGCGGCAAAATACAAGTTCAACCTGATCAACAACGGCAAGACCTTGTGTTTTGAGTGCCATAAGGAGCTGGGCAGCAAGGTGGCTGCGGCAAAATACAAACACATGCCGGTGGAAAAGGGCTGCGTCAGCTGTCATGACCCGCATGCCTCGGCTGGCGGCCTTACTCTGCTTAAGGAGAATGTTCCCGGCCTTTGCCTGAAGTGTCACGACAGCAGCAAGCTGGTCTTTAAAAAACAGCATGGCGGCTTTCCGGTGGAAGGCGCACGCTGCACCTCCTGCCATGATCCCCACGGCTCAAGCCAAAAAGGCCTGCTCTACGACAAGGTGCATGTGCCCTTTGCCAAGAAACAGTGCAAACGATGCCATGACGAATCCTCGGCTGCCGAGCCTTTCAAAACTAAGGCTGAAGGATATAAACTCTGTCTGGGCTGCCATAGCAATATGATCAATGAAAATCTGGCCAAGAGTCGGCTGCATTGGCCCATGCTCGATGGGGTCGGCTGCCTGAACTGTCATACAGCCCACGCCTCGGCCCAGGATGGCCTGCTGAAAAAGCCGATGACCGAGGTCTGCGCCCAGTGTCATGGCGACACGGTACAATGGCTGCAAACAGTGGAGACCAAACATTCTCCAGTAACAGAGGGAAGCTGCACCTCCTGCCATTCACCGCATGCGGCAAATCAGGTGCTAATGCTCAATGAGCCTTCAGTTGTTGAAGTCTGCGCCAGTTGTCATGATTGGCAGAAGCACTCCACCCATCCCATAGGTGACGACTACAAAGATCCCCGCAACGAAAACCTTGTGGTGGACTGTCTGAGTTGCCACCGTTCCCATGGAACACCCTATGGAAAAATGATGCATGCTCCGTCGCAGACAGAGATGTGCACTACCTGCCACAGTGCATTCAGGAGGTAAGCGCATGCGTACAGTCGTGATCCATATTCTTATTATGGCATTAGGCCTTTGCTTGACCAAAACAGCAGTCTGCGAGCAGGCCCTCATATTCCAGCCGGTGGTCTCTATTTACAGCGATACCGATGGCAAAGGCCTTCTCCACCCGGAGGATGTTGCCTGTACGGCAGACAGCATCTTCATTGCCGACACAGGGAACAATCGTCTTGTCCACTATGGACTGGAGGGTAACGAGGTGAAATTCGTCGCCCAGATTCACTTTTCCCAGCTCCAGAACCCCATCCGGGTCCAGCTCACCTCCAAGGGTGAAATCTGGGCCTTGAGCAGCAAAGATAGACGTATTGTCCGGATGACAGCTGATGGCCAGTTTCTGGGGAATTTTGAGATGAAAAGTGTCCCTGATCAAGAAAATATTGTGCCGAGAAGCTTCAGGATAGATCGGGACGACAAGGTCTATATTCTCGATATTCATGGCAACCGTGTCCTGGTACTGAGCGCCAGGGGCGATTTTCTTCGCCAGATCGATCTGCCCAAGGAGTTAACCGCCTTTGCCGATTTTGTGGTGGCCAACAGCGGGACTATCTATGCCGTCGACAGTGTTGCTGCCCGGATCCATACGGCAAGCAAGGACGCAGAGAGTTTCACCCCGCTTGCCAAGAGCCTTAAAGACCGGATGAATTTCCCCACCTACATCACCACGGACAATAGCGGCAATCTCTATGTCACCGACCAGAATGGCGGCAAAATCGTTCTTCTCGGCGTAGATGGTTCCTTCCGCGGCCAAAAAGCTGGCAAAGGCTGGGCTGAAGGGCTTCTCAACTACCCGGTGGGCGTCTGCCTGAACGGCAACGGCCTGGCCTTTGTCGCCGACAGAAACAACAACAGGGTCCAGATTTTCAGGTAGAGCAACTTTACCATATGCAAGAGGCCTTAGAGAGCACGACAGAGCTGCTCGTTGCCTCTTTGCTATACTAGCAGTCGCAAGTTTATAGCTGCAGTGAACTTTGGGAGGGAAGTGTATGCGACTTTTTTTTACCAGCCTCGTTTACCTGATGTTTTTTTTCTCAGGCAGCTCCGCCTTGATCTACCAGGTTGTCTGGGTGCGCTCCCTCAGTCTGGTTTTCGGCGGCACCCATCTGGCTGTGACCACCGTCCTTTCCATTTTCATGGGTGGTTTGGCCCTGGGCAGCTATCTGATCGGCAGACATGTGGATGCCATCAAAAAACCTCTGCGCCTCTATGGTTTTCTTGAGCTCGGCATCGCCCTTTCCGCCGCCCTTTTCATGCTCCTTCTTAAAATATATCCGGCTGCCTATATCTTTCTAGCCCAGGGCCGTGAGTTCTCGCCACTTTATCTCACCGGGATCAGGGTTATCTTTGCCTTTATTGCCCTTATCATCCCCACCACCCTTATGGGCGGCACTCTACCGGTTCTCAGCCGCTTCACCTCCCAACACTCCAGTCAGCTTGGCAAAAGATTGTCCTTGCTCTATGGCTTTAATACCCTTGGCGCCGTGTTCGGCACGGCTGCGGCCGGTTTTTTCCTCCTGCGTTTCTACTCGGTCACTTTCGCTCTTTCGGTGGCCCTGCTGATTAATATTGTCATAGGCCTGATAAGTATCGTCCTGGATGCAAAGAGTTCCTCAGGCCATACTATGCTGGCCGCAAAAGCCGCACTTGACAATACTGCCCGGCAAAGCGCGGTTTCCGGGGCAGACCATGACGTCATGCCTCTCCTGCCCCTTATTCTCTGGGGCATAGGGCTTAGTGGATTCTGCGCCCTGGGCTACGAGGTCTTATGGACCCGGATTCTCACCCTGACCGTTGGTACCAGTGTCTACGGCTTTACCATCATGCTCATTGCCTTTTTGACCGGCATCGCCTTTGGCAGTAAGTCCTATGGCCTGCTAAGACAACTGCCCGGCCTCAGACTTAAGAACACACGCGGTTTATTCTTCGTATTCAGTGTCATTCAAATCATGATCGGCCTCATGGCCCTCCTTGTTACCTATTTTATCCGAGAACTGCCCATCACCTCTCTCTTCCTGCGGGATTATTTTTCCGGTATGGGTGCTGAAAGCTTCATGGCCCGGCAATGGGCCAACCTGATTTTGGCCTTCGCCTACATGTTTGCCCCGGCCTTCTTGATGGGCCTGGCCTTTCCTGTGGCCGGCAAACTGAACATGCTGAGAGAATCAAAGATCGGTCAGGCCGTGGGCGAGGTGTTGGCGTATAACACCGTGGGCGCCATTCTCGGCTCGGCAGCAAGTGGCTTTTTTCTCATTTATGTGCTGGGAATCGAGCGCTCCCTCCTGATTCTCTGCGCCCTCAATGTCGGGGGCGGTCTGCTGCTCATGGCCAGTCTCAGCCGTAAAAAAAGCCTGCACCTGGCTATGACCGGCATGGTCCTCGCCACCTTGACAGCTATCATCCTTGCCCCTGATACAGCCCGGATGTGGGACGTGAAATTCTTTGCCATCTTCCGAAATAACCAGGCCGAAACCTTTGATACGCCAGAGCGCAGGAAGGATGCCATCGCTAATACCAATGTCCTCTTTTACCATGAGGGCATTAACTCGACGATCAGCGTTATCCAGCCAAACGGCGGACGCCAGGCCGTTCTGGTAAACGGCAAGGTGGTGGCTTCCACCTCCCTTAGAGACAGGCAATGCCAGCTCACCCTGGGCCATCTCCCCATGTTGCTGCACACCAACCCCGAGGACGTTCTGGTGGTTGGTTTAGGGACCGGCATGACCCTGGGCGCCACCTCTATCCATCCAGAACTTAAAAACCTGACCCTGGCCGAAATCGAACCCCACGTCGTCGGGGCAGCCCGCACCTTTGGAGAATATAATCACCAGGTACTCGACAATCCGAAACTGAAAATTGTCTTCAATGACGGCCGTAATTTTCTGATGACCACTGACCAGAAATACGACGTCATCACAGCCGACCCTATCCACCCCTGGACCCAGGGCTCAGGCTATCTCTATACCACCGAGTATTTCAAACTAGCTGCGGATCATCTCAAGCCTGGCGGCATCATGTGCCAATGGCTGCCCATCTATGAGCTCAGTGTCGATGACCTGAAATCCGTGGCACGCACCTTTTCGCAGAATTTCAAGTACACCATGGCCTGGCTCACCCATTACGACGCTGAAATAATCGGCAGCAATGATCCGATCATTATTGACGAAGAGGCCCTGGTCCGTCGTCTGGACGTGCCAACGGTAAACAAGGCTCTGGCCCCGGTAATGATGGCTTCCGCCCAGGATTTTCTCAGCTATTTCATCCTCGGCACCACTGGGATGCAGGCCTTTGCCGAAGGAGGTGTCATCAACAGCGATGACAACCTCTATCTGGAATTTTCTACCCCATTGTCAATGGGTAAGAATCTCATGGGTGGTAATGCCACGGCCTTAGCCAAACATCGGGAAAACATCTTGCCCTATCTGGTCCCGGCTCAAGGGGAACTGGCTGGACAGGGGCAGGAAGAAAAATGGTCGGCAAACCTTAAGGCGGCCCAACATTCCGACCGCGCCCATGCCCTTTTGCTTGGCGGTCAGGTCAATGGCGCAGAATTTCAGAAAATGAGGGCAGAACTTGAGGAAAAATACAGCTGGTTTTCACCGGCCCGATTTGTCGTGGCTGAATATGAGAAGAGAGTGGAATTACCGGAACCCACCCTGCTCGACATGATGCGCCTCGTCTTTCATGGTGAAAAAAACCAAAACGAGATGCTGGAGATTTCCGCTGTTATTGCCCGAGTAAGCAGCGACCGCGCGGCCTTGGTTTTTGTCAATAATGCGGCCCGGGAAATTTTCGGTCAAAAATACTTTAGCGGCCCTGATCTGGATGCGGCCATGGCCGCCTTTAATGAAGAGGTCATGACCGGCATCCAGAATATGTACGCACAGGAATCTGTCACCGCCCATGCCCAGGGCCGCAACTTGCCACCGCTGCTGTCGTCCATTACCAAAATCAAGCATATCATCGCTGAAAAATGCGCGGTGGGGCACACGTCATGACCTGCCGTCGAGAAGGGAGAATACCGACAGTTGCCCGGGATATTGAGAAAGGAGTAGCAGGACATGTTTAACGCCAACTGCCTCAAATTTTTTGTGGGCTTATCACTCTCCGGGGCGTTGATTCTGCCGGCCTATATCTATTTCTTTCTATCGCCGCATTTTTGCCAGCTGATGGTGGACAATGCGGAACAGGAGGCTGCAAGGGTTTGCAGTCATCTGACCTCAAGCTTTATCCACGACACGAAAGATTTGGATGCGGGGGAGATTCAGCACCGCCTTGCACGTAACGAAAAAAGGATAAAAAAGGACTTTCAGATCGAGGAATTCAAGTACTTTTCCCCTACCGGCAAGGTTCTCTACTCTTCCGACTCTGCTGAAATCGGCAATATGAACACTAACAGCTATTTCACAGAAATAGTTGGCCAGGGCAACACCTACTCCAAACTGGTGGATAAGGGTACCAGAACCCTGGAGGGCAAGGTTTTCTCCGTTGCGGTGGTCCAAACGTATGTGCCCATCATGCATGATGGCCATTTTTCCGGTGCCTTTGAGATTTATTTTGACATCACCCCTGTCCAAGTGCGCTTCGACAAATTGATGGCCAAGGTTTACTCTGTGCTTACCATCATCGTCGGCTTCATGCTGTTGCTGATCTGTTTCAGCTTCTGCAAGGCCCGCAAGGCAATAGCGGGGAAAAAACTCCTGGACGACGAGAAGGATAAAAATTTCCAGACCGAGGTGATCTTCAACAAACTCTTCCAGATCTCCCTGGTGAAGACATCAATGGAGGAAATTTTGGAAATTTTCATCTGCCACCTGACCTCCTTCCCCGGCGTTGCCCTTGAGCCAAAGGGGGCCGTCTTTCTGGTCAAGGAGAAACAAAAACCCTTGATGCAGCTTGTCGCCCAGTACGGCCTGGATCAGGATCAACTCTCCACCGGCAGCAAAGAACTCTTCACCAGTTGCCCATGCGAACGAACCGCAAATATTGGCGCCTGTTTTTTTGCGCCATCCTCTGCCGAGGAGTACCATATTCAGCCGACGGATATGCCCTCCCGCGGCCATTACTGTATTCCCATCTACTCTTCAAAGGGCTCCCTCTTTGGTGTTTTAACCCTCTACCGCAAGGATGGGGAAGAACCCAGCGCCAGGGGGGAAAAAATCTTCCTTGCCGTGGCCAATCTCATTTCCGGGATCATTGAGCGTAAACACCTTGAGGAAAAGCTCATCAGTATCTCCATTACCGATGAGTTGACCGGCCTCTTCAATCGACGCGGTTTTAGAACTCTTGCCCAACAGGAGCTTGATCTTGCCGAACGCCAGAATGAAACAATGGCGGTGTTTTATATTGATCTGGATGGACTCAAGCAGATCAATGACAGACACGGTCATAATGCCGGCGACCAGGCGATCCAAGATACCGCCGAGATACTGAAGGAAACCTTCCGGACCGCCGACATCATCGCCCGCATCGGAGGTGACGAGTTCGCAGTTTTCGGCTGCTTTTCACCAGAGACAGAGGGTCATTTAGTTTTGAAATGGCGTCTCACCGAAAGCATCCACAACTTTAATAAGAAAAAAGAAAGACCCTATGTCATTTCCTGCAGCGTGGGAGTCTCCTATATCATTCCTGAGGGGCCAGAGACCTTGGATTTGACTCTCTCCCAGGCGGACTATGCCATGTATGAAGAAAAACGAAAAAAGAACTTGGAACGCTTGTGGTCTGTAGGCTAAGAGAAGGTCGTCTCGGTCCCTACGACAAGTGGCCCGGGCAAATAGCGAAAGTACCTACTGCGAGGGCCAGGTAAAAGGCACTTGCGGCAGGCTCATCCTTCGCAAACAGAAGCCATATCGCCAGCCCTGAACTATCTACCAGGGCCTTCTCGGAAATTCTTTGCCAACGCCCCATAAATAAAGCCGCAATCCAAAGAGGACTGCGGCTTTATTTATCAGCGGCCGCGATGCGGATGCCTCAATTCTGACCTGGGCCGTCAGAGTTTTATGAGTTCTTTTTTGCCAGGTCGGGCCAGACAATCTCAATCTTGGCCTCTTTGCGCAACTCCTGGTCCCATTCCTGCAATCTTTTATCCTGGGCCGGCACCCGCAGGGCATTTTCAATATTACCCCGGACTTCTTCAAGGGTCAGTTGGCGCGCCGGCTCGTATTCCTTCATCTTAATGATGTGGAGGGCCTTCGCTGTTTTGATTATACCGGAAAGCTCACCGGTTTTCAATTTTGTACCTACCTCGTAGAGTTCCTTGTCCTTATCCCTGTTGATATCGTAGGTCCTGATGATGAAGGTGCCATCCAGGGAAAGCTTCCAGGCATTTTGGTCTTTTTCAGCCTGAATCTTGCGCAACACCTCTTCTGCTGTTTTCTGCACCGCTTCGTCGCTCTCCTGTTGCAGAAAGAGGACATCGACAACCCGCATTTTTTCAGGAGTCACATAACGGCCTTTTTCCTGTTCATACTTTTCCACAACCGCATCTTCGGGCACCAATACTTTATTGTAAACCTCTTGGGCATAGGCAATTTCAAGGGTGAGGCTTCTGGTGATCTGGGCCTTCAACTCAGCCTCGGTCACTTGTTGCAGAGCCAAGAATTTTTCATACTCCTCCTCACTGCCCAGATTTCTTTTGAGGTTCTCCATGGCGTTTGTGACGTTTTTTTCATCGGCCTTTAATCCTTTTGACTGGGCTTGCTGGTAGGCAAGGTTGAGAAGGATCAATCTGTCCATGGCCTGCTGTTCAATGGTTTCCCGGTCAGCGCCGCCTTGCCCCTTGGCACTGATCCGATTCATCATCTTTATCAAAGAGTCCATATTGATCTCAGCGCCATTGACCTTTGCCACCACGACTTCCTTGGGGGATTGCTCGCCGCTCATTGTTACTTTTTGGACCTCGCTTACCGCAGGTCCAGCCGTTGTTGCCGTTTTCTCCTCGGCCAAGACAACGCTGTTATTGGCAAAAGCCAGACAAAACACGGTGACCGATAGATAAACAAGCCCTTTAGTTTTTCCCATTCGTGAAGCAGATATTATGCTTTCCATGCTTTTCTTCTCCTCCTGTGAATTATGCCTTCCATGTACCCTCTTCACAACGGCCCACCTCTGCCAGGAGTGACGCATACACTTTTACCTTCATGAAAGAAGAGCAAATTTCATACCACCCATGAATCCTTCGTTTACAGGGGACACGAGCAACTGCCCGCACCTAAATCTGGTTAAATGCCCAGGGCATTTTTGGGTTATTTGCCCAAGTCACCTCCCCCCATTTCCCTGACAATCATTCCTAACTATATGATTAGCTTTACACCTCCTGGCATAGCGGCTCATAGCCTCCCCATTTTTACAGGCAGGCACGCAATTTGCTCTTAGTGCTTTTGTCTTCGTCTCAACTTCTTTCCGCTGTAAGGCGTGAATACAACGATAAGGGAGGTAACAAACTGCAAATTACCAGTGCCTGTCAGGCACACAACGAACTGATCTAATTACTGAGAAGTGACAGGTTGTTTATTCTCAATGGAATAACAAAGAATGAAATCTCAGGGAGAAATAATGAAGAGTCCATATATTCGACAATTTATGGCGGGGTTATCTGCCATGGCGCTTCTAGGCGGCCTTGCAACAGGCGCCGTGGCCCATGACGATGTCCCGCTTTTAAATGCGGCAGGCGATCCTGTAGCCGCAAGTGAGCCGTACAGCCCGAAGCAGACCTGCGGAAGCTGTCATAACTACGGTTCCGACCCAACAACAATAACCCATACTCAAGGCGTCCTTGACGCCACCAACAGCGTCTACTGGCAAAGTTACGATGTCGCCTTCTTTGACCATGGTGTCTCCAAGGGCAGGCATTCGAATCAAGGCAGAAACGAGGCCTATACCACTGAAATGCGAACGGTGTTCGGCGACCCCTTCTTCACCAGCTCGCCAGGCATGTTCGGCAAGTACTGACCGCCTTCAAACCGCCAGTTGGCGGCTAAAAATATTGATCCACTCAACGACAGCGTTGGCATGGAATCAATCGAGAGTGGCGTTCAGGACTGGGTAACCTACTGCGGCGTCTGTCATGTCGGCGGTGGTCAGCTCGAATATGACAGAAACATGGATGATTACAGCACCAGCTCTCCTGATGGTGACCAATACACCTTCGAGTATCCGAGTCTGGCCCATCCCGATGGCCAGCTGACCACCGCCGACCAGGTTGGAGGTCTCTCTGCCACCAATAAGGCCGAGCTCGATTGTCTGCTCTGCCACATAAAAACAACGGACCCGGCAGGCAGCGGTAATGGTCGGGCCTGGCTCCAATCCATGGGCTGCGGCAGTGCTAATCCTATGGGGCCCTCGAACGATCCGGAATGTTCCGGCACCAGTGCGTATCCTGGAGTTCCGCCTGCCGGCGCATTCACACCCGGCACCTCCTATGACATGTACAACAGGAACCTCGCTCTCAAGGTCAAAGGCTACAGTTTTGCAGCTTCCCTTGGTCTTGGCGCCACCGTCAGCGGCTGGAACCCAGACGGCACCATCGCTGCAATCAGCGGTGTTCCTGCAACCATTGCCGGCAGCAATATTTCCCCAACCCCTGAAAGTTCCAACTGTTCCGTCTGTCACGCCCGTGACGACAGCACCCCAGGACTTCCAGGCATGATGGCCATGAAATTCGGCTATGGCAACTTTGCCCTGATCAGCCCGCCAGGTACGGCCCTTGATACCGACAAAGACCCTGGTGCTGCCGATAGGTCCAATGACCTGCTCTGGTTTGAGCTGGGCTGTAAGACCGGTATGGGCAAACGGGCCCATAAAATCGGCCAGGGCCCCAATGCAAGTTGGGGAATGAGTATGTTTAACGCCATGCTCGGCCTGGGTAAGAATCCTGGCGATCCTGTCTTGACTGAAACACTGGCGGCCACGAGTCCCGGCTTTGCCGGCATGACCGTCACCACTCAGGAAAGAATGCCTGATGCCGATGTCCATGACATCAACCCAGATACCCATCAACCCACGGGCATGTCCTGTGGCACCTGTCATTTCACCCTGGGCTCTGAGGACAAATATGCAGGGGGTGTTCGCAATCCTGCCTATGATGTCACAGACGACCAGACCGATGCCAACAGCCGCATTTTTGAGGCTGGATCGCATCATGGCGTTGTCTATCCGGAAGAAACAGTGAGGGCGATTGACCATCAGTTCGCCCAGGCCGATTCCTATCCGGATACCAAATCCAAAAACAACCTTGACGGCACTGTCTCCTGTGAAGGCTGTCATACAACCAGGGACAATCCACGGCTCGCTGACAATGGCGGACCTCTGGACTCTCCCACCCCAACCCATGCAGGCTTCCCGGCGGTGCATCTTGAAAAAATCGCCTGTGCAACCTGTCATATCCCGGAAGTTTATGCTGCCCCCGGCCGTCTCAAGTACAGAGACTGGACCGTTGGTCATTTTAAAGGCGGCTTCCGGAACATGCTGGACTGGAACTTCGACTTGATCACCGGCAGCCACAAGCCCATGCCGGTTGTGCGCCAGTGGCTCACCAAGGATGGCGAACAGAAGATCTACCCTGTTCTTCCCTCGGTAATGCCGATCTGGGTCAAAGCTTCCACCAATTCCGGCCTGGATACCGGCACCGAGATCGCCGGTGGAAGTTACCAGACCACCGATCCTATGGTGGCCCCGGTTAAGGCGAGGAACAACATCTTTGCGGCCATGACCGTTAAACAGGCCCATCCGGAATTTGATATCCGCCTGAACGGTGGCAACATGGTTCCGTTGTTTGATGGCTTCAGTCTCTCTGACTCCTGGGAGATCGACACCAAGGCTGAGATTGATGCCTTCTTGGATCCCTCTCTTATTGTCGATGGCAGCCAGTTTGCCAACAAGCTCAAGCTGTTCCAGGCTAACTTTGACGTCACCCACGGTGTTGCCCCGGCAGAATGGGCTCTTGGTGGTGCCAAGCGTGGTGGCTGTTTAAGCTGCCATTCCAGCAAGGATCCTTACGCAAGAAACGCGATGGGTATGCCTACCGGCGAAAACCCCAACTTTTCGCCTTTCTCCATAGGTTTCTTTGAAGGCTATCAGCAGCCGCTGGATGGCGCCGGCTTCGGTATCGGTCAGTACGACCTGGTCAAACAATGGTTCTCCCTGTTTGCCGACTTTGACTGTACGATGATGTGCGGTGGCGGCATGGAGCCTGATTCAACCTATTTTGATCCGGCCGGCAATCCGATTACCAATGCCACCTGTGGGGATCCCATGGGTATGGGTTGGAGCACGCTGGGTGACTGCGTCAGCTTCATGAACAACACCTTTGATGCGGCCATGGGCTTCCCGTCCGGCACCGCAGCAATGATGGGCATGAATGACGGTATTGCAGGTCTCCAGGGCTTCACCGTCCGGGAAACCTATTCCGGTTCAACCCTTAACTGTAACCCCTTTGCCGGCGCAGCCAGCATGAGTCCCATGCCAGGCTACAGCGTCAACAACTGTATGCCGAGCAACAACCCGATGTTCACCATGGGTAGTTGTGTGGGGGCGGTTCCAGCGAGTGGCATACCAGGCCAGTGCGACGCTATGAGCTTCCGTGCCCAGGGCGTCTGTATGGCTGATGCCGATTGTAATGGTGTACCCTTCAGTACCGAAGAGTATGCCGCTAACCCCAACGGTCTGCTCTATCAAAGGAGCGAGGCCCGTTCACACTTCAAGATAGCCCTGCAGCAGTCCGGTGACGGAGCTGCGTCCAAGGTAACCTGGCCGATCAAGGTCGAGAAGAACCCCAGCAATCCCAGCCATGTAAACGCCTGGGATCAAGCACAAACCGACTGCAAGGATATGTACGGTATGCCCGCTCCTTGTGGCGATGGGATGTTCATCAACACCACGATCCACGCCAATCAGTTACTGGGTTATGACTCTGCCATGCTCGCCTTCCTCTTGACCCCGAAAACCAGAGACAATTTTACCGTCACGGCCTCAGCTGGCCCTGGTGGTAGCATTGCTCCGGCCGGTGCCGTTGAGGTGAGCGCCAACACGGATCACACCGTCTACATCAGCCCCTTTGCAGGGTACCACATCACTGATGTGCTGGTGGACGGCGTTTCTGTTGGTACGGTGAATTCGTACACCTTTAACGCTGTCTTGGCAGACCATACCATCGCCGCATCCTTTGCGGAGAACCCCAGCTACACCCTGACGGCCAGTGCCGGTGCCAACGGCACCATCAGCCCGGTCGGCGACACGGTGGCCCTGGGCGGTACGGATGTGACCTTCGGCATCACCCCTGATGCAGGATACAAACTAGCAAGCCTGACTGTTGATGGCCAACCGCAGATAGGAGTGAGTAACTACACCTTCTATGATGTTGCGGCCAACCACACCATCAACGCCACGTTTGATCAGGATGTAACCTACAATATTACAGCCACGGCCTATGCAGGCGGCACTATTTCGCCGGCCGGTTCCGTGGCAGTGAGCAAGGGTGGCAGCCAGACCTTCACCATTACCCCGAACGCCGGGTACAAGGTGGGCCGTGTCGTTGTTGATGGCAGGTATAAAGGTGCAATTACCACGTACACCTTTGATAACATTACCTACAACGGCCATTACATCAAGGTGTGGTTTTATCGGCTCTAAGTGACAACTGCACTTTATTAAACTTCAACCAAAAGGGGGTTGGTCCAGTCGGACCAACCCCCTTTTGCTTGCCCACGATGCTGGGTAAATCAAAAAAAACGACCAACCAGAGAATATCGGGTTGGTCGTTTTTTTACTGGTGGCCGAGGCAGGATTCGAATCAGCACCACGTTGGTATCAGGTTACTTCTTTGTTTCCAAAACAAAGACGAGAAGATTCTTGCACATCTCCAACCTCTTCCCATACACTTTGCGGGTTGTTTCTTCCTGTCCTTCGATAACAGGCTTCAGTTTTTCGCACCTTTCGATGAGCAATTGCAACTCTTCCCGGCTGAGTGACATCGAATCGTTTGTCTGGGAACAGACAGCGTTAAATTCTTGTTGCCATGATTCTTCAGCTGCTTGGGTTGGCTTAACAAAGCAAAGGGGTGAGATGCCTGTATCATGTTCTGTCGGCAGTGCAATAAAGACAAAACTCAATAAAATGGCCGCTCCCACCTGACAGACTACCCTTTGTAATTTATCGTTGTTCACATTCCACCTCGTTCTTGATCAGCATTGTGCTATTGACCTCTGTCACAGGTGCTTGCCGGCCTATTGCTCTATGGGACCCACATGGCACCGCTGGCAGTCGGAGAGTGGGAAAGCAACTTTTTTATGGCAGAACCCGCAATATTTTCCCTGAAACAGATCAATCATCGAATATTTTGTCGCCCCTTTTTTGACACCAAGAAATATGTCGGGATGGCACAGTTCACAACCATTCCAGACCGTATGTTTACTATGTGAAAAAATGATTGAGGGCATTCCTTCGATTTTCGCATCCAGGGAAAAATCCTTCTGCACAGCAAGGGCATTCCTCGCAATGGAAATTCCTTCCAGATGGTTTATGGGACTGATCAGCCCCTTTTCCTCTGCTAATTGCCAATTGATGCCATTACCAAAGCGCTCCTTGGGAAGATTTTCAGCGAATTTATAGAAAGCCTGTTCGCGCTGGGGGTTTCGTCCCGTGGAGTGGCAGATTCCGCACTTCTGGGAGTCGTTACCCGAGCACGCCTCAAAAATAGTTTTCTTGTTGTATTTAGATTTCCCGTTATGGCATGATCCGCAATAAAACCCTTTGCCGTTATCGGCGGCTCTTATCTTGGTCGATCCGGCTGCCATGCCAAAGCCGATGTCAACATGACACACCTTGCAGCTGTATTTGCTCCTATGCAGCCAGTGCTCAAATACCACCGGCGAGAGCCCCGCTTTCTCAGAAAAGTTATCGATAACAACGCTGCCAAACTCAAAAGGGAGGGGCTTCCTCTTCATCAACCCGCCCTCAGCAAACGCAAGCCCCACAAAGACGAAAAGTGCTGCCACAGCAATCATTACGTATCTCATCAATGTCTCCTTTTTCTGTAAGGTTCCTTAATCCACCGGCTTCACGTGGCATTTCGCGCAATCCTTCAATGGAAATGCAACGTTAAGATGGCATACGCCGCAGTATTCGCCTTCATAGATCTGGAACATATTGTATTTTGTAGCTCCCTTACTCACACCGAGAAAAATGTCAGGGTGACACAACTCACAGCCATTCCATTTGGCGTGCTTCTTGTGAGAAAACAGAATATCCCCCATCCATGACGCTTTTGAGTCCAGGGAGAAATCTTTCTGGATAGGCATTTTCTTTTTTATTATCGGAAATCCCGGCACATTGTCTTTCAGGGTTATCAATCCGGCTGTTTCAGCCTTTTCCCAGTCAACACCATTACCAAGAACGGCTTTGGGCATTTTTTCAGTGAATTTGGCAAAGTCGTATTTTTTTTTGACATCCTTGCCGAGAGAATGGCATCTGTCACAGCGGGACATTTCCTCGGGGTTAGGCGGGATTGAGCACGCCTTAAAGACGGGGTTCTCGAAACTCTGCGTTTTGCCGTTATGACAAGCGCCGCAGTAATACCCCCTCATATTGTCGGCAGCCGTCATGCGGGTTTCCCCTTGCTTCATGAAAAACCCTATGTCCACATGGCAAACCCTGCAGGTGAATTGCGATCGGTGCAGCCAATGGTTAAAAACGACCTTTGCCATTCCAGCCTGGCGAGAGAAGTTGCCGATAACGACTCGCCCATACTTTTCGTGAGATTGATTTGCCCCTGATGCAGATAGCGGAGCGCTAACAGCAAAAAAAATGAGCAGAATAAACCGTAATCCATTCATAAAAATCTCACCCCAAGCAGTATGAAAATCTATTCCCGGCAGAGGCGATAGACAACCATCCCTATAAAAACACCTCTTTTTCAGTTAGGTTCTTTTGGCCGTAAAATCATTGTTGTTTCTAACCGGCATCATTCAGCAAGGATGGCTAACGCCAGAAACAGGATGCCAAAACATGATCTAAATTCAAGCTGAGCTTATCAGCCGGTATATTTGTTCCTCATTCTCCCTCCGTATTATCAAGCAAAAAATGCGCCAGTTGCTCGGGTATACTGTCGAAACCAGCATACATTGAGGTGTCATGCACCCGTGTGGACAGTCAAAGAATTGAAAAAGGAAGGGGGTATTGGGGTTTCCATAATTACGCCAAAAAATTGTATATCAAAAATACGCTTTTCCGGATTTTTAACCCATGCGTTTTACAAATAATTTTCAGGGCCACCGAAGCAAACAGGCGACCAACACAAGCGGAGAGCACTCAAAATAGGGCGTTAACTGAACATCCCGATATTCATGACCCATTGGCAACCTTAACCCTATCGCAGCAACCGCTACGATACCATCCTTCCTGATAGTATCAGATTTAACAAAGCCTGATTCAGATATTTGTCCGATCAGCTCTGAGCAACTACATATATGCAAGTTCAAAGACTTAAGGGACATTAAAGTCGGCCTTCAAGCCGAGAGTCGCAGATTCGAATCCTGCCGGGCGCATCACTGTTATTTCCAGGAGTTAGATTGATCTCTACCCCCTTTATTATGCCAAATTTCGGGTTGTGCCGTCCTCAGATCTTATCCGGGCCACAACCAACTTCGCAATGAAGATACCCCGATGGCTATCTTCACCTGAGCCCGCCCTTTTCACAGAGGGTTTGTTACGAAAAAACAATTGCGGTGAAGTACCGAGAAACCCATATAGATTGACAAACAATCTGGGCTTTCCTTAGTATGGACTGTGACTTTTTGTCATTACGGCAGGAAGCCCATCCCCATCAAAACTTCAGCAAGGAGAGTCATTATGGAAGATGGCGGCGGCGCTATTGTTTTACTTGTGCAACTGGCGATTTGTATTCTGATGGTTGTGGCAAGCTGGAAGCTCTTTGAGAAGGCGGGGCAGCCGGGCTGGGCCTGTCTGATTCCCTTTTACAATGCCTATATCTTTCTGGTCATTGCCGGCAAACCTGGTTGGTGGCTTCTGCTCTTGCTGGTTCCCATTGTCAACATTATCTTCGGCGTGATTGCCTGTATCGCCTTTGCCCAAAAATTTGGCAAAGACACGCTCTTCGGCATCGGTCTCGCCCTGTTGGGCATTGTCTTTTTTCCCCTCCTGGCCTGGGGCGATGCCGAGTATTCAGCCTGACCCACTCTTTGATACAGCGCCCCGAACAGCAGAGGTCCTGTCGTTATGCTATAGTCAAGGCGTTGGCCAATCAAATCGCCCCGCCTTTTGCATTTCCAGGCAGGCATAGACTTCGTAAGAGGAGAACCGAATTGGAAGATGGCGGGCAGGACAGTTATCTGGATAGCGCTCTTGCCTCCCCTTGCTTCTCTTCTTACAGTTTCAGGTAATACAAAAAAAACCTCATTACACCAACCAAAAGGGCATGAAGGGCGCGATCTGTCGCCTGGCAGCATGCCCAGCCAACCACAACCTACGATCTTGCGGAGGCCGACAATGAAGACATGCAACTTAGATGATTTTATGACAGAGCTACAGCCCTGGCTCGACAATGACCATATCAGAAAGGCGCTTATTAATGAGCAAGGCCACTTTGTTCTCCATTTTCGGGATGGCATGAAAAACGTCTATAATATTGATGACTGTAGCCGCGAACATGTTAAGAAAATTTTAAAAGATCTTGCCGCCAAGGGAATTGCAACCACCAATGAATAGAAAAAATCGGAAAAAAATAGTGCTCACCGGCGCCACGGGGTTTGTCGGCTCCCATCTCAGGGCAGCGTTTTCCGAGGCGGGTTGGCAGGTGGTGGCCCTTGGCCGGACTGATCTTGCCATGGAACCCAGCAGTCTGGCCGAAAAGATGGCTGGGGCGGCAGCGGTTATCAATCTGGCAGGGGCCCCGGTCATTGCCCGCTGGTCAGAGGCGTACAAGGTGAAGATGCGGGAGAGCCGCATTACCCTGACCAGAAATCTGGTGAAGGCCATGGAGCAGATGGCAAGCAGACCTCAGGTCTTTATCTCCACCTCGGCGGTGGGCTACTATGCCTCCCATTGCATCCACAGTGAGGAAAAAGGTATCAAGGGTGAGGGTTTTCTTGCCGACCTGGCCCAAGAATGGGAGAAGGAGGCCTTGCTCGCCGAAGAGCAGGGTATCCGCACCGTGATCTTTCGATTTGCCGTTGTCCTCGGCAAAAATGGCGGGGCGCTCAAAAAAATGGTGCTGCCCTTTAAGCTTGGCCTAGGAGGGATTATCGGTGACGGCAAACAGGCCTTCTCCTGGATTCACCTCCAGGACCTGCTCCGGGCCCATTTTGCCGCCCTGAATTCCGAAGCCTTTCGGGGCATCTATAATATGACGGCCCCGAAGCCCACCACTAATTTCCATTTTACCAAGACCTTGGGCAAGGTGCTGAACAGACCTACCATCTTGCCGGTCCCCACCTTCATGCTGAAAATCGTTTTTGGCGAGGGGGCCACTATTCTGGCTGGCGGTCAGGCCGCTGTGCCTAAGAGACTTTTGGAAAGCGGTTTTGTCTTTGATTTTCCAGAGCTGGAAGAGGCCCTGCGCGATTGCACGGCCTCCGAAAAATAAGAGGGTAGAGGCTGGGTATTTCAACGCCTGTTATGCGCTTTTGCCTATTACAAACTTCATAGCATTTGCTTAATGACGCTGATTATATCCACCATTCCTTAGGCGGGCCGCTTACCCTTTACCAAGATGTATGCGGTAACCCCAGGCTTTCTCTGCCTAAAGAGGGCTAGAAGCCTTGTAAAAATTATGTGCTCTGATAAGTTTAAATAATAATAATTAATCTCGATAACTGGTTTTCTAACACCGCCCTTTGGAATTTATGAATATTCGCACCAAGGCTATCCTTTCCGTTCTTCTGATAATCAGCCTCCTTGCCAGCGCATACCTGACTCTCAGCATCAGCCACCGCCATCAAGACCTTGGCCAGGATATCCTGGCCAAGAAACAAAGCGCTCTCTTTTTGGCTGAAAACCTCCAGGAGCAAGCCTTTGCCCATTATCGGACGCGAATTATCAGTCTGGCCACCAGCAAAAAGAATGTTATTGAGAGCTTTGCCACGCGTGACAGGGAAAAACTGCAAACGGCAGCGATCGGATTTTATAGTGTCCTCAAAAAAGAAAATCCTTATTTCAGCAACCTCCAGTTCAATCTGCCGGACGGCACCGTCTTCTTGCGCCTGCACCTCCCCGACTTCCACGGTGATAATTTGTCCACAGTCCGCCCCAGTCTCGACCATGTTCACAGCAAACATAAACAGGCCTCAGGTTATGAAATTGGCCGCTCCGGCCTCTTTTACCGGGTTGCGCAGCCCATCTTTTACCAGGACAAGTACATCGGCAGCCTAAGTTTTGGCATAAAACATGAGCAGCTTCTGGAGCTCCTGCGCCAAGAGGTAAGTCCCCATGTCGC
>JBFFNX010000025.1:0-20568 GCA_041562995.1 Desulfurivibrionaceae bacterium
CTTGGAGGCCATGGCAACCATGGCGCCCGGTCCGTGTCCGGCCAGCACGCAGTCGGAATGAACAATGATACCGATGACCACGCTGCCTGTCTTGTAGATTCTGCCATAGGTAGCGTCGGCATCCATAATGGCAACAAAATCGCCCAGCCGCAAATCCTCAAGACCATACTCGTCGACGGTTGGTTTGTCAAAAAGTTGGATGTCGTAATCGCCGGAGTTGGAATGGGAATGACCAATGCCGGAACCCATGATCTTGGCAGGAATGGTGTGGGTGACTGGCACCTCAAGGCGTCCGTCTTTGCGGACCTTTATCTCTAAGGCCCTAAACAGAGTGGGATCCATATTAAGCAGCTTAATGCCCGGATGATCGGGGAGGCCAAGGCCGGTGCCGAAAGCCTTGATCTGGATCTTGTCGCCAATCACCATCTGTTCGAGAATCTTGGGGGCAAAATCAAGGAGCACATGGTCGATACCGCCATGTTTACCTGTGACCCGGCCCGTGGCGCCCTTGGCCTCACCAGACACCACGTATGCCACATTACCCACGCAGGAGAACAGGTTGAGGGCCCGGTTGGGTCCGGCCTGGCCGGAAACCTGGGTGAAGTTGGAGATGGAAACCCCGGGTTCAACATGGTCGGCAAACAGGCCGCAGGCCTTGTCGCCAATGCGGACATTATAGGTGATACCGCCCACCCCCGGATAGATGTCCGAGTGACCATCAGGATTGATGCGATAGGGGTTGATGCCGCCCAGGGGGGAGGTGATTTCACCGAGTACCGACTGGCAGACCAGTTGCTCTTCGTTGGTCTTTATCTTCATGGCTTGGCTCCTGATTTTAGGTTGGTCTTCTAAGATGCCAGAAAATCCCCCTCAGCTCCAGGGAATTTTAACGTCGCCTCATAATTGCTCGAGAGGGAAGACCTTTTCTGTACAGACGTTTCGTGGTCGGAAAATATGAGGCCTCACGGGGCGACGATATTTTTTGTCTCCTTGAAAAATATTGCGCAATTGCCATGGCTGAGCATAGGCGCTGAGCCACCCCTGTGTATCCACCTGTTTCTTCGATTTGATTTGCCACCTTGGGGGTTTTTCGCCTGTCACGCTACTGGTGTCAAGGGCTGTGGGTAGTTTTTCCTATGTGGCTGAAATGTAAGAAAATTTGTTTTACATGCACATGTTTTTTTGCGGATAATACATTTATGTCTATGAAAAGGGAGGCTGGAAAATGGCCCAAATGAGAGGTTGCGGACTGACGGCAGTTGGGCCTTGTCGATGAAAAATCGGCCAACAATAAAGGGCAGGTGGGGAGAGAAAACGATGATCGGGAAAAAGGTGCGTCTGGCAGTAAAGATGGGTGGCGGTTTTGGTCTTTTTGTGGTTTTGCTGATGGTTATCTCGGTGGGGAGCTATATTGGCCTCCGGGTCATCCAGGGTCAAACCCGCCTTCTGCTCGAACTCAACAATGACAAGTCCTTTATGCTTGCCAAAGAGATAGATCATCTCAACTGGATGGCCAAGATTCATGAGCTGTTTTTGAAGGAGGAGGTCACCACCCTGCAGGTGGAGACGGATGACCATAAATGCGGCTTTGGCAAGTGGCTCTATAGCAAAGAGACCCAGGAGATGATCAGCCAAGGTGGTCCCGAGGCTGAGATACTGAGAGCTATCCAGGCTCCCCACCGAAATCTACATGACTCCGCCATTGCCATTGGTGGGGAGTATGTGGCCTTTGACACCGGGGTGGCCAACCTCTTGCCGGAGCGCTGGATTGACCATCTGAAATGGGTCAAGGACCTCAGCAACTCACTGCACTCGGGGCGGAAGTTCAGCGGCGGTCTTGATCCGCATAAATGCGCCTTTGGCAAGTGGTACTACGCCTACCAGGCCAGCGACCCAGAGCTGGGCCGCCTGCTCAAGGCCTGGGAGGATCCCCATGTCCGCTTGCATAGCTCTGCCCAGAAGGTGACGGCGGCTATGGCCAAGGGTGACAGGGGCGAGGCTTTGAAAATATACAACAATCAAACCCTTCCCGCTCTCGACGAGATTGCCGACAGATACGCCAAGACTGAAGCGTGGATTGAAGCCAAGGTGGCCGGCCAGAATGCAGCCAAGCATATCCTTGCCACCCAGACCGATGTCGCCTATGGCGAGATCAAAACCTTACTCCAGCAATTTCGCAAGCTGGTAGACCAATCTGTCCAGGAGGAAAACGCAGGTCTTGGTAATGTAATTACCTTCATCAACCTTGCCACCTCCACCCTTTCTATCTTCGGGATAGTCAGCGGCATCCTGGTGGCCTTCTTTATTACCAGGGGGATCACCCTGCCTCTCAATCAGGCGATCAGGGGCTTGACCCATGGCTCCGAGGAGGTCAATAAGGCCTCTGATCAAATTGCCGCCTCCAGCCATCTTTTAGCTGAAGGTACCTCGGAACAGGCTGCCGCTATCGAGGAGACCTCAGCTTCCATGGAGGAGATGTCCTCCATGACCAAGCAGAACGCCGATAATGCCGGCCAGGCCGATTGTCACATGCAAGTTGCCAATAAGGTTGTCGAAGAGGCAAGTTCGGCCATGGCCGAGTTAACCCTGTCCATGTCCGAGATTGCCAAGGCCAGTTCGGACACCCAGAAGATCGTCAAAACTATTGATGAAATTGCCTTTCAAACCAATCTTTTGGCCCTCAATGCTGCTGTCGAGGCAGCGCGGGCCGGTGAGGCTGGGGCCGGCTTTGCCGTGGTTGCCGACGAGGTGAGAAGCCTGGCCATGCGCGCTGCCGAGGCTGCTAAAAATACCGCCGCCCTCATTGATGAAACGGTGAAAAAGACCGCCACCGGATCTACCCTTGTCGATCGAACAAGTGCAGCCTTTGCCCAGGTGACCGGCAGCACCAGCAAGATCAGTACCCTGGTCAGCGAGATTAGTAAAGCCTCGGTGGAGCAGGCCACCGGTATCTCCCAGATCAACAGGGCCATTGGTGAGATGGATCGGGTGGTGCAGCAGATCGCTGCCAGCGCCGAGGAATCGGCCTCGGCAGCCGAGGCCTTGCACGCCCAGTGCGGTCAGGCCCAGGAACACGTTGCGGATATGGCAGTTGTCATCTATGGCGACGATGCCAAAAAGGTAAACAATAACACGGCCCAGGTGCAGCGGGCCATACCCTCCAACACCGGCTCCTTGATGGCTAAGCCAGCTCGCCAAAAGCAGGCCAAGGTCTTGCCGCCAACAGACGCCAACGACGATTTTGAAGATTTTTAAACAGGGCAAAATTGTAGCGCATCACCACAAGGGGGGCCAGTTCAGGCCCCCCTTGTGGTTTGCTCTCTGACCAGCTAAGTCCTGGTTCGTACTGATTTGCACCGGAGAGGTTGATTGCCTTGGAGCACACCTCAAACCGCACACCCTTTTCACTGAGGAAAGTGAACATCATCTGCACATCCTCACTGCTCTGCTCATAACTGAGAATGCCGGTATTCATTCCTTTGAAGCTGACAATAAAGTCAGGGGTGACCCCTAATGCTTCCATCTCGTCGAAGGTCACGGAGATGCCTCCAAGAACAAAAGCCAGGCTTTGCTGGTTGAGTTTCCCTGTATCGATGTCAAAAAAAGCCTTTCCCGCATTGTGATTCTGAAGGTTCTGATGGTTAAAGGCCAAAGCCATGCTCGGGATCATCAAGAAAAAGGTTAACAGGAGCACAATAGCGTAACGTCCGTTTTTTTCTGGGTGTTTCATGGGGAATCCTCTGTGCTGACCTCGCACCAGCGCGGTCTTATTTATTGTTTAATGAGAGAGAATGCGAAGGCCATAATCTGTGCACAGCTGTTTCAATCGATTGAATAAATTGTAGCAATTCACCACTCTGAGAAGAAGAGGCATAAACGACATAGAGGAGGTTGGTTGCGACAAAAAATGATTGTCTTATCGCAGGATGAGGTCGATCAAAAAAAATATAGGTTGTCAGTAGGGCCTTTTGTGCCTAGCCTTATGGTGAACGGCGGCAGTTGCCAGGATAGTTTATATGGTCGGTATAAATGTAAACAGGAGGCGTATATGAATATGGTGAAATTTTGTGTCATTATCGCGGTGATCTCTCTTTTCTGCCAGGGCTGCACCACAGCTTCTTCGCCGGGCAGCAGGGAGCAGGATAAGGCAAAGCTTGTTGATATGGGCAACGGCATCTGTCAGCAGAGCAATGGTCTGATGTGGCAGGTGGAAAGAACAGAGGTCTTTGCCAGCGCTCAGGAGGCTGATGATTATGTCGACAATCTCAAACTTGGCGATCATAACGACTGGCGCCTGCCCAGCAAGGAGGAGCTTTATGACCTCTGCTACATCTTTGAGATGAAACTTGAGGGACAATGCCCTCTCAATCTGAAGGGCAGCTATTGGTCGAGCAACGGCAAGACCCAGGCCGGGGCATGGGAGTCTTACCCCCTCTGCGGCGGCTCGGATTTCCAGTACTTCAAGAGCAAGAGTGGTCGGGTCAGGGCAGTGCGGCCTTAGGGGAGAGCGAGGGGCAAGGAGGGTGAATGGTTACTTGCTGTCCTTTTTGCGCCAAGTTGGTCGCCTTCCCCTCCTGCCGCTTTTATTGACAGGCGGGGAAGTTTTTTTCCATATGTACTCATACGTTATTCTTCAACATCTTCGCCCTGTGAACAAAAGGATCCTGCCATGACCAAAACCGAGAAGTCCTGTGGAGAGCTTGAGACTGAAATTAAAGATCTTCTCCAGGAGAATGCCGAGTTGCACAAAGAATTGCAGCATTGCCGGCAGGCGGGGCCGGCAAGCGACGAGTTGCAGCGTCTCCACAGGGCCCTGCTGGTCCGGCAGGAATGTTCGCGGGCTATTGTTCATGCCCAAGAGGGGCCGGCCCTGTTGACGGAGGTCTGTCGGGTTATCGTTGAAATCGGCAAGTACCGGCTGGCCTGGTTCGGCAGGGTTGAGGATGATGGCGTCAAGAGCGTGCGGCCACTGGCCCAGTATGGCTTTGAGAATGGCTACCTTGCCAATCTTCGGATAACCAGGGATGATACCCCCTCCGGTCGAGGTCCGACCGGCACAGCCCTGCGGACGGCAAGGCCCTCTGTTGCCCGCTTTATTCTCACCGATCCGGCCTTTCAGCCATGGCGGGCCCAGGCCCTTAAAAGGGGCTATCAGTCTTCCATTGCCCTGCCCGTCTTGCATGAGGGCAGGACGGAGGGTGTCCTCAATGTATATGCGGCAGAGCCTGATGCCTTTGATAATGACGAGGTCGCGTTGTTGGCTGGCCTTGCCGAAGATCTGGCCTATTCGCTTAACGCCTTGCATCGGCTGGGGCATTTTCAGCATTTCCAGGAAGAGCTTCTTGAAAGCGAAGAGCGTTACAAGGCGGTGGTTGATAATCTCGGCATTGGCGTGACCCTTTTGAGTCCTGACATGGAGGTTCTGGCGGTCAATAAACGGATGCGCCAGTGGTTTCCGAATGTCAGGCTGGACAATCGGCCTAAGTGCCATGAGGTCTTTAACTCTCCGCCGAGCCCAACCGCCTGCAGTTACTGTCCTGTCTGCAAGACCCTGGGAGATGGTCGTACCCATGAATCTTTTACTGCTACTCCGACTGGCGACGAGATCCGCAATTATCGCATTGTGGCTACTCCCATTAAAGACCAGCAGGGCAAGATTGTTGCGGCCATCGAGATGGTGGAGGATGTCACCGAGGCCAAGCGCAACGAGGGGCTCCAGGAAAAACTGTTGGCCGAGCTTGAAGTGAAAAACCGTGAGCTCGAAGATGCCAATCTGGAGTTGAAGGCTTCTCAGTCACATCTTTTGCAGCAGGAGAAGATGGCTTCCATCGGCCAGCTCGCGGCCGGTGTTGCCCATGAGATCAATAATCCCATTGGCTTTGTTGCCAGTAACCTAAAGTCGCTTGCAAAATATGTTGATCGTCTGGTTGCTGTTATTGCTGAGCAGTCAGAGATGCTTGCCGCTTTGCTTCCGGCCGAGGAGCAGGAACAACTCAAGCAGAAACATAAAAAACTCAAATTGAACTATATAACGCAGGATGCTGCGGATCTGATCCGTGAATCTCTGGATGGCACGGACAGGATCAACAAGATCGTCCAGGGCTTGAAAACCTTCTCGCGCGTGGATGAGGCTGACTTTAAAGCTGCTGACCTTAATGAGTGTCTGGAAAGTACCATCAATATTGTCTGGAACGAATTAAAGTACAAGGCTGAGGTCAAAAAAGAGTATGGCCTCCTGGCCCTGACGAAATGCTTTCCGAACCAGCTCAATCAGGTTTTTATGAACCTCCTGGTTAATGCGGCCCACGCCATTCCCGACTTTGGCGAGATCATCGTGAAGTCATGGCAGGAAGGGGATGAAATCTTCGTGGCAATTTCAGATAATGGCAGCGGCATGAGGGAAGATATTGTTAATCGTATCTTTGAACCTTTTTACACGACCAAGGAGGTTGGCAAAGGCACCGGCCTTGGTCTCAGCATCGCCTATGACATCGTGACCAAAAAACATAACGGCGAGATTGCGGTGCAAAGTGAGGTCGGCAAGGGGACCACCTTTACGGTGAAAATCCCGGTTGTTCTTGGGGGTGAGTAGTCACGGCAGGTGAGGGCAGGCCTGGCGTTTTTTTATACGGTTTGGGGAAGGTCACTATACTCCAAAGACGAAAGCGGTGACCGAGACATCAGACGGAGATTTTATTTGTGGAGACCAGACAAACAACGAGGGGAAAAATACGGACATGAAACAGGATGCGCCGTTGGCTGATAGGGGGGCTCTGCTTGCTTGTCAGCAGAAATTTTTAAAGGTTCTTGATGGCCTTAAGGCCATTGTCTACGTCGCTGACATGCAGAGCTATGAGGTTCTCTATGTCAACCAGTATGCCCGGGATCTTTTTGGGGATATCGAGGGCAAGCTCTGCTGGCAAGAAATTCAGCAAGGGCAGGATGGGCCCTGTCCGTTTTGCTCCAATCCCAAGCTGGTGGATGACTCTGGCCAGCCTCTGGGGGAATACATCTGGGAGCTGCAGAATACCAGAAACGGCCATTGGTATGAGATGCATGACCGGGCCATTGCCTGGATTGACGACCGCATCGTCCGCCTGGAAATTGCCACCGACATAACGAATCGCAAAAAAACGGAACAGGCCTTGGCCCGGCACACCAGGGACTTAAAGGTTTCCAGTAAGTGTCACGAAGTGTTGATCCGCTCGCAGAGTGAAGATGACCTTCTCCAGGATATTTGCCGTATTGTCGCAGAGGAGGGTGGCTATCCCTTGGTCTGGGTGGCCTATCTTCAGGGCTCAGTGCTCGCACCCATGGCCCGCTTTGGCGATGCCCAAGATTATACGGCGCTCATTCTCGACAATTGCTCTGCCAATGCCGTTAACGGGGACTGTCCTGTCGGCACGGCGATTCTGAGCGGCAAGAGTGTCTATCTGCAGGATACCCAGAAGGATCCGCTCCCTGAGCACTGCCGCAAGGAGACAGGGGAAAGAAATCTGGCCTCCATCCTGGCCTTGCCCCTCAAGGTCGAAGAGCATGTCATTGGCGCCATTGCGGTCTATGGCCATGTTCGAGACGCCTTTGACGAGAACGAGCAGGACCTGCTGCAGGAGATGGCCGCTAATCTGGCATACGGTATCGCCTCGCTGCGGGCCCGGGAAGAGAGGCAGAAGGCTGAAGAGCAGTTGGCGCTTATCGTCGACTCCTTGCCCATCGTACCCTATACCCGTGAGGTGGGCGGCGATTTCCCGTTTCGCTATATTGGTGCTGCTATCATGCGGCTTACCGGCCATCGTCCTGAATCCTTTCTTGCTGAGCCCCTTTTTTGGTTCAACCATATCCATCCCGAGGACCGGGGCCGAGTATTTCCAGAAATCCAGCGGCTTAGGGAGGAAGGGACGCAGAAATTTGAGTATCGGTTTCAAATCGCCGATGGCACCTACCGCTGGTTTGCCAGTACCCGGCGGCTGGTGAAGAAGCCGGACGGCAATAACGCCCATATTGTCGGGGCCTGGCAGGATATCAGCGAGGAGAAAAAGGTGCAGCAGGAGGCGGAGCTCCGCATGCAGCAGGTGATCCAGGCCGACAAGCTCGCCTCCCTTGGTGAGGTGGTTGCCGGTGTTGCCCATGAAATCAACAATCCCAACAGCTTTATCACCTATAATATCCCTTTGCTTGAAGAATCCTGGCAGGCCTTTGCTCCCATTGTCGCGAAGTATGCCGAAGCCCATCCCGATATCAAGCAGGGCAATATCACCCTGGTCGAGATGGCAGGGGAGATGGCTGAGATCATTCAGGCCATTAAGATCGGTTCAGACCGTATTAATAAGATTGTTGCCAACCTCAAGGATTTTGCCAGGCTCGAGGAGAGTGCCCCGAGTAAGCTTGTTGATCTCAATAAGGTGGTGGAGGATACCCTGACCATTGTTGGGGGCCAGGCCCGCAAGTATGTCGGGACAATTAAACTGGATCTGGCTGACAACCTGCCGCAGTTTTTTGGACACTTTCAGAAACTTGAGCAGGTGATGGCCAACCTGATCATGAACGCTGCCCAGGCCATTTCCGACAAAGAGAAAGGCTGCGTTACCATCGGCACCCGTTTCAATGAACGGCTCAATGTCATTCTGGTTGAGGTGGAAGATAATGGCCGGGGCATGGCGGTGGCCGACAGCGAACGCATCTTTGATCCGTTTTTCACCACCAAGCGGGACTCTGGTGGCACCGGCCTCGGCCTTTCTGTTTCCTATGGCCTGATTCAAGAGCATAACGGCCGGATAGCGGTGATGACCCGACCGGGCCTGGGCACCAAGTTTACCGTCTTTCTGCCCGTGGACCGGCGCCAGGGCCGGCTAGAAATCAAACCGACCATTCTCTGTGTTGACGATGATCCCCAGGTATTGAGTTTTTTACGGCTCTACTTTGCCGGGGTGGACAATATGCCGGTGGAAACCACATCCAGCCCCGAAGGGGTGCTTGCCTTTCTTGAAGAGCATCCAGAGGTTGATATCCTTCTCAGCGATATCACGATGGAGGGCATGGATGGCTGGCAGCTCCTGGCGCGGGTGAAAAAGAAATATCCCCTGCTGCCGGTTATCCTGATTTCCGGGCGGCCTGAACAGGGCGAGCATCTGGAGAGGCGCGATTTTCTGCCTGACTTATTTTTGGCCAAGCCCTTGGATCCCAATACCCTGGCGGAGTCCATCGCCAATCTCGGGAGGCAACGGCTATGAAAATACTCATTGTTGATGACGAGCAGCTTGCCTTGAGCTCTTTGCAGCGTCTGCTGCGCCGCCGTGGCTATCGGGAGGTTCAGACCTGCGATCACGCCCCGACCGCGGTGGAGTTGATCAAGGAAAAAGGCTTCGACCTTGTGCTGCTCGATCTCCTGATGCCGGAGATGGACGGCCTCCAGGTTCTCGAGGCGGTGAAACCCTATGCCCCCCGCACCGAATTCATCATGCTCACTGCCGTGGATGATGTGAGTACGGTGGTCAAGGCCCTCCGGCTCGGGGCCTATGATTACCTGGTCAAGCCGGTGGACCATGAACGATTGGTTCTTGTCTTGGAGCACGCCTACGAACGCCTGGGGCTGCTGGCCGGCCAGGCCGGGGTCAGCAGCGGCAAGAAGGTGGAGTTGTCAGCCGCCTTTGCTGGCATCCTGAGCCGCTGTCCCAGGGTCAAAGAGATCCTGGCCTTTGCCCAGACCATGGCCCAAAGCGGCAATCCGGTGCTGATTACCGGCGAGTCGGGCACGGGTAAGGAGCTGTTGGCCCGGGCCATCCATGAGGCCGGCCCCTGTCCGGAGGGCCCCTATATGGCGGTGAACGTCGCTTCTGTGTCGGAATCGTTGTTCGAGAGCCAGTTCTTCGGCCATGTCAAGGGCGCCTTTACCGGGGCGGCCAGGGATTATCCCGGCTTCTTTGAACAGGCCGATGGCGGCACCCTCTTTCTTGATGAAATAGGGGAATTGCCTCTGGCCCTGCAGGCCAAGTTTTTGCGGGTCCTCGAAGAAAAAATGGTAACCAGGCTGGGGGATCCCAAGCAGATTTCCGTGGATATGCGCATTGTCTCTGCCACCAACGTCGATCTGGAGGAGGCCTGCCGGCAAAAGAGATTCCGCCTGGATTTGATGTACCGCATTAAGTCAATTCACCTGCATCTGCCGCCCCTGCGTGAGCGTGACGGTGATATCCCCCTGCTGGCCGACCATTTTTTCAGGGCGGCCTGTCTTCGGCACGGCAAGAACCTGAGGGGCTTTGGGTCGGGTGCCTTGGAATTTCTCCAGGCCCAGGAGTATCCGGGCAACATTCGCGAGCTTGCCCAAAGGGTGGAAAACGGCGTGCTCATGGCTGATGGGCCCTATGTTCTGTTCGAAAGCGAGGACGGTGGAGGGGCGCGGAAAAGCTTTGCCAGGGCCCTCTATACCCTGAAGGAGGACGCCGAGATTCATACCGCCTATGTCCTCAGCCACACCCGGGGCGACCGCAACCGGGCCGCCGAGATTCTCGGTATTTCTGTGCGTCAGGTGCAGCGCAAGATCGTCGATATGAAAAAAGAGCCCCGCTGGGCATTTCTCCTGCACGACATTTAAGTCGTCTGCCTGCGACATCAATGTCGTTTCTCTTTTTTGTTGATAAATAACAGCTCGTTATCTCCTGTATATCCTTCTTCACTTCCGTCTGGGGGCGGTGTCTCGTTTCCCTTATGCGACATTTATGTCGCCTCCCTTCAGTACTCCTCTTTCCCGCTTTTGTCTAAAAAGTCATAATTTCAGGATGTTACATTGTTTTTGCGGGTTTTGCCGTTGTTGGCATTGCCATTGCAAAAAACTCTGGCATAGCAATGCGGTAATGAAACCGAACTTCATCAGGGCCGGGCCCATCCTTAAGAGAGATCATGGCAGACAGCGATATAAAAAAAATTCTGGTGGTGGATGACAACGAAATCCTTGTCCGTTCCATCGAACGTCATCTGGGCCGCGAAGGCTTTGAGGTGGTGATTGCCCATGATGGCCGGAAGGCCAAAGATCAGGTGCTGGCGGCAGAACTGAGGAAAGCTCCCTTTGATCTGGCCATCACTGATATCCTCATGTCCAATATGGACGGCTTTACCTTTGTCTCCTGGCTTAACCTCAAGTTTCCCCGGGTGGCGGTTGTTGTTGTCACCGGCTTTGGCAATGTGGATTTGATCAACAAGCTCCTTCGTCCCCATCTCGATTTATTACACCGCAAACCGGTATTGCCTCGAGAAATAATGGGTTCAATTCAGAAAATCAATCTGTACCGGCAGGGCGCAACCAATCTCGCGGCAAACACCTGAGGCCCTGTTGTTGCAACGAATAGCACTACTTTTACCATATGGCTTTATAGCGGGGAACAGAGATGATGGAACAGATCAGTGAAGACAGCCGGCAGGGCAAGTATCTCACCTTTAGGCTGGGCGACGAGCAGTATGGCCTCGGTATCCTCAGTGTCAAGGAAATCATCGGCATGATGCCGGTGACTGCCTTGCCGCAGGCGCCGTCCTACATCATTGGTGTCATCAACCTCAGGGGGAAGGTGATTCCTATTATTGACCTGCGGCGCAAGTTTGCCATGGCAGTAACCGAGCCGACGGAGCGCACCTGCATCATCGTGGTGGAGCTGACGGTGGCCGAGGGCAGCACCCGGTTGGTCGGTATTGTGGTGGACGAGGTTTCCGAAGTCATCCATGTTAAGGCCCGGAATATAGAAGATGCCCCGCACCTGGGGGGCTTGGGTGAGAGCCAGGCAATCCTCGGGTTGGCCAAGGAGGAGAGCGGTGTCAAGATCCTGCTCGATATCGATAACGCCCTTAATAGTAACGAAATTACGTTGATGGGAAAGGCGGCATAACAGCCTTCCGCAATTTTATAAAAGGAGAAGAACATGTTGAATAATATGACTGTTGGAAAGAAAATTGCCGCTGGTTTCACCTTGATGATTGTCCTGGCGGTGCTGATTGGCGGCGTCGGAACCTGGAAGGCCTCAACGGTTGAGGTGGACGTCAGGGACCTCAATGACACCCATCTCCCGCTCACCCAGCTCATGGGCAAGGTTGCTAATACGGCCGGGGATCAAGATTTGGCGGCAATCATGTTTGCCTTCCATGGTGAAGAACGCTTTGTTGCGGATTTTAACCGGTTAGATGAGGTGGAGGACGGCTATTTTGAAGAGCTGACCGCCCATATTGCAGGGGACCAGTATCTGGTTGATTCTGGTTGGTTGGGCATGATAGACCAACTCGCAACCAAACATGACGAATTTGTTCAGGCCGCCAAAACAATGATGGAGGCGGCCCGGTCTCAGGATCAGGCCCTGGTCGCCACAACCGCCGACCTGCTTGAAGAGCGCGCCCAGGCCTTTAAGAAGGCTGTTGCAGGTTTTGACGATACCAATACTAGAGAGGCCAAAACCGTTGCTGCTGACGGCCTAGCTGCCAGCTCCAGCTCCAAGATGGTGATGAGTATTCTCAGTATCGTGATCCTGTTGGTCGGTTCCGGCCTGGCCTATCTGCTGACTCGGGCGATCACCAAGCCCTTGACCCGGGCTATTAACGATATCAATGAAGGGGCGAGCCAGGTTGCGGAGGCATCCGGTCAAGTCGCTTGTGCCAGCCAGAGTCTTGCCGAAGGGGCCAGCGAGCAGGCCGCCAGCCTGGAGGAAACCTCGGCATCTCTTGAAGAGCTGACCGCCATGACCAGGCAGAATTCCCAAAACGCCCAGCAGGCCAACGTCTTGATGCAGGAGGCCACCAAGGTGGGGGGGAGGGCTAATGCCTCCATGGTTGATTTGACCAGTGCCATGCAAGAGGTCACCCGCGCCAGCGAAGACACCTCCAAGATCATTAAGACCATCGACGAGATCGCCTTTCAGACCAACCTGCTGGCCTTGAATGCTGCGGTTGAAGCGGCCCGGGCCGGCGAAGCCGGTGCCGGCTTTGCCGTGGTGGCTGATGAGGTTCGCAACCTGGCCATGCGGGCGGCCGAGGCAGCAAAGAACACCTCGAATCTGATTGAAGGCACTTTGAAGCGTGTTCAAGAAAGCACTACCCTGTTGGGCACGACCAACGAGGCCTTTGCCGGTGTTTCGGAAAGTTCTGCCAAGGTAAGCCTGCTGATCAGCGAGATTGCGGCAGCCTCCAAAGAACAATCCCAGGGCATCGATCAGGTCAGTGGCGCAATTACCGAGATGGATCAGGTTACCCAGCAGAACGCCGCGGCCGCCGAGGAGTCGGCCAGCGCCTCTGAGGAGCTCAGTTCGCAGGCCGAAGTAATGCGGGACACCGTTGCTGATCTGGGTGCCCTGATCGGTGGCAATCTAACCTCACGAGCCGGGGTTCGTCGCCCGCAGCGCGTTGCGCCTCGTCGTCCCCAGGTCAATGTACGTCGCGTTGGCGGGAGCATCGCGCAGCTGGCCATTCCTTTTGGCGATGACGAAGATTTTGTCGATTTTAATCCCGCCGTCTAAGCGGTTATCTCTCCCAGGACGATGAGAAGAGGCGGGCTGCAAAGCTCGCCTCTTTTTTTTGTGTTATCGCGATGCGGGGAGGGGCTCATCCCCATCGTCTTCCCTTGTTCTTCTCATGAAAAGGGAGTTGCCGGGAACCTTTACCGAAGATGATTGTCAAATTATCAATAATACTGTATAGTGAAGCATCTTTTTTTTCAATCTAGCCAAGTGAACGGCGCATTCTTATTGACCGACGCATCTGACGCGCGACTCATCCTCCGCTACATCTGTTTCTTTCCTTGAGTTTTTGCTCTCAACTTGTAAGGAGATATACATGAAACTTTATGTGGGCAATTTGCCCTTTCATTATGTGGAAAACGATGTGCAAGAACTGTTTGGTCAATATGGTTCCGTGGTCAGTGTGAGCTTGATCCTTGATCGAGACACTGGCCGGACCAGGGGTTTTGGCTTTGTAGAAATGGAAACGCGCGGCGAGGGCCACAAGGCCATGGAAACGTTGAATGGTTCAACCCTCGAACATCGAAAAATAGTGTGCAACGAACAACAACCGAAAAAGAAAAAGGATCGCCGCAGAGGTTGATCTTTTTTCGCCATCTCCTTCGATGGCCCTTCTCGCTCTAAGCCCCCATGGTGCACACGCCGCAAGCGCGTGTCCGGCACACCATGGAGGCTCTCTTCTCATCGCCGGAACCCCCTTACAGTACATACTATAAATCAATGCCGCAGCGTTACTGCGTTCCGGCACACATAACCGTTCCATTCCCATAAGGGGAAATGGAGCCAACAAGGAGTTGTAATGAGTTTCACCCAGTTTCAGTTTCAGCCGCAGATTGCGGCCAACATCAAGGCGTGCGGTTATCAAGCACCCACCCCCATTCAAGAGCAGGCCATCCCTAAGGTGTTGGCTGGCCACGATGTCCTGGGTTTGGCCCAGACTGGCACCGGTAAAACCGCTGCCTTTGCCCTGCCCATGATCCAACGCCTGGTTGGCGGCCCCCGCGGCAAGGTTCGCGCCTTGGTTGTGGCCCCGACCAGGGAGCTTGCCGAACAGATCGACCAGAGTTTTCAGGAACTCGCCAAAGGCACCGGCCTGCGCACGGTCACCGTCTATGGCGGTGTCGGCAAGGGCGGCCAGTTGCAGCAATTCCGGCGCGGTGTTGATGTAATTATCGCCTGCCCAGGTCGTCTCCTTGACCATCTCAATAGCCATGATCTTGACCTGAGCAAGGTGGAGACCCTGGTGCTAGACGAGGCGGATCATATGTTTGATATGGGATTTTTCCCCGATATCCGCCGTATTCTCAAACATCTGCCCCGCCAACGGCAGAACCTGCTCTTCTCCGCCACCATGCCTGCCGATATCCGGAAACTGGCCAGCGAAACGCTTAACAACCCGGTGGAGGTGCGCATTAACCTTGAGCAGCCCCTCGAGGCGATAAGCCAAGTGCTCTGCCCGGTTGCCAAAAAGCAGAAGGGCGATTTGCTCCTCCATTTCCTCAAGGAATTGACTGATGGCTCCTCCACCCTGGTTTTTACCCGTACTAAGTACGGTGCCAAGAAACTGGCAAAAAAGCTCAATGCTGAGGGGTACAAGGCTGCCGATCTCCAGGGTAATATGTCGCAAAACCAACGGCAGAAGGCGCTCACCGGTTTTCGTGATGGTGAATTTACCGTCATGGTTGCCACCGACATCGCGGCCCGCGGTATTGATGTTTCCCGGGTGGGGCAGGTGGTCAACTTTGACCTGCCGGCAACCGCCGAGGCCTATACCCATCGGATCGGTCGCACCGGTCGGGCCCAACGTAGTGGTCGGGCCGTGAGTTTCATCTGTTATGATGACCATGTCATGGTCAGGGCCATCGAGCGCCTGCAGGGTAAAACCATTGAACGACTCAACGTCGATGGTTTCGCCATGGACAAGGCAGACGAGCAGGAGCAATCACAGCGCCAAGCCACTCCTCGACGTAACAGCAGCAATAAAAATGCTGCCAGCCGTCGTCCTGGCAAACAGGCAGGCTCAGGCGGCAGGGCTAAGAACACCTCGGCCCCGAACCGCTCCGCCAAAAAAACAGGACGGCAGCGCTCCGCCACCAGCGGCAGTAATATCTTCGGTCTTGGTTGATGAACCGAGGCGGTGGGCTGGGGTCAGGTCCTGACCCTTTACCACCGTAACGGCTTTTCACTAAAAAAAGGGGCGGCAGATCTATGATCTGCCGCCCCTTTTTTTTGAGCTTTTCGTGATGGCAAGGCCCTTATCTTCCCAGGATATCGTCAACCTCTTCGTCGGTGAGAACTTGAGCTTTATACTCTCCTTCACCGATAATCATCTCGATGTTTTTCACAAAGGCCCGCAGATGGTCTTTGGAGCCTTCCAGCAGATTTGTAAGCACACGTTGGAGCTTCTTTTCGTCCGTATACTCCAGGCCACATTCCCCTTCATCAACATCGGGATCGGTGACGACAATTACATGGGGACAGTCCACTATGTCGTGCATGTCGAGTTCCTCGATAAAGGCGCCAACATACAAGGCATCAAGAACGCTCAGAGATCCCCAGTCTTCTGCCAGCCAGGTGAAAGTGTCATTGAAAAATTCACCGTAATCCGCACCGGTAAAGACACCGATACTGTCCGGCAAGTTGTTGGTCTCCGGGTTGGGATCAGCGATATTGTAGTATGCCAGTGTGTCACGAGCCCTATCGGTATGGGTTTGCTCGGAGTTGTCCCCGATTTTGGTGAAGACCTGTTGATCAGGGTACAGAGCACCCAAGGTCATATAGACATCGCGGGCCAGTTTCTCCTCTTCACGCATGAAGATCAGGTGAGCCTCCTCCCCGGCATCAAGTACCTCGGCCTGGATCAAAAGAGGGGCGCTTAGATAGGTCATTCCCAACGCAGCGACGAGTGCTAATTTTTTCAGTTTCATGACAACCCCCTCCCTTGATTTTTTTGGCAGATGGCTGGTCAAAAATTTTCTTTCTAGGTAACTGGTTGTGGGGATTGTAATTATGTGAATCACCAACAACAAAATGTACTGCATACCTGCCATCTATCCTTATAGTTTTAACGTTCGTTTTAGCGTAGCGGTTCCCTGATTTTTTTATGGGGAGAAGGCGAAACTGCTGTGGGGATGCTGGCAAAGGATGCGGTTACAGAACAAAAAAAAGGAAGGGAGACATTTGTCTCCCTTCCTTTTTTTGTTCAGACCAGCCTGTTTAGAGCAGAAAATTATGAAAACGCAAAAAAAAACTAACGTAGTAATTTGCTGTCGTTAGACATTAAATCGGAAATTGACACAGTCGCCATCCTGGACAACATAATCCTTGCCTTCCAGGCGCCAGAGCCCTTTATCCTTGGCACCTGCTTCGCCGCCACAGGCAACGAAGTCTTCATAAGCAATGACTTCGGCCCGGATGAAGCCTTTCTGGAAATCGGTATGGATGACACCGGCCGCCTCCGGGGCGGTGGCCCCTTTTTTGATGGTCCAGGCCCGGGTCTCTTTTTCGCCCACCGTGAAGTAATTTCTTAGGCCAAGAAGGTCATAGCCGGCCTTGATAAGGCGGTGCAGGCCTGAAGTCTCCATGCCAAGGTCGGCCAGGAATTCCTTCTGTTCCTCTGGGTCCAGGCCGGAAAGTTCCTCTTCAATGGCGCCGGAGATGACCACCACCGGCGCCTGTTCTTCAGCAACTGCCGCTTTGAGCTTTTCTACCCATTCATTACCAGTGGCAATGTCCTCTTCCGCAACATTGGCCACGTACAGCACCGGTTTACTGGTGAGAAGGCAGAGTTCTTTTAAGAGCTTGGTGCCGGCGTCATCGGTTTCGAGCAGGCGGGCAGGTTTGCCGTCATCAAGCAGCTGCTGGAGCTGTTCTAAGACAACCACCTGGGCCTTGAAGAGCTTGTCGCCGCCTTTGGCCTGGCTTATGGTCTTGGTGAGGCGGCGTTCCACCGTGTCAAGATCGGCCAGCATTAACTCGGTGTTGATGATCTCACGGTCACGGATAGGGTCGATAACGTCGTTGACATGGACGATATTGGGATCCTCGAAGCAGCGAATGACATGGGCAATGGCATCCACCTGGCGGATGTGGCCAAGAAATTTATTGCCCAGACCCTCGCCCTGACTGGCGCCTGCGACGAGGCCGGCGATATCGACAAATTCCATCATGGCATGGACGGTCTTCTTGGTCTTGGCCATCTCAGCTAACTTGGTGAGGCGTTCGTCCGGGACCGGCACCATGCCGACATTGGGCTCAATGGTGCAAAAGGGGTAGTTGGCCGATTCAATGCCGGCTGAGGTCATAGCGTTAAAAATGGTGGATTTGCCGACATTTGGCAGCCCGACAATGCCGCAGCGAAAGCCCATGGGAATACTCCTATACTTGTCGGCAGCAGCGGATTATGGTTACTGCTCCAGACGGTTTTTGAGATAAAAAATACGAAGCCATCTATAATTACTTCTTGGCAAAGGGGCAAGGGAAGAATATCTTTTGCCCTTTTCGCCCCCTCTTTCAGAAATGAGATCCATGAGCCGAAAACATACCCCAGATCATATCAGCTCCCTGCTTGGCGACATGATTAATCGCCGCAAATGGCAGGATCGTTTTGAACTCCATGAAGTCTTTAATTTCTGGCAGAAGGCTGTGGGCCAGGAGATTGCCAAGCATGCCAGCCCGACCAAGTTCCGCGGCAAGGTGCTGTGGATTGAGGTTTCTGACTCTATCTGGATGCAGCAACTCCAGTTTTTAAAAATAACCCTGCTGGAAAAGGTTAACAAGGAGTTCAAATCGGTTGCCGTGGAGGACATCCGCTTCCAACTTAAACTCCCGGGCCAGGAGGTGGCAGAAGTTGCAAGGCCTCCTGTGCGCCAGGCCGGTGCGGCGCCCACTGCCGAGGATGCCCAGCAATTCCAACAGAACCTGGACAATATCAGCGACCCTGAGCTGAAAGCGGCGATGCTCCGCTGCTGGCGCACCCTTTTTCCCTATCAGCATGAGCGCTAAAAACCTTTACCGGGCTATCTCCTTTTAGCGTCCTGAGGGGGAGCAGTAGGGGCGCGCTCTTTTTTTAAATTATTTCCCGTATAAATACAGGATGTTGCCTGTGGAATGTTCCCCGGCTGAAAATTTAATGTTGACTGGGCACCAATAAATGAGTATTTTTGTACCAAACGGTCAGTTTGTTTAAGGAGGTGTCATGGCAGAGATGAAAAAAGGTGAGAAGACCCGGGATCATATTTTAAAGACCACCCGTGCGATTTTGGTGGCCAATGGCTTTCATAACACCAGTATCAGTGACATTATCAAGGCTACCGGGGTCAAGAAGGGTAACCTCTATTACCATTTTGCCAGCAAGGAGGATCTCGGCCTCGCAGTTTTGCAAGATGCCAAGGAGGAATTTTTTAAGTTTCTCAGCCAATCTTTGCAAGGCGATTCGCCCTGCGCCAAGGTGATTAATTCCTGCCAGGCCATTTTTGCGGAGCAGGGGAAGAATAACTTTGTCGGCGGCTGCCTCTTTGGTAATGCCGCGTTAGAGATGAGTGATTGCAACCCCCACTTTTCCGAGGTTCTCCAGGAGGTGTTTTCCAGCTGGGTAGCAGAACTCGACCGCCATCTGGCTGCGGACGGGGTAGATTGTTCTCTTCGGGGCAATGTATCTCCCCGCGTGTTAGCCAAGACTATAGTGGCCACCATTGAGGGGGGCATCATGATGTCTCGGGTAAGTAAGGATCAGGCTGATCTTGACGACTGTTTGGCAGTCATTGCGGCCATGGTCGGCGGCTGATTTTTTTTGACATTAAAATGTACCGTACGGTTGGTATAAAGGAGGGAGCATGCGCGTTTTAGGTATTTCCGGCAGCCCGCGGCGAGGCAAGACCACTGATCGATTGGTTCAAGAGGTTTTGGACTCGGTTGGCTGTGAAAGTGAATTTGTCTCTTTGGCAGGCAAAAAGATAGCCCCCTGTTCCGCCTGTCTGGCCTGTGTGCCAGATAATACCTGCAAGATCAAGGATGATATGGAGCCCCTGCGTGACAAGATTCTTGCCGCCGATGCCTTGGTGATCGGCGCGCCGAATTATTTCTCCGCCCTTAATGCCTTGAGTCATTGTTTCCTGGAACGGCTTTGCCAGTTTCGCCACCGTGATTGCGACTCTTTGGCCGGCAAATATGCGGTGGTCGTCAGTACGGGTGGTCTTGAGCCGGAGGTTCCGGCAGCAATGATTGAAAAAATGCTTCCCTATTATCAGATCCATCATGTCGGGAGTGTGGCGGCCCAAGGGGCGGCTTCCTGTTTTACCTGTGGATACGGGGAGACATGCAGTACGGGGGCGGTTCGTATGCTTTGCGGCGCAGGAGTGAAAATAACCGATGGAATCATCCCGGATCTGAGCAAACAGCCGGACAAGATTGTTGAGGCGCGGAATTTGGGTAAGGAGCTGGGGACACTCTTGGGCGTTGTTTTTGACGACAAGATGTAGTTCTCAAGCGGTGTACTGGCAGGGGAAAAACCTGTCCCAAAAACTAAGGAAGAGGTGTGACTATGAAAAAAAGTTTAATGACCTGTTTATTGGCGGCTGTGTTTGTCAGTATGGTCGGATGTGCTGGCATGTCAGGAACAAACGCCCGCTACGCCATTCCGGTGGAAGGTATCCTGCAGGATACCAATACCGGTCAAATGTGGCAGCTGGAAAGAAGTAAGAGGTTCCATAGTTTTCAAGAAGCAGAGGCGTATGCCGAGCTGTTGACCCTTGGTGGCTATAGTGATTGGCGCCTGCCCACCATCTATGAGTTGTATGACCTCAACTATCTCTTTGACCTCCATAAAAACGGCAATATCATCCTCGATAGAGAGGGAAACTACTGGTCTGGTGAAAAGGATGGCGACGGGATGATTGGCGCCTGGGCCATCTCGGATCAATGCGATCCGTCAAGGGATTATGAACCGGGCAAGGCCGGGAATGTCAGGGCTGTGCGCCCTTAGTGGTGGCGTGAAAGTTTAAGACTTCTGGGTTTAATAAGGAAAGGGCGCTATGGAATTTGTAAGAAAATGGCTCCAGGTCATCTTTGCCTTTGCGGTCAA
>JBFFNX010000026.1:0-20555 GCA_041562995.1 Desulfurivibrionaceae bacterium
GCGGTTGTTTTTTCCGGCCATGTCAAGGCCAAGCAGGGCGAACTTCTCATTAACTCCGACGAGATGACCGTCTATCACGCCGAGCAGGGGGTTAAACAGCCAGATGCGGCCCAGGGCCAGGCCCAGATCCAAAAAATGCATGCCAAGGGCCATGTGGAGATTGTCCAAAACGATTTTGTCGCCACTGGTGATGAGGCCGAATATTTTTCTACCACCGGCAAGGTAATCATCACCGGTAACGCCAAGATTATTCAGAATAATAATATGGTAACCGGCCACAAGGTGGAAATGGACCTCAATGAAGGCTCCACGGTCATCGTTCCGGATGAGAAAAAAGGCCGGGTCGTCGGGTATTTTTACCCGGCCAACAATGCCGATATAAAGGACGATGCCGTCAAGAACGGCGCCGGTGGCGAGCAGGTTCCGGCCCAACAACAGGATGAGACCGATGGCGATACTGGAAACTAAGGATATCGTCAAAGAGTATAATAAACGCCGGGTTGTCGACGGTGTCAATCTGCGGGTGGAGACCGGCTCCATCATCGGTATGCTTGGCCCCAACGGGGCTGGCAAGACCACCTCTTTTTACACCATTGCCGGGTTTGTCCGTCCCACCTCGGGCACCGTGCTTCTTGACGGCAGAGACATCACCTCTCTTCCCATCCATAAGCGGGCCCTGCTCGGCATTTCTTATCTGGCCCAGGATCCTTCAGTATTCAAGAAGCTTACGGTGGAGGAAAATGTTCGCATTGTCCTGGAGCCTCTGGGCGTGTCAGGTCAAGAGATCCGGCGGCGCACCGAGGAGCTCATGGCCGATCTGAAGATCGAGTATCTCGCCAAGAATATGGGCCACGCCCTTTCCGGCGGTGAACGGCGCCGGGTGGAGATTATGCGCGCCTTGGCCACCAAGCCGCAGTTTATCCTTCTTGATGAGCCCTTTGCCGGCATTGACCCCCTCTCCGTGGGCGATCTCCAGATTATTATAAAGAAGCTAAAGGAAAAGGGATTAGGTATATTAATATCAGATCATAATGTCCGCGAAACGTTGTCTGTCTGTGATTTTGCGTACATTGTCAGCGGTGGCCGGATTTTGACAAGTGGGACGGCCGAAGAAATTATTAATGATGATGCGGCCCGGGAAATGTACCTGGGTCAAGATTTTTCCATGTAGGACAGCTGTCCGCATGGAGGCAGGAAAATGGCACTGGAACTAAGACAATCTCTCAAACTCTCTCAGCAGCTGGTGATGACCCCCCAGCTGCAGCAGGCTATCAAGCTTTTGCAGCTGGGGCGCCTGGAGCTTGTTGATACCATCCAGCAGGAGATTGAGCAGAACCCCGTCCTTGAGGATGATTATTCAACCCTCAACGGGGAGGCGTCTGCACCGATGGTCGAGTCCGCCCCTGATCAGGCCGAACTGCCCCCCAGTGAGCGGACCAGCGAGGTCAATCTTGAAAATCCCTCAAACATCAACGATATAGACTGGTCTAACTACGCTAACGAATATGAGCCCATTTCCTCCTACCGGCCCCGGGGTGATAGTGAGGAGATGCCATCGCGTCTCGATATTTTGAGTGAAAAGCCCAATTTGCAGTCTCACCTGCGCTGGCAGCTTTCCCTCACCGATCTCAGCGATGAGGAAAAGGAACTCGGCGAGCATATTCTCGGCAATTTGAACCGGGAAGGGTTTCTGGAGGCTGATATTGCCGAGATTGCCGAGCAAAGCGGCCAAGACGAGGATGACGTCCAGTATGTCCTGGAGGTCATTCAGGAGATGGACCCGGCCGGCGTTGCGGCCCGCAACGTTCAGGAGTCGCTGCTCTTGCAGCTGGAGCGTCTGGAGTTAAAGGACGACCTGCCTTCTGAAATTATTAAAGACCATCTCCATTTGCTGGAGACGAAGAATTATATCGCCATTGCCCGGGCCAGCCATCGTTCCATTGACGATGTGGTGGCGGCGATTGACATTATTGTCGGCCTGGATCCCCATCCTGGCTGGGCCTATTCCGACGAAGAGCCCCATTACATCACTCCGGATGTCTCGGTGCAGAAGGTGGATGGCGAATATGTCATTCTCTTGAATGACGATGGCCTGCCCAAGCTCAAAATCAGCTCCTATTACCGCGATATTTTAAAAAAACAGGCCAATGCTCCGGCTGAGACCAGGGAGTACATCCAGGACAAGATGCGCTCGGCTGCCTGGCTGATTAAAAGCATCCAGCAACGCCAGAGGACGATCTATCGGGTCATGGAGTCGATTCTCAAATTCCAGTACGATTTTTTTGAAAAAGGCGTGGCCTATTTAAAACCTTTGGTCCTCCGCGATGTTGCTGAAGATATCAGCATGCACGAATCGACGATCAGTCGAGTGACCAGCAATAAATATGTCCACACCCCCCAGGGCACCTTTGAGTTAAAATATTTCTTTACCTCGTCTATTTCCCGTTCAGGGGGAGGCGACGCCCTCTCCTCCGAGAGTATCCGCCAACGTATCCGCCAGATCGTCCAGGCGGAAAATCCGGACAAGCCCCTTTCTGATAAGGCCATTGCCGATATCTTTGCCAAGGATTCTATTGAGCTTGCCCGCCGCACCGTTGCCAAATATCGCGAACAGCTCGGTATTCTTTCTTCCAAGTTCCGCAAAAAACCAAAAATGAAATAGTCGAGAGCCGCGATGAGCATCTTGATCCACCCGTCATATATAATCGGCGCCCTGGCGGCTACTTCCAAACGAGGTGCCCTTGCTGAGATGGCAGGCGTGTTGACGGATTTTGATCAGGATATGCTGGTGGCGGCCCTCCTCGAGCGGGAGGCGGTGGGCTCCACTTCCATTGGTGCCGGTATTGCCGTGCCCCACGTCAAACTCGCTGAAGCCAAAGAAATCCAGGTCTGTTTCGCCCGCAGTCAGGCCGGCATCCAGTGGGGAGCTCCGGACCGCCAGCTCGTCCATCTCATCTTCCTGATGGTGGCGCCGCTGAGTGCCGCGGAGCAGTATTTGCAGACCCTGGCGGCCCTGTGTCGCTTCCTTCGTGACAGCAACAACCGGCGGCGGCTCATGGGTGCCTCAGATGAAGATCTTGAGTCCTTATTGGCCGCGGCCAAGGAGCTCCAATGAGTACTACCTCCGGGCCGCAAATCGTCCTACTTACCGGCCTTTCCGGCGCCGGCAAGACCACAGCCCTGAACGCCTTTGAGGATATGGGCTATTATTGCATTGATAACCTGCCCTGTTTTCTGGTGGAGGAACTGGTGGCCAGGCGAGAGGGATCCCCTCATCTTGACCGGATGGCCCTGGTCATGGACAGTCGCGATCCTCTTTTTTTTGAAAGTCTGCCCGGCATTATGGCAGCCCTTGGCATGGCGGGGAAGAACCTCAGCATATTCTTCCTCAAGGCCGATGACGAGACCCTGCTCAGGCGCTACAGTCAGATGCGCCGCGTTCATCACCTGGCCGGCGACCGGAGCCTGCCTGAGGCTATAAAGGAGGAGCGGCACCGGTTTCAGGATGTGCTGGCTTCTGATGTCAGAGAGATTGACACCAGTCATCTCTCGCCCCATCAGTTACGCGGCATTCTCCGCAAGGAATGCGGTGCAGATCTGGCCAGTGAGCCGTTGCCGGTGACGATCAGCTCCTTTGGCTTTAAGCATGGCCTGCTCCCTGAAGCGGACCTGGTGTTTGACGTCCGTTTTCTGCCCAACCCCTATTTCCAGGCCCACCTCAAAGAGAAAACCGGCAAAGAGGCTGATGTTGCCGATTTTGTCCTCAACAATGAGATTGCCCGCAGCTTTCTCACCCATCTGGAGCCTCTCCTCACCTTTCTGGTTCCGCAGTACCAGCAGGCCGGCAAGGTTTCGCTTACCATTGCCATCGGCTGTACCGGCGGCAAGCATCGCTCGGTTGCCGTGAGTCAGCGGGTGGCGGAGATGCTCGCCGGCCTGGCCCTTGATCTTCGCATCAGCCATCGGGATATCGGCAAAGAATAGTTCGCAGTGCTCAGCTGTCAGGGGCCAGAAAGGCTTGGCACCCTTCATCCTTCTTAAAGAAGCCGCACCAGCTCGCCATTGGCTACATTGATGTCGCGAAAGTGGGAGATGGGCTGAGCGGTGTAGTGGAGGAGCAGGCAACGGGCCACGATGAGATGGGTAACCAGTAAGACGATCCCCTCTTCTCTGGCCGCAATCTCTGCAACCTCGGCCACCGCCCTTTTCTGTACGGCTTCGAGGTCCTCGCAGCCGGCGACCTGGAATTTTTCCGGGGTGGCAAGCCAGGTGGGATACTCATCGCCAAAGCGCTGGCGGATCTCGTCCTTGGTCAATCCATCCCAGTGGGGCAGGTTGATATCGATGAGGCCCGGCGCCTCATGGATGGTCAAGCCGCAGGTGTCGGCAATGATCTGCGCCGATTGCATGGTACGGGGCAGGGGGCCGGCATAGAGGGCGGTAAGCCCCCTGGCCGCGCATGTGTCAGCTAACTCCTGGAGCTGACTTCGGCCCTTCTGGCAGAGGGGTTCTTCGCTGCGCCCGGCAAAACGATTCTCCAGATTTGCCTGGGTCTTGCCGTGTCTGATCACGTAGATTTTCTGGGCCATAATTTCCTTACAAACTGCTTGCAGCAGGGAACTTTTTCAGGGTAAAGTGCTCAGTTTTATAATGTGCTAGTCTTGAGTACTCTACCAGCCTCTCTCCTCCTCAAAAGGTCTCGAGGCATGATTTTTCTTTTTAGCAGGGGCATCTTATCGTGAATATTCTTAAAGGGCACACCAAATTATCCCTTTTTCTGCCGGCAGTTATCCTTATTTTTTCCTTGGCCGGCCAACAAAACGTCAGTGCAGCGACGACAGAAACCATTCATGTAAAACCCTTTGCCGTCCATGCCCAGAAGGATATTTCTTTTTTAAAAGATGCCATGCGCAATATGATGGCCAGCCGTCTGGCTGCCAACACCAATCTCCAGGTGGTTGAGGACGCTAACCAGGCTGACTATCTTCTCGAGGGCGTCATTACCGCCATCGGTAATACCTTAAGTATCAACGCCAAGATTATTGCCCGAGACGGCTCACGGCCGCCAGCCACCTATTATGCCTCGGCTGCCAGCGAAAATGATATTATCAGCGCCGTGGATCTGCTGGCGGCCAATATCTCCAAACAGTCCTTTGGTAAGATAGGGAATGCGCTGCCGGTGGCACAGCCCACGGCCCCAAGCGCTCCGGCGCTGAGTCAGCCTGCCGCCCCTGCCGTTCCCGCCTTTCAGACTGCCCACCCTGATCGGGCCTTTATCCGCCCGGCTGCTCCGGTGGTCCAGCCGGTGCTGCCCTCCATGGCTATGGCTCCGGCCCAGTCGAGTTCAGCCTTTGTCACTCCCACAGCCATTAATGACGCCCTTGGTTTCAGCAAAACCCAGAATCTGCAAATGGCCATCCAGGATATCAGTGTGGCTGATCTGGATGGGGACGGTGTGGACGATATTGTTGTGGCCGGCAAAAGCCAGATAATGGCCTTTCATCTGAGCGGGACGCGTTTGGCCCGGTTCGGCACAATCTCCCTGCCCTCCTCCCACAAGATCATCTCCATGGTGGCGGCGGATCTGAACGGCAACGGCGTTGCTGAGATTTACATCAGTTCGGTCGCCGGTAACCGTCCCGAAGCCTTGGCTGCGGAGTGGCGGAATGAGAGGTTTGACTATCTCTTCCAGGGTCAGCGCTGGTACATCAAGCCGGTGACCGCTCCTGGGCGCGGCCTTATTCTGGCTGGCCAGCAAGCCACGGTTGATGCCCCATTTATGGCCGGCATTTTTGAGCTGTCAGTGCTCGATGGCCGCGTGGTAAAGGGGGAGCTTCTGCCTGTCCCTGATGATATCAATGTCTTTAGCTTTGCCCTGGCTGACCTGGACGGCGATGGTGCCACCGAGGTTATTACCATAGACGAGAATGACAGGCTCAGTGTGCTCTTGGCCGGCGGCAAACAGCTCTGGAAGAGTGATGATTTTTTTGGCGGCAGCCTCCGTTATCTGGGGGGCCGTAGCGTGGCTCAACGCCGCAGTGGTCGTGATAAAAACCCGGTGGTTGACCAGGTTGATGGCAGTCAGGACAAAACCTACATCCCGTCGCGGATTATCATTGCCGACATCAACAACGACAATCTGCCCGATGTGGTAATTAATAAAAATCTGTCCACCGCCTCCCGTATTTTGAAGAATCTGAAGTCCTATCCCAGCGGTGAGATCCATGGCCTGGTCTGGAGCGGTATTGGTCTCACCGAGCTGTGGCGCACCAAGAAGATTGACGGCTATGTGGCCTCCTATGATTTCCGCAAGGCGCCCGGCTCAAATCAGGCCGCCCTCTATGTCGGCTTGATCATCAATAGCGGTTGGCTGGATATGCTGAGTGCCAAGGACTCCACCGTTCTTATCTATCCCTTGGATCTGGCCACCCAGGCCACCAACTAACAGGGCGGTAAAAAACGACCTAGCTCGCCTTGTCATTTTGCCTGACATTTTCCCATCAACCACCGCCAAAACTCGGCCATGCCCTCGCCGGTACCGGCCGAGATTTGGAATATCTCCAGTCCCGGCTTGAGCTGTTGCGCCTGGGCGCGGCATTCCTCCATGTTGAAATTGACATAGGGTAGCAGGTCGATCTTGTTGATCAGCAGCACATCTGAGCTGAGGATGAGATCCGGGTATTTGGCAGGCTTATCCTCGCCCTCCGGGGTGCTGACCACGGCAACCCGCAGATCTTCTCCCAGGTCATAGGCCGTGGGACAGACCATATTGCCAATATTCTCAATGATCAGCAGTTTTGTCGTGCTGAGATCCAAGGCATGCATGGCCTTATGGACCATCCGGGCATCAAGATGGCAGGCCGCTCCGGTATTAATCTGGACGGCATTGAGCCCGGCCTCCTGAAGCCGTTTCTGGTCGTTATCCGTTTGTTGATCGCCGACAATAACGGCCATGGCCATTTCTTGGCCGTAATCTCGACCCAGTCTCTCTAAAAGAGAGGTCTTTCCTGAGCCCGGGGCACTGATGATGTTGAGGCAGAAGATGCCGTCCTCCTGCAGATGCTGGCGTGTATGGCTGGCAATCTCATTGTTGAGGGAGAGGATGTCTTGGCCCAGGCTGATCTGCCGGGGCTGATTGCTGTCATCGGAAGGACAGCCGCATGAATCGCACATTATTCCACCTCGATGGAGGTTATCTGTAGTTCCTGGCCGCGGACCACTTCAAAAAAAAGGTCACAGGCTGGACAGAGGTTGATGTTATCATTTGTTTCTTTGGCGCAGGAAGGACACCTATAGCACAGCGGGATCTCGGTAATGATGAGCTCGGCGCCTTCGGCAATGGTATGGGGGCTCATGGCCTCGAAGGCAAAGGTGAGGGCGTCCGTAACCACACCGGCCCGCTCACCAATGGTGAGCTCAATGCGGGTCACCTTGGCCGCATCTTCGCCGTGGGCAGTCTTGCTGACAATATCAAGGATGCTACCCATAATCGACATCTCATGCATTAGTTGCTCCTGGCGGCGAAGTTGAATGGCGCTGTCTTTTGGCATAGAGGGCCGCAGCAACGGCGGCCTGGCCCAAGGCCAGACCGCCGTCATTGCAGGGAACTTTATGATGATAATGCACTGTGAAGCCCGCCATCGCAAGGCTTCTGCTGAGTCCTTGGCTGATAATCCGGTTTTGAAAAACACCGCCGCTACATGCCACCTCCCTGATGTCGTGTTCCTTGGCCAGGACAATGCAGGTCTTGGTGAGCATCTTGATGATGGTGTTATGGAAGCGAGCGGCAATGACCCCCTGCCCTGTGCCGCCCTCCAAATCCTCTATTATCCCAACAAGCAGGCCTGCGGTGTTGATGATATGGGGCAAGGTTCCTTGGCCCTGGTTCAGCGCAAAGGGGTAGGTTCCCTGTTCTTGCAGGTCACACATCGCCTCAAGCTCCATGGCGGCCTGGGCGGAAAAGGTGATCTGATATCGTACGTTGATCAGGGCGGCCACCGCGTCAAAGAGTCGACCCAGGCTGGTGGTCGGCGGACAGTTGAGTTCCGTGTCAAGCATCTGGATGAGCATCTCTTTGCTATTCTTGGGTATTTCAGCTAAGAAGGCAAGTTTCCTCTGGTGCAAGCCCTCACGGTGCAGCCAGGCCAGGGCCAGGCGCCATGGCTCTTTGATGGCAGCCTCGGCCCCGGGCATGGCCAGGGGGGCAAAATGGGCCAGGCGCCTGCAGTCAGTTAAGGTGCAGAGCAGTACCTCGCCACCCCAGAGGGTGCCATCCAGCCCCAGGCCGGTGCCGTCCAAGGCCAGGCCAAGAACAGGTCGGTCGATGTTGTTTTCTGCCATACAGCTGGCGATATGGGCATGGTGGTGCTGGACAGCGATTTTTTCCACCCCCGGCAAGGCAGCGGCAAAGCGACTGCTGTAGTAGCCAGGGTGGAGGTCATGGGCAATGAGTTGGGGGGTGATGTGCAGCAGGGTCTGGAGGTGATTACAGGCTTCCTGGTAATGGCTCTGGCTGGTCGGCGAGCGGGTGTCACCGAGGTGCTGGGAGAAAAAGGCCATTTTGCCACGGGTCAGGCAGATAGTCACCTTTTCGCCGGCGCCGCAAGCCAGAAGGGGAGGGCACTCCTTGGCTAAAATGACAGGCAGGGGGGTGTAGCCCCGTGAGCGCCGCAAAATCTGCGCCTCCCCATTGTTCATGCGCAGCACGGAATCATCACAGCGGCCGATAATTTTGCGGTCATGACTGAGGACGGCGTCACAGCCGGTCCCGAGACGGGTTAAGGCCTCTGCCGTGCTGGTAAGCATGGGGCTGCCTGGCTCATTAAAGCTGGTCATGACCAGCATCGCTGGCGCTTGATTAAAGAGAAGATAGTGGAGCGGGGTATAGGCCAGCATGATGCCTATTTCAGCTGTCCCCGGGGCGATGAGCTTGGAAAGGGGCGTTGCGGCTTTCGCCGGCAAGATGACGATGGGGCGCACCGGCGAGCAGAGAAGATCTGTGGCCTGTGGGGAGATATGGGCAAGGATGGCAGCTGCTTGCAGGTCGCGGACCAAGATGGCCAGGGGCTTATCGGGTCGGTGTTTAATGGCCCTGAGCCGGGATACGGCCTCATCGCTGCAGGCGTCGGCAGCCAGGTGAAATCCGCCTACCCCCTTGATGGCCACCACCCGGCCTTCTTTGAGCAGGGCCGCGGTTTTTGTCAGGGGGCTTTCCGCCTCTATTTCATTTTTGTAATAAAGGCTGAGGCGGGGGCCACAGTGCGGGCAGCAGATGGGTTCGGCATGGAAACGCCGGCTGGCAGGATCAGTGTACTCCTCTTGACAGACGGGGCAGAGGGGAAAGGTTGCCATGGTGGTTAAGGGGCGGTCGTAGGGCAGGGCGCGAATAAGGGTGAACCGGGGGCCGCAGGCCGTGCACGAGATAAAAGGATGCTGGTAGCGGTGGTTGGCCGGATCGAGAAGTTCCCTCTCACAGTGGGAACACATGCCGAAATCGGCCGGGGCCAACGGGGCCAGGGTGCCGATGGTCAGACTGGGGGCAATGGTGAAGGCTGGGTATTGTTTTGTGGAAATACGCTGTTTGCTCACAGAGGTGATGACCGATCCCGGCGGCGGGTTTGCCTGCAATGCGTCGAGTAGAAGGGTGATTTTGGCTTCGTCACCCTCCAGGATCAGTTCCACCCCGGCCAGACTGTTTGCCACCTCGCCACAAAGACCATGTTCGGTGGCCAGGCGATGAACATGGGGCCGGAAGCCGACCCCCTGGACCATGCCGCTGATAAGAATCTTTGTTGTTTTGTTGGTGTTGGCGATGGCAGACACGGCGATATTTGAATGAATGATATGGGGAGAAACACCTTCTTTTGTAAGTGTAGCAAAGTGGCGGCAGGAGGGGGAATAAAAAAGGCCACTCGATAAAATGAATTATCCAGTGGCCTTTTGTAAAGAGATGAGAAAAAGGGCTAAATAGCGTCAGTGCCTTTTTCGCCGGTGCGTACCCTGATCACCTCGTCAACGGGCATGACAAAGATCTTGCCGTCGCCAATCTTGCCGGTGTTGGCGGCCTTAAGGATGGTCGCCACAATCTGGTCGGTCATGGAGCTATCCACCACCAGCTCCAGTTTGATCTTGGGGATGAAGTCAACATTGTACTCGGCGCCCCGGTAGATCTCCTTATGGCCCTTTTGGCGACCGTAGCCTTTGACCTCAGACAGGGTCATGCCGCTGATGCCAATTTCGTTCAAGGCCTCTTTGACATCATCCAATTTAAACGGTTTGATGATCGCTTCAATTTTTTGCATGGTGTGCGCTCCAACGGTGAGAAAAAGCGAGCTGACCGCGGAGGATCAGCTCGAGCGAAATATCTATTTTACAGGGTGTAGCCGATCTCGCTGTGCTGGGAGAGGTCGAGGCCCTGGACTTCATCGTCAGGTTCTACCCGCAGGCCGATGATTAGGTCAATGGCCTTGAGGATGACGAAGCTGACAACGACAGAATAAATGATGGTGGCACCAGCGTCAAGGGCCTGGGTCAAGAGGAGCTTGGCGTTACCGAAGAAGAGACCGTCAGCACCGCCGGGATTCACGGCCAGCGAGGCAAACATGCCGGTGGCTAGAGCGCCCCAGAGGCCACCAATGCCATGAATGCCGACAACATCCAGGGCATCGTCATAACCTAGCTTGTTTTTGGCCAGCACGGCCACATAGCAGATGACGCCGCCAACAAGGCCAATGATGATGGCAGATGCTGGCGAAACAAAGCCGGCGCCCGGGGTAATGGCAACTAGGCCAGCAATGGCACCTGAGGCAGCACCCAGGATGGTGGGCTTGCCCTGGTAGATCCATTCGGCGAAGAGCCAGGCGAGGGCGCCGCAGCCAGCCGCGACCTGGGTAGTCATGAAGGCGGTGGCGGCAATGCCGTCAGCCGCAAGGGCGCTGCCGGCATTAAAGCCGAACCAGCCAAACCAGAGAATGCCGGCACCGAGCAGGGTCATGCTCAGGTTGTGGGGATGGATGGCCTCCCGTCCCCAGCCTTTACGTTTGCCGATGAGCAGAGCGGCCACCAGGGCAGCAGCGCCGGAGTTAATGTGGATAACGGTGCCGCCGGCAAAATCCAGGCCGCCATGGCTGCTGATCCAACCACCGCCCCATACCCAGTGGCAGACTGGGAAATAGACAAGGGTTGTCCAGAGGATGGTGAAGACCAGAAAGGCGGAGAATTTGATCCGTTCGGCAAAGGCACCGGTGATCAGCGCCGGCGTAATAACCGCGAACATGAGTTGAAAGGCGCAGAAAACCAGATGGGGAATAGTGCTCCCCTCGGCAGGTGCGCCGCCAACACCACGGAGAAGGAGAAAGTCGAGGCCGCCGATCAGGCCGTTGATATCGGAACCAAAGGCCATGGTGTACCCATAAAGTACCCAGATTATAGTCACCACGCCCAGGCAAATAAAGCTCTGGAGCAGGGTGGAAAGCACGTTTTTAGAGCGAACCATGCCGCCGTAAAAAAGGGCCAGGCCCGGAGTCATGAGCATGACCATAGCAGTTGCTATGAGCATAAATGCGGTATCACCAGTATTCATCTCTTCTCTCCTTTGGTTTTTCGGCGCCGGCGAGCGCCTGTCTCAGGGTGTTGTTTGCAAAAGGGTAATGGTCTTTGCCTGCTGTAAACAGCAACCCTTGTGCCAGCGAGGAAAAAAATTTTCATTCAGGATAACATGTTGATATTGCAATAGATAATTTTTTGGTTTCCACCCGGGCGGCAATAATTTTTTACAAAAATGTTTTATGTTGAGGGTCCTCTTCCTTTTTTGTAATTTTTTCATAGTCATTGCGCGGGTTAGGTTTGGCGCTTTAGCGATAAGGCCAAGACGGCAATGACGCAGATGCCGACTCGAAAAAATTGACACTGTTTGCCGATCATTCATATCATACATGTTGTGGTAACTTTTCAGAAGTTGCGTTTATAGATTAGCTTTTAATGGGTGGTCATGTCTAAATGTAATTTTTTTGTTCTGCTCTTTTTCCTTTGTCTGTCGGGACACAGTTATGGTGGCGCGACCGGGACAATAATAAAGATCTGTGGCAGTGGGGACAACCAGGAGCTTCTCCGCCAGTTAGCTCGGGCCTATGAGGGCCATCAGCCAGGAATAGGTATTGAGGTTCCTGACTCCATAGGTTCCCGCGGTGGAGTGAAGGCCACGGCTCGTGGCCAGTGTGACATTGGCCGCCTGGCCCGGCCTCTACAGGATAAAGAAAAGCATTACAAGCTGTCCTATCGCTTGTTCGCCCGTTCGCCAGTGGTGTTTTTTGTCAGCGCCAACCTCAACAGTATCACCAATATCACAGCCCAGCAGGCGGTACGTATTTTCTCGGGCAAGATGCGGTCCTGGCAGGATATGGGAGGGCCCGACGCCAAAATATATATTGCCAACCGCGAGAAGGGAGATTCTGGACGAACGGTTCTTGAAAAGCACCTGGTTGACTTTGCCCTTATTGAAAAAGCAGCGGGCAAAACCATTTACAGCACACCTGAAACGGTCAATATCGTTGCCGGTCATGACAACACCATTGCCTATGGCGCCCTCTCATCGGTGATAAAGAGGCCAGGCCTCCATGTCCTCGGTTTCGAAGGCACCATGCCGAGTGTTGAGGCCATAACCGAACGGCAATATCCCATGGCCTCAGATTTTGGCCTGGTATGGCGGGCTGACATCAGTGATAAGGCCATGGCCTTTATCAAATTTCTGGAAACCAAAGAGGCGAGAGAGATAATTGCTGGGTATGGAGCTGCTCCCGTTACAGCGGAGAATATATGATTTTTAGATCGATCAAAACAAGAATTCTTTGGTCCCATATTGCCGCTATCCTCCTGGTCAATATTGTTGTCGGCAGTCTGTCCTACCGCTTCATGGCCGGTAGGCTCATTGCCATGGAACGGGAAAATTTGCAGTTTATTGGCGGTCATACAGCGGATATGCTCCGCGATCATGTCCTCAAGAAAAAGGATATCCTGCGCCAGATCTCCAGCGGACGGCTGGTGGTAGACTATTTAGATACCTATCGTGATCTGGCGCTGGCAGAGTACCTTGCCGGTTTTCAGAAAGAATTTCCCCAGATAAGTTTTATAAACAGCCAAGGTCACGAAGAGGTCAAGGTCAAGGATGGTGTGAATGTGGAAATCCTTGCCACGGCCTATGATCATGAGATGATGGATCGTACCCTGACAAGCCCTAACGAGGTGGAGATCATCTTTGATAGCGAGGTGGACGCCAGCCCCTCTTCCCAGCTCTACATGGCCTTAAGTGGATACAGTTATTTTGGCGAAAAATATCGTGGTACTCTCCTGGCCACCGTGGATTACAGTAATCTGCTCCATGAAGTGGGCAGCAGCCATGTCCATTCCGGCGGCTATCTGGCCCTGTGGGGTGAGGATCAGGATGATATTTTTGTCCAGGAATCAGGCCATGCCCATACCCATCACAAGAGCTCCATTATGCGTATCTCCTCATCCCATGGGGATGGCCGGAGATTTCTGGATCTTGCCGCCGGCAAGGCATATCTAGGTGAGACAGAAATTTTGGGCCTAGAGTCCATGGTGGCCTATGTGCCCATTGCCGAATTGCAACTCAACCTGGTGGCTACCCTCCCCCTTGCCAAAATAACAAGCCAGCTCAACCATCTGCGGAATCAGGCCGTTATCGTCTTTTTAGGGCTCTGTCTGCTCACAGCTCTCCTTTCTTACCTGCTGGCCCGAACCATTACCAAACCAATCAGCCAATTAACCAGGGTGACCCGGGAGATTGCCGCCGGCAGCTATGATGCCCAGGGGCTGGTCACCATCAAAAACAGGCGGGATGAGGTGGGGGTTCTGGTGTCATCCTTTCAGGCCATGCTTGATAGCCTGTGGAGTACCATGGTCTCCCGGGATTATGTGGACAGTATTTTTGCCGCCATGGCGGAAAGTGTTATCGTCATCGCGGAGGGTGGTGAGATCAGGCGTGCCAATAATTCTGCCTGCCTGTTGCTGGGCTATAACGAGGCGGAACTTCTCGCTCTTTCCATTAATGACATCTTTAGCGACGGACTGAAGACACCTGCTTTTGTCGCCAGGCTCCTCACAAAAGATGAGTGGCAGGAGACAGCATATCGCCACAAGGACGGCAGCGCCGTTCCAGTCCTTTTTTCGTGTAGTTCGCTGATTCACAAGGAAGGAGCAAAGGAAACGGTATGTGTTGCCTCCGATATTAGCACTCTTAAACAGGCGCGGGAGGCCCTGGAGGAAAATCAATATTACCTGAAGGCCTTAATGAGGTCGCTGCCCAGCGGTCTGGTTGTCATTGATGCTGAAAATCGGATTATTATTGATGCCAATCCCACCGCCTGTCTGCTTTATCAGACGAGCAAGGAGAAGCTCATCGGCGAGCTCTGTTTCGAGCTTATTGGGCCGCTGGGAGAGCTAAAGCAGTGGCCACCGGTGGTGACGGAGGACAAGCCCATCATTAATATGGAATGTGAACTGATACCGCCAGATGCTCCCCGGGTGCCGGTGGTCATGTCAGTGCAGGCTATCACCCTGCGGGGATCCCTGATCTATATCAACAGCTTTGTCGATAATTCAGAGAGTAAAAAGGTGGTCAACGCCCTTCGGGAGAGTGAGGAAAAGATGCGGACATTGGCGATTTCCGATGATCTCACCGGCCTTGTCAATCGGCGGGGATTCATGACCCTGGTGGAAAAGCAGCTTCAGATTTACGCCAGAAATAAGACGATGGCCCATCTGCTCTATGCTGATATTGACAATTTGAAAGAGGTTAACGACAGCCAGGGGCATATTGCCGGTGATGAGATGATCTGTAGGGCGGCCCGCGTTCTTGAGGATGTCTGCCGGAAATCCGATATTATCGGTCGTCTGGGCAGCGATGAGTTTGCGGTGCTGCTTACCGATGCTGAAGGGCAAGACGCCGTCTTAAAAAGGTTGGCGGAAAAGATTGCCCAAGCCAACAGCGAGCCAACTCATCGCTCCAGTCTGGCAATCAGTGCCGGCGTGGTGAGCTGCAGCGAGGTCGGCCCGGGTTTGCCCTGCACCATCGAAACCCTTCTCGCCATGGCGGATGCCAAGATGTATGCCATCAAAAACAGGCGCAAGACAATAGGGCTGTAAACACAGATTTCTTGTTATGCGCTGCGGGCTGTCATCTTGGCGGCAACAGACCAGGCGTCCACGACAAACGAGTGGAGCCTTCCGTTATCTATTTCCACTCAATCGTACTCAAAGTGAGCGGCCAGGGAAGGCTGAAAAACTGATTAAAACAGGGAGAAGCCAGTACGTTCCTGGAGTTGATATTGCCAGTATTTCAACATGCTGGTGTCGGCACATTCTTGGTAATCCACGGTAAATTCGCCATCGACATTATCCCAGAGTCGCCTGAAATAGGAGAGCACCTCTTTGCTGACCGCGCTTTGGGGCGGGCTGATAATCCGCAGGCAGCTTTCCAGGTTATAGTCAGCAATATTACGGCGGGTGAGATTGGCAGAGCCGCCCATGATCATGGAGCGCTCAGGCGCGGCGAGCATAATGAGCTTGCTATGAAACTGTTCTTCATGGCTGTCATACCAGCGAATATTGATGTTGTCGGCGGATTGTTTTTTGAGCCAGGCCGCAACCGGCCTGTTGGGAACCCCGGTTTTGAGATGGCCAAAGGCATCGCGGTTGGCATCAAGAATGAGATTGACGGTAAGGCCACGCTGGGCAGCAGCCAGGAGAGCGGTGATGATCTGGCGGTCGGCGAGGTAGAACATTGCCATCCAGAGGGTGGCAGGTGGTCTGGATTTTTCAAGATCCTCAAGGAGGACCGCCTTAATTTTGCCCTCGGTCAGAAGCTGAAGCCGGGTGCCGTCGTCCCTTACTGCTGGCGGGCGCGGTAAATCAACATCCAGCTCGAGGCCCGAGAGGGCGGTTACGGCCTGTTCGCTTTTTAGCAACTCGGCAAGGAGAGGGCCGCCAAAGCGAAAGGCGATATTGCTGTTGGCGGCACTGGCATCATGGCTGTTATTGGCAGAGGTGATCAGGGCTGCCTTTTCGGTGAGGACAAGCTTGCGGTGATTGGCCTTGAAGTTGAAAAGTTCCAGCCAGCCCCGCAGGCTAAAGCGGGGAGCCTGGGGGTAAAAAGGTGAGGGCAGCCAGCCCTGGCCCCTGCGGGGCAGGGTTCTAGACAACAGGTGCCAGAACCAGGCATAGAGAAGGTTTGAGTCGGGCAGGCAATCGAGATTGGTGAGTACCACGGTGGCGCCGGCCGCTGCCAGTTCCTGGAAATAGGGGTTGAGATAAGAGCCGTAGCCCGTATTGGCCGGGTCAGAGATAATCCAGAGGGCCAGAGCCGGGCGCTGCTTCTTGGCGGCAAGCAGGGCCTTGGTTACTTCTCTGCAGAGGGGCGGAAAGGTTTTGCTGGGGTCATGGAGATCATTGTAGAGAAAGATGTCGAGGATGATGAAGGATTCTGCCTCACTGATCAGGCGGAGCATTGCCGCTAAAATGTGGTGCTCGGAGAGCAGGTTGCCATCTTTCAGATAGGTAAGGTCAGTGATAAAGGTGAGGTAGTCGGCAGGGAGCAGGGGGCTGGCCATGGAAAGCCCCTTTGGCATGGAGCGCCGGCAGCAGACCCGAGTTGTGCTAAGCCAGATGAGAAGGGCCAACGTGATAAGGGTTGCGAGTATTACCATGCCCCTCCAGGCCCGGCTGCCCTCAGGCAGCCGGTAAGATGGAAAATCCTACTCGTCGTCAGTCGCTAGATAATCTTTGAGTTTTTCCAGCAGGGATTCAGGAAGGTCTTCATTGAAGAGAAAGGCATGGGCCTCTTCGCCGGAGATCTGCTGTTTAATTTCAATGGGCAGCGAGCGGAGCACTGCCATGCGCTGCGGATCGGGTTTCTTTTGGCTTTCTGGAGGCTGTGGGGGCATTTTTTTGGTACTCAGGTTGTTGGGCGAACAACTCTCGTGGAGAGTTGTGGTGTGCCGGGAATCTGCAAGAGTCAAGGCGTCTATTGTCGGGCTGGATATCCTTTCATAATGGCAGATTCGACAGCGCAGGCCAAATAAAAATTACAGCTGCGGTGGCAGAAAAAAGGGATGGCAAGGGCAATGTTGACAAGTTCGTCCGGCACAAGGGTTAGGGGAGAGGTTGGTGCAATTTTTTTCTTTGCCGCTTGTTTTCGTACATCAGGTGGTCTGCCCTGGACATGAGGTCTTCGAGACAGCAGAGGGCCTTGCCCTTATGCTTGACAATTCCCGTACTGATAAGCAGCACGTAATTTTTTTTGCATTGTTTATTGAGCAGGTGCAGATTTCTTTCAAACCTTTCCAGAACATGCTGTTCATTCTGGTGCTCGGCAATGGAGGTGAGCAGGACTGTAAACTCATCGCCCCCCACCCTGGCAATAATGTCGCCATCCCGGAAAGTCTCACGCAACAGACGGGCGGTCTCCATCAGGGCGTGGTCGCCGATCTTGTGGCCTTTATGGTCATTGATCTCCTTCATATTGTCAAGGTCGGCATAGAGGAGATAGAGCGTCCCGCCGGTGCGGGCGCTAATGGCCAGTTGCTTTTCGGCCATGGCAAAAAAACCACGGCGGTTTAACAGGCCGGTGAGCTCATCGGTGATCGATAGCGCCTTGAGTTTCTCCTCCAAGATTTTACGTTTGGTAACATTACGAAAGATGCCACGGGTGGAGATAAGCTTGCCGTTGTGAATATGGGAATTGATATGCCCTTCCACTGGAAAACTGTCGCCGTTTTTGGCCAGGAAGGTCGTTTCCATGAGTTCAACGGTCTCTCCCTTGCAGAGTTGGCTGAACAGATCCTGGCAATGGAGGCGGTAGTCCGGGTGGATAATGTCAAAGGCGGAGAGATGGCTGATTTCTTCATCGTTATACCCCAAGGCCTTTTTCCAGGCCTTATTGGCATATAAAATATGGCCATCCGGGCCAATCATCTGGATAAGGTCCAAGGAGTTTTCAAAAAGATCGTGATAGCGGTCTTCCGAGGCCCGGAGTTCCTTGAGGGTCTGGGCGCTGTACAGGGCCATGGCCGCCTGGTTGGCGAGGTTGTCATAGAGAATAATCTCCTGATCGGTGAAGGTTCTTGGCTGCAGGGTGTGGCCGACCAGGACCCCAAGTACTTCATCGCCAGTAATCATGGGCACGCATAGGGCTGAGCGGATATTGCGCTCGGCAACAAGGGGCGGGATCTCAAAACGGTTTTCGGTATGAAAATCCACAACCACATCCGGTTTTTTGGTCTGGGCCACATAGGATGCCAGCCCTTGACCATCGATGACCATGACGGTGTTGATGGCGGATTCCGGGAAACCGATGGTGTCATGGATCACAAGGGCGCTTTTATCCTCAGAAAAGAGCATCAGGGTGGAGAAATCAAAGTGGAGCAACTCCTTGGCATGGCTGACAATGTGGCGGTACAGCGTTTTAAAGTCTGAGGTGTTAGTAATTTTTCTGGAGGCGAGAAAAAATTCTTCCTGGCTGCGGCTGTAGCGCACCAGGGCATTGCCCATTTCCTTGTGGTTGGTGATGTCGTTGAAGGTCTCAACAACCTGGATAACCTCCCCTGACTGATCCAGGATTGGTTGGGCCTTGATCTCCAGCCACCTGGTCTGGCCGTCAGGGGTCTCATGTTTTCTCTCCACGACAGCCGCTTCTTTGTTGGCAAGGACACTTTCAAGGGGACATGGATGACCATATGCGCTGCAGGGAAGATCAAAATGGAAAAGAACCTTATGACAAAAACAACTCTGTTCTCCATCTTCAAGGTAAACACTGGGCAGAAGTTGCTGGGCCGCCTTGTTGGCAAAGACGATTTTGAAATCAGGAGTTTGAATAAGCACCGGGGCAGAGACGGTATCGAGCACCCTCTGGAAATACTCAGGTGTGGGTGTGATGTTGTTTGTGGTGAGGGCCATAATGTAATCCTAAGAAAATATGCTGTTGAAAGCTATGGTCGGAGGTTTTGCAGAATTTTTTTGGTGAAGATAAAGACAACAAGCCAGACAGCAGAGGCAAGGAAGAAATCGACCCACATGGGAAGGTGTAAGGGGATTCTGCCAGTCAAAAAACTAATGCAGCTTGCCAGGAGCAAAGCAAAGAAGGTGGGCATTGCTATTTTCTCTCTTTATTTCATGGGGAAGCAACTTTTTCACGTATGAAGGTCACCATAGCAAAAAGTGCAGGCCTTTCCTGCTAAAAAAAGGCAAACAGGTTGCTGTTTTGTCGCGATCTGGTGACTGCCGAGGACGTTTGAGGCTATCGGCGGGGCACATGATCGCAGACAGCCTTGATAAAGTTGCGGGAAAAAACGTCCTGCCAGCCGGCATAGGCCATGGCCATATCCACATGCCAAGCATCGCGCCTGCCATGGAGATCGGCGCTCCAGAGCCGCATCTTGGTATCATCAAAGAGTTCGTCCAGGGGTTGGTAAATGACATCGTTCAACAGCGACAAAAGCTCATCCACCGTTGGCAGCCGCCAATTATCGAAGCCTGCCAGGCGTTCGCGGTTGAGTTGATCAATATAATTCTGGGCACCCCGGTGGGTGATGGGGTAGCGGCTGCCGCTGCGCTGCCAGCAAAGCCCGGTGGCTCGATCGCAGACCACCGAGTCGCCCACGAGCTCCAGGCAGTTTGTGATATAGGCGAGGGGTTGTGATCTCTCGTTGAGTCCCATGAAACTACGGGCCTTACCGCCCCAGATATTTATCGGTTTATGGCGCAGGGTGACCGCTGGGCACGATGTGTTGAGAACTGGGGAGTGTTTTTTCTGGCGCCGGACATCCTGCTGCCAGTGGATCTCCAGGGTGTCAAGGCCGGCAAGCATGTCGTCCGCCCTTTGAAAACGCGCCGCCGGGTTGAAGTGGAGGGCCTTGGCGAAAAAACTGTCCCAGTTTTGATCATAGAGGGGATTAATGGCGCTTAACGAAAATTGGGCCATGCCTGGCAGCAGGCCGGTGAGCATGCGGTAGAGGAGGACAGCCGTCGAATAGAGATCAGCCCGGCCGTCGACGCTGTCCGGGGCCTTGATCTGCTCTGGCGCCGAGTAAAAGGGGGAGCCGATATTGATATTGCCCGGTCCTGAAAAGGCAAAGGTGGCGGACAGGGCCATGCCGAAGTCGCAGATTTTCAGCTGGTCATCATCGGTGATCAGCAGATTCTGGGGCTTGATGTCGCGGTGGATAACGCCGTTATAGTGGAGACAGGCCAGACCGTCGAGGAGCTGCCTGCCATAATGGAGCACCTTGTCGGGCCGGATGATCCGCGAGCGGTTTTCAAGGCGAAAGTCTTCCCCGATCATCTCCCCGAGATTATTAGAAAAATACTCCATGACAAAGAAGGGTCGCCCCAGCTCATCTTCATCGCAATCCCAGACATCAACCACGGCCGGATGCTTGATGGCGGCCATGGTCATGGCCTCAGCAATGAAGATCTCGCGCAGGGCGTCCTGACCCAAGACCATTTCCATGGTCTCAAAGGGATCAAGGAGTTTGATGGCCACC
>JBFFNX010000027.1:0-20232 GCA_041562995.1 Desulfurivibrionaceae bacterium
AAGAGTGGCCCGGCCAGCTCCATATCGTGATGGGCCAGGATACGCAGGTCATACTTGATGTTATGGCCTATCTTGGCGATGTCCTTATTGGTAAGCAGGGGGCCGAGATGTTTTTTTACCTCAGCGAGATCGATCTGGTTGGCCAGGAGCTGGTCGTTGTCATCCCGGTGGGCTATGGGGATATACCAGGCTTTGGCCGTGGTGATAGCAAGGGAGATGCCCACTAGCTCAGCATCTAGGGGGTCCAGGGAGGTCGTCTCGGTATCAAGGACCAGAAAGGGACTCTTGGCGATCTCGCGGGCGAGTTCAGCAAGCTCCTGGACCGTGGTCAGGCGCTGAAAGTTTTTTGGGTCAAACTGAGCAGAGGGCCCGGTTTCTTTGAGCAGTTTGTTAAATTCCAGTTCTCTGTAGAGGCGCTGGAGTTCCGGGGTGTCGGGCTGGCCCACCTCATACCCGGCCAGGGTTTGCGGGACATCAAGATCCTCCTTGAGGTCAATCAGGGTGCGGGACAGGAGGGCCATCGACCTATTGGCAATGAGATTATCTTTAAGTTTTGATTTTTTGAGCCGATCAAGATTGGCAAGAAGGTTGTCCAAGCTGCCATGTTCCGCCAGGAGTTTGGCGGCTGTCTTGGGGCCGATTCCGGCGACGCCGGGAATATTGTCCGATGAGTCGCCGATCAGGGCAAAGAAATCAAGGAGCAGCTCCGGGGCAATGTCATATTTCTGGCGGATGAACTCCCGGTCCATGATGACATCCTTCATGGGTTCCCAGCATGTGATGCCATTGCCGACAAGCTGGAGAAGGTCCTTGTCGCCGGAGACAACGATCACCTCGTGGCCCTGTCTGCTTAACACCCGGGCTGCGGAAGCGATAAGGTCATCGGCCTCTACTCCCTGTTCTTTTAAGGTAGGGATATTATGGGCCGCCACCAGGGCTTGGATGTAGGGGATCTGGCAGGAGAGATCGTCGGGCATGGTTGGCCTGTTGGCCTTATAATCGCTGTAGATCTGATGTCTGAAGGTGGGCCCCTTCATGTCAAAGGCCACGGCCATGTGGGTCGGTGCTTTTTCCCTGATCACCCGCAACAGGGTATTTATAAAACCCAGGGTGGCGTGGGTGGCAAGGCCTTTGCTGTTGGTGAGCGGCGTGATGGCGTGGTAGGCCCGGTAGATATAGGCGCTGCCATCCACCAGATAGACGGGAATCGGCATGGTGGTCACAGGGAAAAGAGTAAGTAACGAGAACGGTTTTAAGAATGGCGGATTGTACCAATAGGCTGGCTATTACGCAATGGATGCTGGCGGTTATGGTTGGCCATAAAAAAAAAATCAAAAAAAAATTAAAGTTTTTATTACCTGGGTCGATAGACTGGTTAGAAAGTGGTGAAATGTATATTAGGCCTTGCCTGTGCAGGGATCATTTCGCCCATGGGTCATCAAGAGAGATGGTTCAAATTTCCCCACTTATTAATGGGACCGAAATAAAAACGGTCGGGAGCCAGTCATGAAGCTGTCAGATATCATATCCCAGGTACGGACGGATACAAAAGTTGAGGTGAAAAAGGCCAGGGATGCCCAACAGGTCCAGGCCCCAGCCGGAGAAGCAGCCAGCGATAAGGTTGAGATCTCCACCGGTACTCAGGATATGCAGAAGATGCGGGAAATTTTAGCCAATACGCCCTCGGTCCGCACGGAGATGGTCGCCACCTTAAAGCGGCAGATTGAAAACGGCGAGTATCAGGTGCCGAGCCAGGAGATTGCCGACAAGATGATGCAGAGTATCCTTGCCGATGAGGGCATTGTCCGGAACTGATAGCTGTCTGCGAAAAGAAATTTAAAAAGGGCGTTTGGTTAATTGTAACCAAACGCCCTTTTTTTATGCATCACAATAAGGCAAGTGACAAACTAGTCGTCAGTTTCAGTAAAGACAGGCCAGCGCACCTCATAAACCGCGGGGTCGAGCAGGACTTGACAGGCCAGGCGTGTGCTGGCATTGAGGACAATGGGGCCTAAAAGGTTGGCCGTCATCTCCAGGGGCTTGCCTTCGGGAATGGTGAGAATGAGCAGGAGCTCCGGCTTGGTGCCCGTTATTTCCAGGTCCTTTAGGATGGGGGCCGCAATTTGGGGGGTGTACTGGGGGATAAGGGCGGCTGCGGGTATCACCACAAAGGCAAGATCGGGATCATCCAGGGACTGAAACCACATGAAGGGTGATTTGTCGCCATGGGGCCGGATAATAAAGCGGTGAGAATCGGGAAAGCCGAGAAAGGGTGCGGTCATCCTGATAATCTTATCCGCCTGGACCTCAATCTCTCCAAACCGACTGGTTCGGACCTTTATAAGACCATTTTCGATCTGTTGTTCTACTGCTGCGCTCATAATTGTTGTGCCCATCTGCTTGAATTAAGTGAAGCTGGGGGGGAAGACATCCATTATTGTATCGGCCATCAGGCGCGGGACTTGAAAATATCCTCAAGGGAAGAGAGGTCCACCGGGGCCTCCAGGGCTGCCTTCTTGTTCTCCTCAACAATCTTTTCGTAGACCTCGTTGCGGTGGATGCTGACATGGTGCGGGGCCTCAATTCCGATTTTGACCTGGCCGCCTTTGATCTCCATGACCTTGATCGTTATCTCATCGGCAATCGTGATGGCCTCACCAATTTTTCTGGCAAGGATGAGCATATTTTTTCTCCCTTTTTAAAATAGAGTGCTGTTGCCGATGATACTACCATATTATTGGTATCTGGTAATACGTTCTTGCCGAAACGAAATCGATATTACAGATAATCGAGAAGGCTCATCTGCATGACACGGGCCGAGGAGGCCAAAGCCGCCTCATAGGCAGTTTCTGCAGCCTGTAGATCGGTGATGGCCTTGATGAGATCGGTATCCTGCTTTTCAGAAAGATGTGCCTTGGTTACCAGGTCGAGATTGGTAAAGATCTGGCTTTGGACATCAAGACGGTTACCCCGGGCCCCGAAATCGGTGATATGGGTGGTGAGCGCCTCAAAAACCAAATCAAGCTCGGCCATGGAACTGTCAAGGGCCTGAACCTGCATGTCGGTATTGGTGATTCCTACGGCGCCTGTAAAGTTTGAGGAGTCACCGCTCACGGCCATGGTGTAGCGTTCCGGGTCGGTGGTGTTGATCTGTAAGTGGCCGTCACTGTCCCAGGCCGCGGTGACTCCGGGGATGCCATCAATCTTGGCGGCAATGGAGTCCGGACTGTCAACGTTGATATCAACAGCGATGCGGGCCGCAAATACCTCTGGGGGCAGATGGCTGTGGTCGGTGATGCTCATGGTGAAAGAGCCGTTGACAATATTAAAGAACGTGTCGGTGGGCAGGCCGGTGAGGCCGAGGTCAAAGGTGTCAGTGGTGTTGGTGAGGGCCTGTACACTGGTCGATTCAGTGAAATTTTTCCCCAAAAGGGTATCTTCAAGATTCTGCAGGGCGGTGAAAACGCCGGCGTCCTTGAGGGCCACCTGGCCGTTTTCCGAGATAGCCAATTTTTCGACGCTGCCCACCTTGATTTCCAGCACCCCTTCCCGGTCTCCAGCATAGCGGACATTGCCTTCATAATTGGCAATGGTCAGGACGGATAGTTTGCCGTCACCGGCAATATCGGTTGGTTCACCGCTGACGGCCGAACCCCCGTCCAGTCCCAGGGCAACGAAACCAGTCTCAACTCCGGAAACGTCAATGGTTGATTCCAGCATGAAGGTCCGGTCGCTCAGAAGCTGGACTCGGCCATAATAAGTCTGGTCAGTTGGGGCGCCGGTTGGTGGGCCGTTGAGCTGGGTAATGATCGAGCCGTTGTCCGAGGTCTGTATCTGGAGGTTGCGGCCGTCATCCACCTTGAGGACAAGGGCGCCAGTGGCGTCATGGGTGGCATACACCCCGGTGCTAGCCTGCTGGGCATTGATGGCGTCAATGATGACATTGTCGGCATCGCCTGCGATCGCCGTTGCTCCGGCCGGGAAGATATCAATGCCGTTAATGATTAGATCACCGCTGACCAGGGGGCCAGCTGTAACCGGCGCCGTGGCGGTGAGGGTGACTGGTGTGATCGTGGCCGTGACGCCGGTCTGGTCGGCGACGCTGTTGATGGCCGTGGCCTTGGCAGCCGCGGAAAGAGCAGGGTCGATATTTGACAGACCGTCATTGAGGGCGGCAGGCACCCCGATGCCGTTGATGGTCAGGTCGTTAAGGCCTAAGGGTGCGGCGGCTGTCGGGGCCGTGCCGTTTAAGCGGTAGCCGTCAACGAGCTCACTGATAAAGGGTTTGGGCTCAATATCGGTATAGCCGGAGGTGCGGAGGCCGCCAAAGATATATTTGCCGGCGATCTGGGTGTTGGCCAAGGTCACGGCTTGATCAAGGAGGTTGGCCACCTTGGGGGCGATGAGGTCACGATCATTTTCCACCACCGGACTCTGGGCCTCAAGGGCAATGACCTTGGCATCTGCCACCTGTTCCTTGATTTGGCGCAGGGCGTTTTCTGCAGCTGTAACCATGGTGTCGCCATACTGGATATTGCTCTGGAACTGGGCAAGCTCGGCGACTTTGGTGCGCATGAGCAGCGAGGACACCATGTTTAGAGGGTTGTCGGAGATCTTGGACATCTGCTGGCCAGAGGATATCTGGTTGGTCAGGGAGGAGATATCCTTGTTGATCCTCTGCAGGTTGGTGTTCATTTGGGAGAAAAGGGTGTTTAGTGTGGTTCTCATAATATCTCTCCCTACCTGTTCAATGAGTTCAGCAGGGTCACCATCATTTCGTCCGAAATGGTGATGAGCTTGGCTGCCGCCGTATAGGCATGCTGGAATTTGATGAGATTGGCCATCTCCTCGTCAAGGTTGACGCCGGAGGTGGCATCGCGCATCTCCTGCAGCTGGGTGGTGATCAGGGTGTTGTACTCAAAATCACGCTCAACGGTGCGGCCCTTGATGCCGATGGTGGCGACCAGGGCATTGTAATGGCCGTCTAAGGTATTGTCGGAGGCCCCGGTAAAGTGGATGGCCTCCTTATTTTGAATATTGGTGATAAGCAGGGCGTTGGTCTGGTCGCCGGCGAAGATTTCGCCATAGTCATCCACCTGGCCGGCCGCCACATATTCCAGGGAGTCGGCGACCTGGGAATTAACGCCGATGGTGGCGGCGCTGTGGCCGGTGAAAAAGGTGTTGAGCCCGGCGGTGGCAAGGAAATTGGAGGTGTCACCGTCAAAGGCAAAGCTGTGGCTGGGATCCGGGGTCAGGACCAGCTTGTTTTCTTCCACCGTGGCCGTAAGCCACCGGGGGGTGGTGACGCCGCTGGCGTTTTCCACGGCCACATTAATGGCATGGGCCACATCATTCAGAGTGTAGACCCGGTCCATGGGGACCTGCACCGGAGTGGGCAGGGCCAGGGTTTTGTCACTGTTGTAGAGCCAGATATCAAAGCTGCCCCCATCGGTAACCAGTTCGTCGGAATAGGCATAGCCCATCATCGAGGCGGCCAGGCCGCCGACCCCATTGGCACTGTCCGTATAGTCATAGAAGATCTGACCGTCGCCCGGGATGTCACCACTGCCGTAGATGCCGCCGTCGAGGCCAAGATGGCTGAGGGCGACATCGGTGCTGCCGCCATCGATTTCAATGGGGCCATTATTGTTGAAGAGGGTGATGTCGCCGCTGTTATGGGTGGCATCGGCCCCATAGGTGTCATTAGTCAGGCCCAGGTAACTATCAGGGCTGGTGGTGTCAATGCCGGCCAGGACGATCTGTGATTCGTCGCCGGGATTATCGTTTTTGAGGACGATGGAGTTCAGGGCGCCGCCGTTAGCGCCGGTGCCTCTTTCGGCGGTGATGGTGACCTTGGGGATGTTTTCCGGTCCGGTGGCTGTGTTGTAAGCGTCAATGGTGGTATTGATTTCTGCAACCAGGTTGGCGGTAAAGGTGGCAAGGGTGTCATCACCGACCTGGGTCGTATAACTGATGGCAACACCATTAATGGTGAAGTCGATGGTTTCTGGTATTGAAGCGGCCGTGGGGGCCGCGACCGCGTCACCGGCCACCAGGGTGGTCATCCGCGCCTTGACCGCACTCAAGGAATCATTAATCGCCTGCACCGCGTTGGCGGTCTTGCCCATGGCCACGCCGTTTACGGCAACGGCTCCGTCGATGCGCCCCACATCGCGGCCGTTGATGATAAAGGTGCCGGCCGCGGTGTCCTCCAGGGCGGTGGCGGCATCCACGGTGGTCTGCAATCTGGTGGTGTTGGCGGCCGGGGTGGTGCTGCGTAGGGTGTCGGAAAAGCGGACCAGGCCCACTCCTTGGGTGTGGAGCTGGTTGACCTCACGGACCAGGGAGTTGGCCAGGGCGTCTAGACGACCCAGGTAGTTTTCCGGCTGGCCCTCAACGAGCTCACCATGAATCTCCATCCAGCCGCCGATTTTGCCGCCCAGCTCTTCGCCGCCGACATTGGTCAGGGTCATCTGGCCGTTGGCATTGGTGGTCTGCCAGGCGAGGTTCTTCTCGTTCCAGGCGAGAGACCAAGACTCATTGTTTTCCACCAGGGTGTGGCCATCCTTGAGCATGATGGTGTAGGACCCGTTGCTCATTTCAAAATAGTTAAGGTCTACAAACTGGCCTAGTTCCCGGGTGAGTTGGTCGCGCTGGTCGCGCAGGTCGTTTTGTTTTTGGATATCGCTCTCTGAGCTTGCGATATGGATGTTGATTTCGGCAATCTGGGCGGTCAGGGTGTTGACATCAAGGACGGCGGAGTGCAGGTTGGCGCTGATATCACCCCTGGACTGGGCAATTTCTGCCGCCATGATGTGGAGCTGCTCATTGATGAGCAGGCCCTGCTGGACAACGGTCTCCCTGGAAGAGATGAACTCCGGGTTGTTGGCGATCTCCTGCCAGCCTCCCCAGAACTCGCTCAAGAGCTCGTTGACCGCCATGCCTGGCGCCTCGTTAAAGGCGGTTTCCACCACCCGCATGGATTGGTACTGGGCCTCCAGGTTGCTCATCTTAGACTCTTGGTCAACCAGGCGCTGGACCATGAAGCGATCATACTCCCGTTCGATGCGCTCAGCCTGAACCCCGTTGCCGATAAAACCAATACCGACGGGGCTGGCCGTCTGGGCGCCCAGGCTTACTGTCTGTCTGGTGTAGCCCGGAGTATTGACATTGGCCACATTATGGCCGGTAACGCCGATGGCGAGCTGATGGGTAACCAGGGCCTCCTTGGCCAGGTTAAGAACGTGGGAGATGCCGGCCATGATTATACCTCACGAGACAGCAGGGAAGGGATTGCTCGGTCTATCTTGGTCATGCGGCCTCGGGAAGAGTAGGTCGGGTCGGTGGCAATGCCGTCACTGATCAGGGCAATGGCATCGCCGAGATAGCGCAGGGTATCCTCGGTAAAGCTGTGGTTGATGTAGCTTTTTCTGTCGATGTCTGCCCGCAGTCTGACCAGGGTCTGGCGGATTTCTTCCAGTTCCTCAGCCTCTTCAAGTTGCAAGCAGGGCATGAGGTCACGCAGCTGGATAACGGTATCCTCGTCCCTCCCGGCATCAGGGCCGAGAATGGCGGCTGCTATTTCCTGGATCTGCTCATCAAGGTAGATCATCTGGCGCAGGCCATTTTCCTTCTGTTTGCTGATCTGCATGAGGATGGACATCCCCATTTTAAGGAGGCCGGCCTGTTCCTGGTCAAGGATGTGGATAAAGGTAAGGGTATAACTGACCTGTTTGTTCAAGTGACCCATGAGTGTTTCAAAATAGGGGGTATTTGTGGTCATGAGAGGTCTCCTTATTTGTCAGCTGGTTTGCTGAGTTGTTCAAAAAGCATATCGCCAAAACCTGAGCCTTTACCGGTGGCCATTTTTTCAGCAAGTTCCTGGTCCATCATGGACTGGAAAAGTTTTTCGCCGTAGCTCTTCTTGAAAAGTCCCTCCGGCTCAGCAGTGGATTCCCGCATGGTGGCGAGCATCTGCTGGGTAAGGAGGGCCTCGAAATCGGCACAGGCCTTCCGGAGTTTTTGTTTTTCGGCCGCATTCATTTTGCCCTGGTGGCCTGGTTCCATAAGCGGGGGCGTCTGTGGGGTGGAAATTTCCATAATTTTCTCTAAATAATCTGGAGATCAGCCTTAATGGCCCCGGAGGCCTTCATGGATTGAAAGATGGCGATTAGGTCCCGGGTGGTAACCCCCACCGAGTTAAGAGCCCGCACCATTTCCCCCAGGGTGACCCCGCTCTTCATCTGGACCAGGAGGTTCTCTTGATCGCGGGCCGTGATGTTGCGATTGCTCTCTGAGGAGGGGGTCTGGCCCGGTCCTGGGTTGACCTGGACGGAAAGGTTGCCGTGGGCCACCGCCACCTCGCTAATGGTGACATTTTCCCCCATCACCACGGTGCCGGTCCGTTCATCAATGATGATCTTGGCCTGGGTGTCCGGGGTGATGTTGAGGCTTTCCAGGGCGGCCATCAGGGCCACCTTGTTGTCGGCAAATTTGGGGGGGACGGTGATGGCCACGGTGGCACTGTCTTTGGCCTTGGCGTAGTGGCCGGCCAGCATGGCGTCCACCGCCTTTACCACCCTGTTCATGGTGGTAAAGTCAGGATTGTTAAGATGGATGGAGAGTTCATCTTTGCTAAGCAGGGAGAAAGGCACCTCCCGTTCCACCGTGGCGCCGCCCGGGATACGGGCAACGTTTAAATGGTTTTTCTGGCTGTTTCTATTGTTGCCGCCCTGGAGCTCAAAGCCGCCAATGGAGACCGGTCCTTGGGCCATGCCGTAGATCTTGCCGTCCAAGCCCTTGAGGGGGGTGGCAATAAGGGTGCCGCCGGCCAGGGAGGAGGCGTCGCCCAGGGAGGAAAGATTGATGTCGATGTTCTGGCCGATTTTGATAAAGGGGGGCAGCTTGGCGGTCACCAGTACGCCGGCGACGTTTTTTACCTTGAGAGCATCCTGGTTGACGTGGACGCCCATATTCTCAAGCATATTAACCAGGGCCTGGGTGGTAAAAGGTGATTTGTTGCCGTCACCGGTGCCATTGAGGCCCACCACCAGGCCGTAGCCGACAAGCTGGTTGTCGCGCACACCTTTAACGGTGGCAAGATCCTTCAAGCGGGCCGCCTCTGCAACCTGGCCCCAGCCGAGGAGGATGGCAAGGATGAGAAGGGGGAGGATATGTCTTTTATGGGACGTGTTCATGGCGTTTGCACCGGTTTTTTTTGCTCTTGTCTTAGTTTGTTTGCAAAGGGTATGCCAAGTGTTTCAGGACTTTTCTGCTCGTTAAGCCTTTGATTTTTAAAGTAATATACGTGTTTTACGAGGTGGGAAAAAATTACCCACCTCGTAAAACACGTAGGTTGTGTTCCCTGCCGGCCTTTGCCGCCATACGTTGTAAAGCGGCCCTAGGGTTTTTAGGATAAGTGGCTTGGCGCTAGTGGTAACGTGCTAACTTTGCACAAAACTCCTTAATTATTTATTTTGTCGAATGAATTACGGGGCAAGGGCCTAAAAAGGCCAGAGAATATCCACCCCTTTGGCCAGCCAGCCGGGCTGCTGTTTGTCGCTCACCGCGCCTTCGCCTGAAATTTCGATGCGGGCATCGGCGATGTGGGAGGATTTGACCACATTGTCGGGTGAGATGTCGGCAGGGCGGACCAGGCCGGAGAGGATGATATGCTGGGTCTCGTTATTGGTTTTCACCTCTCGATAGCCTTGGATGACCAGGTTGCCGTCCATGGTGACATCAATAACCCGGGCTGAGATTGTGGCGGTCATGGTGTTGTCGCGGGTGGTTTCGCCGTCCCCGGAGAAATCATTTTTCAGGCTGGCCCCCAGGGTCCTGCTGTTGGGGGTATTCTCGCGGAGCTTGGTCCAGTCGGCAAAACGGAAGAGGTAGGAGATGTCGCCACTGACACTGGAACCGCGGGTGGTCTTGGTGGTCGCCTCGCTGGTGGAGCTGGCTGTTTCAACAATGGCCACCGTGATAATATCCCCGACATTACGGGCCCGCTGGTCGCGGTAGAGATCCATGCTATGGGCGGAAAAGATCGATCCTTCTTCGGGCATGAGCCGCTCATTCTGGACAGGGGGCAGGGAGTGGCGCGCCGGCAGGGCTGTGGCGCTGTTTTGACCAGGGGTTACGCAGCCCCCCAGGCAGAAGGCGACAAGGATAAGTAGATTGCTGGTTTTCATGGATGGTTCTCCGTTTAACGCTTCAGGCTGGCTGTTTGGGTAAATCCGTGGCCCCTTGGTGAACGGCTACTAAAAGTCGACACGTACTTGGCCGTGGCCGATCACTCGGGCGGTAAGCATCTGGCGGCTACTGAGGTTCTTGACTTGAATCATGTCCCCCTCAGCACCTTGGCTGCGGGCCTCTCCCTTGGTCGTGATATGGACAGACCCCGTGCTCGCCGTGATGGTGACCAGGTCTCCCCGTTCCACCATGGGCTGTTTTTCAATATATTGTTTGAGGAGGATGGTGCCGGCCCCTAATGATGTTTTGAGTCTCTGGCCAATGCCCTCCCCAGGGCTTGTCACCAGTTCATGGCTGAACATCGTGATATTGCGGCGCATCACCGTGAGATCAGCGCTCTTGATCGTGTCTCTACGGCCAAGGCGGCGGCTGAGAAGCACCACGTCGCCGTAGAGTTGGAGATCGCCGCGCATCTTCACCTTGCCCTTGGCCACACCGTCGACCTTGATCAGGACGGAGATCGCTTGTTGGCCCAGATACTTGTCGGCATTCTGGTTGATCAGCTCATAATCGATATCGCCCATGGGCACCGTCACCAGGGATGGGGTGCTGGAAAAATTGCTGACCACCAGGTCCCCGGCCGGCCACGGGCTGTTGCGGAGCTGGATATCGGTGAAGATGGCCTCCAGTTCGTCGTGGTCGAGGGTAAGGGTATCCGCACCGGCATGCTGGCCAAAAAAGAGCAGGAGCAGGGGGATAAAAAGCAGGGATATGAGGCGGCTTTTCTTCATCTCTCTAAGGGGTTATCTGACAAGGTTATTGGTGACTTCGAGGATCTGGTCGGCGGTGCTGATGCCCTTGGAGTTGGCGTCAAAGGCCCGCTGGGTAATGATCAGGTTTACCATCTCCTCGGTGACCGAGACGTTGGACATCTCAAGATAGCCCTGGGCCAGGGTGCCGGCAGCATCAGTGCCGGGATTGGACTCAATGGGGTCGCCGGAGGCCTCGGTGGGCAGATAATTATTGGCACCGGTGGCCTTCAGGCCCCCTGGGTTAACAAAGGTATGCAGGGTGAGCTGGACAGAGCCCAGGACCTGCTGGGCCGTATCCATGGCGGTAAGCATGCCGGCCTTATCGATCTGCAGGATCACGGTGTCTTGGGGGATGGCAAACTCGGGCTGGAGGCGGTCACCGTTCTGGTTGACGATATAGCCGTCGCTGTCCTTGGTGAAGGCCCCGGCCCGGGTGTAGTACTCCACGCCGTCACGGACAATCTGGAAAAAACCCTTGCCCTCAATGGCCATATCAAGGTCGTTGCTCGTCTGGGTGTAGTCGCCCTGGGTGAAGATCTTTTGGACGGCGGTGGTGCGGACACCAAGACCAACCTGGATACCGGTTGGCACCTGATTGCCGCCTACGGTTTCAGCGCCGGCGGCCCGCATGTTCTGGTAGATGAGATCTTCGAACTGGGCCCGGCTCTTTTTAAAGGCTGAGGTGTTGACGTTGGCCAGGTTGTTGGAGGTAACGTCAAGCTGCAGCTGTTGGGCCTGCATGCCTGTCTGGGAGGTGTAAAGTGCCCTGATCATGGGTGTCTCCTTAATATATTGATATCTAGTTGTTTAATCTGCCCACTCTGGAAATGGCTTTGTCGTCCATGTCGTCGATGGTGCGAACCACTCGCTGTTGGGTCTCGTAGGCGCGGTTGAGGTCAATCATGGCGGTGAGTTCTGTCATGGTGCTGACGTTTGATTTTTCCAGGTAGCCTTGCTTGATGCTGAAATTCTCGGCAACCTCTTCCTGGCTTTGGCCGGTCAAGGCGAAGAGGTTCTGGCCCTGTTTTTCCAGGTCGGCCAGGTTGGCAAAGGTGACAACGGCTAAGGTCCCGGCCTGCTGGCCGTCCACGGTGATATTGCCGTCATCGGCCACTGAGATGTCGTTGCCGTTAACCAGCACTGGGCCGCCGTCGCCTAAGACAAGATCGCCGTTTGGGGTTATCAACTGCCCTTCGCTATTGGTCATGAATTGGCCGGCCCGGGTGTAGCGCACCCCGGCCGGGGTTTGGACCTTGAAAAAGCCGTTGCCGCCGATGGCAAAATCCAGGGCGTTGCCGGTTTCTTTAATAACGCCGGCCTGCATGTCGGTGATGTCATGGATGGCCTTGCCCACCCGCGAGCGTTGATGGTCGGTGCTGTGAAGCATCTCCCAGAAGGTGATATCCTCCTTCTTGTAGCCGGCGGTGTCGACATTGGCCAGATTGTTGGTGATCTGCTCAAGGCGCCTGCTCTGGGCCAGCATGGTTTCCGTGCTCTCAACAAGGCCAAGACGATTCTGGATGTACATATTCTCCTCCAGGTCACTCCTGCTGTCCTCAACAAGGGCCACAGGGGTGTGACGGATTATTGACGTAAATTTGCCACTACTTTCAGTGTTGCAAAGCGTGTGCCAGCGCAGAGGATGGGGAGCGGGAAGGGTGGGGAGGAAGGGGAAAAGGTTTTGGAGAGACGTAGTTACAATAAGATATACGCTTTTTGGCTGCTGTTGTGGGGGAGGCTTATGGGGAGGAGCTAGGGGTGGGCGGAAGAAAGTTCCTGGTTTGGATGTCTGAATTTTGACTATGTGGAGGGCCGGGGTTTGCTCGCCTCATTATTGGCCCGGTAGATAAAGGCCAGGATCTCGGCGACGATCAGGTAGGTCGCGGAGGGGATTTCCTCCCCTGGATCGAGCTTGGCCAGCACCTCCACAAGATCCTTGTCCTCATGGATAGGGATATTATGCTCTTTGGCCAGTTCCAGGATCTGTTCGGCCACCAGGCCCAGACCCTTGCCGATGACGCGGGGCGACTTTTCTTGCTCCGGATTGTAACGCAGGGCGACCGCTTTTTTGACAGGTTCTTTTTGCTCTTGATCAGCCATGGGCAAGGGGAGAAAAGTTGTTAAAAAAATCAGAGGAAAGGAATGCTGAGGGGCCAGGGATCGGGTATATTTTATAACTATGATACTCCAAGATCTTCAGCCGGCAACATTTATAAGAAGGTATAAACGATTTCTGGTGGATGTGGAAAGGCCGGACGGCACGGTGTTGACCGTGCACTGCCCCAATACCGGCTCCATGCGGGGCTGCCTTACTCCTGGCAACAGGGTTATGATCTCCTGTTCGGATAACCCCAAGCGCAAATATCCCCACGGTCTGGAAATGATAGAGGTGGACGGCTACTGGGTGGGGATTAATACCATGCGCACCAATCATCTGGTTCGCGAGGCTCTTGAGGCGGGCATTGTCGCCGAGCTTGGCCGGGTGGATCGGATTCAGGCCGAGGTCAAGGTCTCCAAACACAGCCGCCTTGATTTTTTAGTGGATAAGGGGGGAGAGAGAATCTACCTTGAGGTGAAGAACTGTACCCTGGTGGAGGGGGAGGCAGCCATGTTCCCCGATGCCGTTACGGCGCGTGGCACCAAGCATCTCCATGAGCTTGCCGAACTGCTGGCTCCGGGTGTGCGTGCCATGATATTTTTCTGTGTCCAGCGTCAGGATGGCATGTTTGTGGCCCCTGCCGATCATATCGATCCGCTCTATGGTGAGACGTTGCGCCAGGTGGTGGAGCGCGGCGTTGAGGTCGTGGCATATCAGGCCACGGTTCAGCCTTCGGAAATTACCCTAAGGGATGGCTTGCCGGTGCGATTAATGGCTGCGGATTAATTTTCCTGCCGCGACCGACAAAATAGTAACAAGATCTTTGGCAGAAAAGTAACTTAACTCCCTGGTCCAGACACCTTTACCCCTCCAGGGGGGTACGGCAAAGAGTCCTGGGTATTAATTTTAGTTTAGCTGGGTTGGCAAGCAATGATGAGCAACAACGAAAAGGCGGTTATTTTATTAAGCGGTGGCCTGGATTCAACCACGGTGCTGGCCATTGCCCGGGAGCAGGGCTTTGCCTGCTATTGTCTGAGTTTTTCCTATGGTCAGCGGCAGAGTGTTGAGCTGGAAAGGGCCAAGGTAAATGCCGCCAAGATGGGAGCCGTTCAGCATCTGGTTTTGCATGTAGATCTCGATAAAATAGGCGGTTCCGCCTTGACCACCGATCTGGCTGTGCCGAAGATGCGTTCCGAGGCGGAGATCGGCGCAGGAGCACTACCGGTGACCTATGTGCCGGCCCGTAATGCCATTTTTCTCGCCCATGCCGTGGCCTGGGCCGAGGTGCTTGGCGCCTTTGATATCTTTGTCGGGGTCAATGCCCTGGATTATAGTGGCTACCCCGACTGTCGGCCCCAGTTTTTGGCTGCCATGGAAGAGGTGGCTAATCTCGGTACCCAGGCCGGAACCAGCGTTGGCCGCCGGTTTCAGATCCATGCGCCGCTGATGAAACTCACCAAAAGAGAGATTGTCGAATGGGGTATGGCCCTGGGCGTTGATTATGCCAGCACCCATAGCTGTTATGATCCCGATCCTGACGGTCTTTCCTGCGGGGCGTGCGATGCCTGTCTTCTTCGCTTGAAGGGCTTTCGGGAGGCGGGTTTTGCTGACCCCCTCCCTTACCAGGAGGGCGGTAAATGAGCCCTGTTCTTGCCGACCTCGGCACCCTGTTTATGGCCGGTCTTCCCGGTCTGGATCTGGATGCCTCCACCCGCCATCTTATTGATAGGTATGGGGTGAATCATTTCATCCTGTTCAGGCGCAATGTGGAGAGTGAAGAGCAGCTGGTCCGCCTGAGCCACGATCTGGTCCATTATTGCCGGCAGCAGGGGCTGGCCGAGCCCCTGATCGCCATTGACCAGGAGGGGGGCACCGTGGCCCGCCTCCCTGAGCCCTTTGCCCAGTTTGGTGATGCCCGGGGCTATGGTGACGGCCCCCTGGCCCAGGAGGATCTCCGGGCCTATGCCCGGCTCTGCGGCCAAGATTTGAAGAAGATTGGCGTGAATATGAATTTTGCCCCGGTTCTTGATGTCTGCCCCTGCGGCCAAGGCTGTTTTATGGAGCGCCGCAGCCTGGGCGGCGACCCGGTGCGGGTGGCGGAGCTGGGCACCCTTATTATTGATGCCTTTCAGGACAATGGCATTGCGGCCTGCGCCAAACATTTTCCGGGTCTGGGCGAGGCGGTCATCGACCCCCACCTTAAGCTGCCAGTGGTGAGTGATTCCAGGGAGAAGATCATGGCCTGTGACCTTCTCCCTTTTCAGGCGGCGATTGCGGCCGGGGTTGCCGCCATCATGACCTCCCATGTCATCTATGAACATATTGATCCGCAGAATCTTGCCACCCTTTCTTCTAAGATTCTCACCGACCTCCTGCGCCATGATTTGGGCTATGACGGCATGGTGGTCACCGATGATCTGGAGATGGGGGCGGTTGAAAATGATATGGGGGTACCTGAGGCCTCGGTGCGCGCCTTTCAGGCCGGTGCCGACCTGCTGCTTATCTGTCACGATCACGCTAAGGTCAAAGAGGCGGTTTCCCGCCTTTATCAGGCCTGTGTGGGCGGGGAGGTGTCAAAAGAGCGACTGCAGCAATCTTTTTCGCGAATAAATAAGGTCAGTGCTTGTTTTCTGAGAAATGGTGATTAAAATTTCAAAATAAAAGAAGTTTTTCTTTGTTTTCCAGTGGTTATCTGAAAGACCGAGAGAGTAGTGGAATAGGATTTTTTTTTTCAGTATAGTTTTAAGAGAGGGGGTGCGAAAGGTGATTATCCGTCTCTTTTCCCCTCTGCTTCATTTAGGCTTCCTTTCCGGAAGCCTTTGTGTCACGGCGGCCTGCAGTGACAGGTCGTCACGACGTTCCATGGATATTGGCAGAGTGTTTGCAATGTCTAACTCATTATCAGGAGGTCTGTATGGAACTAAAGGTTGAAGGCGTGAATCTTAAGATCAGAAACTCATGGCGCGAAAAAGTTGACGAGGAGAGAGAGCGGTTGGAAAGGCACCATGCCAGCCTCGTCCATAATCTGCGGGTTACCATTGAGCAGACGTCCTCCCATAAAGAAGGTGGCTATGAGGTGCGGCTGATTGCCGGAGTACCTAGTGATACGGTGGTTGTCAAACGGAGGGGGGAGGCGGTGCAGACCATACTTATCGAAGCCTTTGATACCCTTGGCCTCCAGCTGAAAGAACTCCAGCGTAAGCGAAGACAGAGTCATAAAAACCAGGAGGCAGGTGTTATCGGTAGCGCCGGACTCGGTGTGATTAAAAATGTTTCTCCCTATGAGTCCTATGGCTTTATCCTTTCCGCCGATGGCCGGGAGGTTTATTTTCATGAGAATTCCCTGAAGGGCATGGAGATAGATAACCTTTCCGAAGGAGATTCAGTCACCTTTGGTGAGACCGCCGGCGATAAAGGCCCCCAGGCCTCCTGGGTGCGGACCGCCTGATGGTCCATAGCCTTTCTTGATAAGGCCTGTACGTTTTTTGTAGAAATCTAGCCCGGGCTTGTTTAAGGTTGCATACCTTAAACAAGCCCGTTTTTTATTTGCCCCTGCTGGTGCCAGTTTCGTGGAAGCCAAGGGAGAAAAAAATTAAAAAATGAGAATCATGCAACCAATACAGCCTCCCATGCCCGCCGAATATCTGCAAGAAGATGAGAAAACCCTTATCGCCCGCATCCAGGCCCGTAAGAAGGAGCTTGGTAAGCAGCTGTTGATTCTGGGCCACCATTACCAGCAGGAAGCCGTCTTTCAATGTGCCGACATGGCTGGTGATTCTCTGAAGCTTGCCAGGCAGGCAGCCGAGGCCAAAGAGGCCCGCTATATTGTTTTTTGCGGTGTCCACTTCATGGCCGAGTCGGCAGATATTCTCACCGATGCGGACCGCGCTGTTTTTCTGCCCCATCTCCAGGCCGGCTGTCCCATGGCCGACATGGCCACGGTTGACGAGGTAGCCGCAGCCTGGCAGCAGCTGGCCGAGGTCTGTGATGCTGACCGGGTGGTGCCGGTGACCTATGTCAATTCGTCGGCGGCGATCAAGGCCTTTGTCGGCGAAAGGGGAGGTTCGGTATGCACCTCTTCCAACGCCGAACGTGTTCTGGCCTGGGCCCTGGCCAGGGGGGACAAGATGTTTTTCTTCCCCGATGAACATCTGGGCCGCAACTCCGCCAAGGCCCTTGATGTGCCCGATGATGAGATTGTTCTCTGGCAGCGTGGTAAGCCGCTGGGCGGCAATAGTCCTGCGCAGATTAAAAAGGCCAGGGTGCTCCTCTGGGATGGCTATTGCGAGATCCATATGGAGTTTAGCGCTGCCCAGATTGCCAGGTGGCGCGCCAAGGAGCCCGGTATTAAAGTTATTATCCACCCGGAGAGTACTTATGCGGCTGTGGCCGCCGCTGACCAGTATGGCTCCACCGAGGCCATTATTGCCGCCGTCAAGAATTCAAAACCCGGCTCAATATGGGCCATCGGCACCGAGGTCAATCTGGTGAATCGTCTCCGGGATCAGCATCCGGACAAGACCATCCATCTTCTGGCCCCCACGCCCTGCTGTTGTAAGACCATGGCCCTTGTCACTCCGGCCTCCCTGCTTTGGCTCCTTGACAATCTGGCCCAAGGCAAGCTGGTTAACCAAATAACGGTTGCTCCAGAAATAGCCAAAGGCGCCAAACTCGCCTTGGATCGAATGCTTGAAATATAAGCTGGGGTTGGTGTAGGGAGAGCTGTAGACCTTTGGCCGGCTTCTGCGCGGCATTTTTTAGAGACTTCTTTTTTTGAACAGGAAATAAAAATATGTGTGGAATTGTCGGATATGTCGGACCCCGCCGGGTTGTGCCCATTGTTCTTGAAGGACTCAAGCACCTCGAGTACCGCGGCTATGATTCTGCCGGTATCGTCTTTTTGGAAGAAGGGCGCTTGCGCAAGTATCGCAGTGAGGGCAAGCTGGCCAACCTCGAAGAGGTCATGGACGATGTGGATACCAAGAGTCGTATTGGCCTTGGTCATACCCGTTGGGCCACCCATGGCCCTCCCTCTGAGAAAAACGCCCACCCGCACAGCGACTGCACCGGTGAACTGGTGGTGGTCCATAATGGTATTATTGAGAATTTCCAGAATCTCCGTAAAGAGTTGCAGGCCAAGGGCCATACCTTTACCTCGGACACCGACACCGAGGTCCTTGCCCACCTCATCGAAGAATATCTGGAGGATGATCTGGTCGCCGCCATCAGCAGGGCCCTGCAGGACGTCGAAGGCTCCTATGCCCTGGGCGTCATGTGGGCCAAGGAACCGGAAATCCTGGTGGCCGTCCGCAACCAGAGTCCGCTGGTTCTTGGTGTCAAAGAGGGCGGCGGCTCCTTTATGGCCTCTGACATCCCGGCCCTGCTGCCCTCCACCAATCAGGTGATTTTTCTGGAGGATCATGACCTGGCCGTGCTCAGCAATGAGGGGGTCAAGATAATCTCCCTGGAAGATGGGGCCCCCCGTGACCGGGCAATACAGGAGATCACCTGGAACGCCGGTATGGCCCAGAAGGCCGGCTATCGTCATTTCATGCTCAAGGAGATTTTTGAGCAGCCCCAGGCCATATTGAACACCTTTCGCGGCCGCCTTGATCCGGAAAGCGGCCAGGTAGACCTGGCGGAAATCGGCCTCGCCGAGGATGAGATCCAGCAATTTTCCCGTATTTCCCTGGTGGCCTGCGGCACCTCCTGGCATGCGGCCCTGGTGGCCAAGTATTGGCTGGAAAAATGGGTGGGTGTTCCGGTGGAGGTGGATATCGCCTCGGAGTTTCGGTATCGGCGCCTGCTCCTGGGTCCTGATGTCCTGGTGATTCCCATCTCCCAGTCCGGTGAGACGGCAGATACCCTGGCTGGCCTGCGCCTTGCCAAGAAATTAGGGGCCAAGGTTATTGCCATCTGCAATGTGGTGGGCAGCACCATCACCCGTGAGTCCCACGGCACCATTTATACCCACGCCGGGCCGGAGATCGGCGTCGCCTCCACCAAGGCCTTTACCAGCCAGCTCACCGCCTTTTTTCTGCTCACCCTCTATCTGGCCCAGGTTCGCAAAACTATTGATGCCGCCACCCTGAAAGAACTGGGGCGCGGCCTGGTTGAACTGCCTGCCGTCATTGAGCTTGAGCTCCCCCGTCTCCATCAAGAGTTGGAGGTGCTGGCCGGCGAGTTTGTCCAGTGCCGTGATTTTCTCTACCTGGGCCGGGGCATGAATTTCCCCATTGCCCTGGAAGGTGCCTTGAAGTTGAAGGAAATCTCCTACATCCACGCCGAAGGCTATGCGGCCGGCGAACTCAAGCATGGGCCCATTGCCCTCATTGATAAGGATATGCCGGTGCTGGCCCTGGTCCCCCCCGATGATGTCTATAGCAAGGTCGTCTCCAACGTTGAAGAGGTGAAGGCCCGTAATGGCCGGCTGATTCTGGTGGGCAGTGCCAGGGATGAACATCTGTCGTCCATTGCCGAGGATTTGATTGTCCTGCCCGAGGTGCATCCGGAGATGAACCCCCTGCTTTACTGTATTCCTTTGCAGCTCCTCGCCTATCATATTGCCCATCTGCGCGGCTGTGATGTTGATCAGCCCCGTAATCTGGCCAAGAGCGTCACCGTGGAATAGGGGCATCTCTCCGGTTAATCGCAAAAAAAAATAGGTACATCCTGGGATTGTCAGCCGCCTGCGGGTGTACTATGATCGCCGGAGCCGCTATGCGGCAGGAGGTGGGGATTATTCTCTGTTGTCTTGTCGTTATTGGTGCGGCGGTTAAAGAGTTAACCTAAAATCAAAAGACGTATCTCACCACAGAGGGCGCAGAGAACTGGGTTAAAACAGTCTTGTCCTCTGTATCCTCTGCGGTAAAAAAACAAGTTGGTTGTTTGCTTAGATATTGAAACACCTAGGCAATACTTTTATCTGACGGGCGGTCCATGAGCAAAACAATCCATTTTATTCCAGACAATGTGAAGATCACCGTCGATGACGGCGAGAATCTTCTTACTGCTGCGGCAAAAGCCGGCGTCTATGTGCCAGCCTACTGCGGCGGTGATGGGGTCTGCGGGCGCTGCAAGGTTCGCATTAAGGAAGGAGAGGTTGCCTCGGGTCCCAGCAATAGCCTGAAG
>JBFFNX010000028.1:0-20209 GCA_041562995.1 Desulfurivibrionaceae bacterium
AGCCATGAATGTTATCGGTGACGTCAAAGGGAAGAGGGCAATTCTTCTCGATGATATGGTTGATACGGCAGGCACCTTATGCGGCGCTGCCACAATGCTTTTAAAGGCTGGGGCAAAAGAGGTCCATGCCTATTGTTCCCACGCTGTTTTGTCAGGTCCGGCCATTGACCGGATTACTGACTCTGATATAACCACCATGGTGGTAACTAATACCATTCCTTTGCGGGAAAATGCGAAGAACTGTCCTAAAATAAAGGTTCTTTCTGTTTCCAATCTTCTCGCCCAGGCGATATCTTGCATTCACTCAGAGGACTCAGTGAGTTCTTTGTTTGTTTAATTGTTTTTAATTGAGGAGGTCCTCCCATGATCCAGTTTGATGTTACAGCACAGGTAAGAGACAAGTTCGGCAAAGGCGCAGCACGTACTATTCGTCGCGACGGTCGTACTCCTGCTATTTTATACGGTCCCAAGACTGACCCTGTTGCCTTGACCCTTGACACCCATTCCTTTACCAAATCTCTTTTGGGGCTACAGCGTGCTAACGCTGTTATCTCCCTTGATATCGAAGGTGATGGCCAGAAGAACGTGATGGTTAAGGATATTCAGGTTGACCCGATAACCAACGCCCTCGAACATGCTGATTTTTATGAGCTTGACATGAATAAAGAATATACCTACACGGTTCCCGTTGTTTATTCAGGTAAGGCCAAGGGTGTTGCTACCGGTGGTGACATGGAGGTACATGTTCATTCTGTTGTTCTGAAAGGCAAGCCCCTTAATATCCCAGACTCTATCAATGTTGATGTTACACCTCTGCAGATTGATGACAACATTACTGTTGCTGATCTTGCTATTCCCGAGGGAGTAACCTTGCTTGGCAAGACTGAGGCCGTTTGTGTTGCCGTGGTTAGCGCTTAAGCGGTTTTTGTATTTTTTGTCTGTTTGTCAATCGGCTGGAAGAAGGAGTACCTTTTTCCAGCCGATTTTTATTTTGGTGAAGAGTCATGTTTCTGATAATCGGCCTGGGTAATCCAGGAGAGAAATATAGGGACACAAGGCATAATGTCGGTTTTCAGGCTGTGGACCAATTAGCCGTGGCACTCGGCGGAAGCTTTACTGAGTCAAAGTGGAAGGCGCTTATCTGTAAGGGCACCATTGCTGGTCAGTCTGTCGTCTTGGTAAAACCACAAACCTTTATGAACCTCAGCGGCGAAGCAGTCGAGCCCATCGCCTCCTATTTTAAGACCCCCCATGAGAATATCGTCGTTATTCACGATGACCTAGATCTTGACTGCGGCAGGATTAAGCTTTCTGTCAATGGCGGGGCAGGGGGGCATAACGGTATCAAGTCAATCGTTCAACGCCTGGGCAGTAAATCCTTTAATCGTATTAAGGTTGGCATTGGCCGACCACCTCAGGCCATGGCCGTCGAGCGCTATGTTCTCTCCGCCTTCACTCATGATGAGCTTCTGGTTATCTCCGTTGCCCTTAATAGAGCAGTAGAAGCTGTCTCTCTCATCGTCGGAAATGGCATGGCTGCTGCCACCCAGGTCGTTCATAGCAAGTCATAACCTTGTGTCTAGCCAGGCCAGTGCTGTCGCTGGTATATATCCTTCCTTGTAATTTTCGAAAAATGTGGTATATTTAAAACTTACTGCAATTCATCTAGTTCTTATTCCTGCCTCCCCCAATTTTTGATTACGTGCAAGATAGTATAGGTTTCATTTGAGACTCACTAGCTTTACACTGACAGGAATCGCTTATTAAATGGAGAATTAACGTGTTTAAAAAAGGCGATATGGCTGTCTATCCGGCCCATGGTGTTGGTGAAATTCAAGCTGTTGAAGCAAAAACAATGGCTGGATTGGAGCAATCTTTTTATGTCATGAAAATCATTGATACCGCTATGGTTGTAATGATTCCCTGTAGTTCCAGTGAAAAAGTCGGTTTGCGGGCCATAGTTTCTCCTGCTGATGCTGATAAGGTTTTTGAAATCTTGAAACTGAAAGATGTCGAAATAGTTCAGCAGCCTTGGAACCAGCGCTATCGTGAATATATGGAGAAGATAAAGTCGGGGTCTGTGTTTGAGATTGCCAGTGTGCTGCGTGACCTCTTTCTACTGCAAAAAGATAAAGAGCTTTCCTTTGGCGAGCGCAAAATGGTTGATACCTCAAAATCTCTTTTGGTGACGGAAATTGCTCTTGCTCATAAGCTGAAGGAAGATGAGGTTGTCGAGCAGATAGATAAGATTTTTGAAAACTAGTCTTTTGACTTTTTGGATATTCAAGGAGCCCAATCTGTACAAGGTTGGGCTCCTTTTTTTTTGTTTGGTGTCACTGGTGACTCTAGATATGCTATCTGCGATAGCTGACTGTTTTTTTGATGAGACTCCGGCTAGGAAGTAACTTGGGGTGGTGTAAGCACCACTCATTGTCCTTAAGCCCCGTTATTTGCCAATTTTATGACAGAACACCCTTTGTCTTTCACTAATACCTATGAGATTCATGCTGATGCCTTAGATCATGGGCACCGTCTTGACAAGGTCTTGCATAATAATTCGCATCTTGCCGAGCTTTCCAGGTCACGTATTCAACAACTGATTAAAGACGGTTATGTGCTGGTAAATGATAAGAGTGTCAAGCTCAGTTATAAGGTTCATGAGAAGGATCGTATTGTCGTCGCCATCCCATCTCCGAAGGAGCTTCTCCTTAAGCCCCAGGAGTTGCCCCTGGGTATTCTTTATGAGGATGAACACCTGATTGTCATTAATAAGGATCCGGGCGTGGTGGTCCATCCGGCGGCGGGCAACATGGAAGGTACCCTTGTTCACGGGCTGCTTTATCATTGTCAGGATCTTTCCGGCATAGGGGGTGTTATGCGTCCTGGTATCATTCATCGTTTGGATAAGGATACCTCCGGGGTGTTGGTGGTTGCCAAAACAGATTTGGCCCATCAAAGCCTTGTTGAGCAGTTTAAAAAAAGACAGGTGCGTAAAATCTATCTCGCCATTGTGGCAGGTTGTCCGGCACACCATTCTGGTACCATTGATACCTTGATGGGCCGTCATCCTGTGCATCGTAAGAAGATGGCTGTGTTGGAAAGGGGTGGTAGAACGGCAGTCACTGAGTATGAGGTGGTCGAAGCATTTAGGCAAGCTGCTCTCTTGCGAGTAATCATTAAAACAGGACGAACCCATCAAATCAGGGTCCATATGGCCCACATAGGTTGTCCCGTTATCGGCGATGCTGTGTATGGTGGGAAAAAAGCCCAGATGGAGGGCATAACCAGGCAATGTTTGCATGCCTCCCAACTTACCATCGCCCATCCATTGACTACAGAAATTCTCCAGTTTGATGCCCCCCTGCCAGAAGATATGAAGAATCTTCTCGCCGCTTTGCGCAGCAGCAATGAATAGAGGAGTTGCAATGGCGAGTTGTGGGGCACATAAACATGAGGTGATTGGCGTCACCGGCTTCATTGGTTCAGGCAAGAGTATGGTGAGCCGTTTTTTGGCCTTACAACTTGCCTGCTCCTGTCTTGATGCGGATAAGATAGCCCGCGATCTCATGGAGCCCGGCATGGAGGGGTGGGCATCCATCAAAAAATATAATCCCAAATATATTATGGCCGATGGTCGCTTAGACCGGTTACTGCTGCGCAATGATATATTTTCTAAACCTGTGGTTAGAGAGGCAGTTGACTGTCTAATCCACCCCATTGTCAGAGATAAGCTTGTGGATGCTTTGGCTGCCGACCGTGGAACACGGGTCGTTGTTGAGGTTCCGCTGCTTTTTGAGTCTGGCTGGAATGATATTTTTGACCGTATCATTCTCGTCTATGCTGAAAAAGATGTTTGTTTGCAAAGGGTGGTGGCGCGTGACCGGGTGGCTGCCGAGCAGGCTGAACAATCCTACCAGAGTCAGATGGGAGCCGCGGAGAAAATCAAAAGGGCCGACCATGTAATTGACAATAGTGGGAGTTTGTGGAATACCCAACTTCAGCTCCTTCATTTGGCGGGTATTTTAAAGGGGTAACCTTTTAATATTTCAAAAAAGCTTGACAGTGAAATTCTAGCCAGCTATAGATAATAAGTATCTTAAATGCTTGCTCTATTCGCTTCACCTCTTTGTTTATTACCTTTATAAGTCATAAAAGCGCTTTTTTGATGGGCATGCATATCTGCTTAATTTTTTCCCAAAGGCACACTTACATACGTTTCAATAGGGATTTTACCCCCTTTTCTTAGCTTATTTTTCATAACATTCTCTCGGATTAATCCTCTATTCCCAAAACAAGATGTGTAAAGATCGTAAATGATCTTGAGAGAACTCTTACTCAACCTTATTCCCTATCACTGGGCGCAAAACAGAAACTATTTTGAAAGAAGAAACCACACCTCCCGAGACGAAAAAGACCCGAAAGCCTGCTGCTGATGAAGAGCAAATAACCTTCATCCATTTGAGTGAACTGAAGGCAAAGAAGATCCAAGACTTGACCGATCTTGCCAGGGATCTCGGTATCGATGATTTCAGCTCTTTACGCAAGCAGGAGCTCATTTTTGCCATTATCAAAACCCAGGCCGGCAAGAAAAATAGTAAAAGCATTTCTGTTAGGGCGGATGGTGTTTTGGAAATTTTGCCTGATGGTTTCGGTTTCCTCCGGGCTCCCGATTATAACTATTTGCCAGGTCCGGATGATATCTATGTGTCACCTGCGCAAATCCGCAAACTAAGTCTGCGGACCGGTGATACCGTTGAGGGCCAGGTGCGCCCTCCCAAGGAAGGGGAACGCTATTTTGCCCTTCTGAAGGTTGATAGCGTCAATTTTGATAATCCTGCCAACAACAAGAAAAAGACCCTGTTTTCAAACCTTACCCCTCTTCATCCGAACGAGCGGATTAAGCTTGATTACCAACAGGACATGTATTCCATGCGCGTTATGGATTTGATGTGTCCGATCGGCAAGGGGCAGAGGGGACTTATTGTTGCTCCGCCGCGCACAGGCAAGACGGTTCTTATTAAGGAAATTGCCAACGCCATCACCAAGAACCATAAGGAAATTAAACTCATTGTTCTCCTTATTGATGAGCGGCCTGAAGAGGTCACTGATATGGCCCGCAGTGTTAATGCCGAGGTGGTGAGTTCCACCTTTGATGAACCACCCCAGCGCCATATTCAGGTGGCTGAGATGGTCATTGAGAAGGCAAGACGCCTTGTGGAACATAAGTATGATGTGGTGATCCTGCTCGACAGTCTGACCAGGCTTGCCCGTGCCTATAATACGGTAATTCCACCCAGTGGCAAGATTCTTTCCGGTGGTGTTGACTCCAATGCCCTCCATCGGCCTAAGAGATTTTTTGGCGCCGCTAGAAATATTGAAGAAGGTGGCAGTCTAACCATTATTGCCTCAGCTCTTATCGATACAGGTAGCCGGATGGATGAGGTTATTTTTGAGGAATTTAAGGGTACCGGCAATATGGAAGTTATCCTCGACCGTAAGATGGCAAACCGCCGTATCTTCCCCTCCATCGACATGAATAAGTCAGGGACCAGGAAGGAGGATCTCCTCCTTGAGCCAGATGTGTTGAATCGTGCCTGGATTCTTCGCAAACTTTTGTCCTCCATGAACCCCGCTGATGCCATGGAGTTCTTGGTCGATAAGATGAAAGGGACCAAGAATAATGAGGAGTTTCTCGACTCCATGGCTCGTTAAGCAACATGATGTCGCCTTTGCCTGTCGTTTCTTAAATGTTGCAAATTAAAAAAATACGAGTATAGTACCGTCCTTTTCACTAACAAACGTTATTTTTGTTTAACTTCCCTTAATAACGGCTTTTTCTCGGTTTTATACTCGGGAATTTGTCGAAAACGGGTAGAGTTCTACCACTAACATAATAGGATTCAGTAATGAAAAAAGATATCCATCCCGAATATCATGTAATTAAGGCGAATTGTGCATGTGGCAACGAAATCGAAATCGGTTCCGTTGACACCGCGATGAGTGTTGAGATCTGTTCAGCCTGTCATCCCTTTTTCACAGGCAAGCAGAAGCTTATTGATACTGCTGGTCGTGTTGAGAAATTCTTGAAAAAATACGGCCGGACCCTGGAGAAATAAGAAGAAGATCTCTTTTGTCTTTCTTGTTATTACGTGCATGGATATTTTTAGCAGATTTGAACACTTGGATGAAAAGCTTCTGGAGCTAGAAGGAAAGCTCTCTGATCCAGCCATTCTAAGTGATCAGGCAGGGTACGGTAAGGTTGCCAAAGAGCATTCCCACGTAACCCGACTTAACGATCTGTACAAAAAATATCAAAAAGTCCAACGTGAGATCACGGAAAATAACGAGATTCTTCAGGAAGATGATGAAGAAGAGCTTCGTGAAATGGCCCGTGCCGAAATAGCGGAACTCACGAAGGTCGCTGAAAAGCTCCAGAATGATCTGCGCCTGACCCTTCTTCCCCGCGATCCAAACGACGAAAAGAATACCCTGCTCGAAATCCGTGCTGGTACGGGCGGTGATGAAGCAGCTCTTTTTGTTAACGATCTCTACCGGATGTATAGCCGCTACGCTGAATCCCAAGGGTGGCGGGTGGAAATACTCTCCAGCAATCCCATCGGTATTGGCGGCTTTAAAGAAATCATTTGTTTGATCAGTGGTGATAAGGTTTTCTCCAAGCTCAAATATGAATCGGGTGTTCACCGGGTTCAGCGGGTTCCTGAAACTGAAACCCAGGGGAGAATTCACACCTCGGCAGTTACCGTAGCGGTGTTACCAGAGGCGGAAGAGGTTGAGGTGGATATTGCACCCACCGAACTCCGCTTTGATGTCTTTCGGGCCTCTGGCCCGGGTGGGCAGTCTGTAAACACCACGGATTCGGCGGTACGTATCACCCATCTTCCCACCGGTCTTGTGGTCAGCTGTCAGGATGAAAAATCCCAGCATAAGAACAAGGAAAAAGGTCTTCGTGTTTTGCGAGCCCGCTTGCTCGACAAAATGCAGCAGGAACAGCATGATCGTATCTCTGCAGACCGGAAAAGTCAGATCGGCAGCGGTGACCGCAGTGAACGCATCCGGACCTATAACTATCCACAGGGACGTGTTACCGACCACCGCATTAATTTGACAATTTATAAGCTTGATGATGTCCTTGTTGGAAAACTCGAACATGTCATTGATCCCCTCATTGCCACTTTTCAGGCTGAGGCCTTGAAAACCCTGCAGTAATCATTTCTCATGGAAGATCGTCCATGGCCACCGCTGCCGAACTCTATAAACAGGGTGTTGCCTTCTTACAGGCCGCCGGCATTGAAGATCCCCAGCTCGAAAGCACCTTTTTCCTCTGCGATATTCTCGGTATTTCCCGTCCTCAGCTTTTTATAAGCAACCATGTTGTTTCTCTGGAAGACGAAGAGCTTTTTTTTTCGTACCTGAAGCGACGTGCCAGTCGTGAACCCTTTGCCTATATTGTTGGCCACCAAGAGTTCTGGGGCCTTGATTTTGTCGTTTCACCAGCTGTCCTTATTCCAAGGCCTGAAACGGAGCTCCTGGTCGAACACCTTTTGGCCCTTGTCCCTGATCAGGCGAACTTTGCCGGTACGCTTCTTGATTTAGGCACAGGCAGTGGTGTTTTACCCGTCAGTTTAAGCCATGAGTTGCCCCAAGCAACCTTTGTGGCCGTTGATATTTCCCGAGCAGCCCTTAAGGTCGCTTGCCATAATATCCAGCAGCATCGATGCCAAGATAGGATTTCTCTCCTTGCTGCCGACTTTCTAAGCGCCTTTAATGAAAGCGCCCTGTTTGATTTTATAGTGTCAAACCCTCCCTATGTTAAGAACTCGACCTTTGACCTTCTCCAGCCTGAGGTCGTGCACCATGAACCCCATCTTGCCCTTGATGGTGGTGGTGACGATGGTTTAGCATCGATTTTGTCATTTGCTCCTGTTGTGGGAAAATTTCTGCGGCCCGGCGGTTGGTTTCTCATGGAGATTGGCTACGACCAAAAGCAAGAAGTGCTCGATCTCTTTGGAAGTTTTTCTTCCTTTGACCATCTCACTGTGCTAGATGATTATGCTGGTTTGCCTCGGATCTTAAAGGCCAGGCGAACTTTATGAAATCCACTTGAAAATCATGTATGTTGATTGGCACTCTTGCTATCTACTGTTAATCCTTAGCTCTTGAAAAAAAAAATATGGATAAAATAATTATTGAAGGCGGCCATGCCTTGCATGGAGATATTGAGGTCAGTGGTGCCAAAAATGCCGCTTTACCCCTTATTGCTGCGACGCTGCTCTGCCCAGGCGACCATACCCTCTATAATGTTCCGGATCTCAGAGATATCAGGACCATCCTGATTCTTCTGGAAACGTTAGGTATTGCCTATCATTACCCGGAACCTCATACCTTGGTCATAAATTCCGATAATGTCGAAGGTTTTGAGGCCTCCTATGATTTGGTAAAAACCATGCGCGCCTCGGTGCTGGTTTTGGGGCCACTTTTGGCACGCCTTGGCCGGGCTCGGGTTTCTCTTCCCGGTGGCTGTGCCATTGGTGCCCGTCCCATTGATTTTCACATGCAGGGGCTTCAGAAACTTGGGGCTACGCTTGAGCTGAAATCAGGGTATGTCGAGGCCTTTGTGAAGGGCCGGCTGCAGGGATCTACCATCTATTTTGATATCCCTTCCGTCACAGGCACCGAGAATATGCTCATGGCAGCCACCCTGGCCCAAGGAACGACCATTATAAAAAATGCGGCCAAAGAGCCGGAGATTGGTAATCTTATTGATATGCTTGTGGCTATGGGGGCCAATATCGAGGGCAGGGGGACTGATGTCCTGGTGATAGAGGGAGTCGATGAGCTCAAGGCGGCTGCTACCACGATTATTGCCGATCGGATCGAAACAGGTACCTATATCGCAGCGGTTGGTACAGCAGGGGGCGAGCTTACCCTGCATAACTGTAACCCGGCCCATCTCCCCTCTTTTTTAGAGAAGATGAGGGCGGTGGGGATCTATATTGAGGAGAGAGAATCATCCATCCTTGCTGCTCGTACTGGTCCCATTAAAAGCGTTGATATCAAGACTATGCCATTTCCAGGTTTTCCCACTGATTTGCAAGCGCAGATTATGGCCCTTATGATCTGCACCAACGGTTTAAGTGTCATTGATGAAACGATTTTTGAGAATCGTTTTATGCATGTCGCCGAATTGAAGAGGATGGGAGCTGATATCCGGGTTGAGGGCGGTCGAGCCATTGTCTCCGGAACCGGAACACTCACCGGCGCCCCGGTTATGGCAACCGATCTGCGGGCCAGTGCCTCCTTGGTGGTGGCCGGTTTAGCGGCCCAGGGCATGACGACTATTTCCCGGGTTTACCATCTGGATCGTGGCTACGAGAAGCTTGATGAGAAATTACGGCAGGTGGGGGCGAAGATCTGGCGGGAAAAAGAGTAGGTGGAAACTATCTTGCTTCTTCAAGACCCTTCTCCAGGGCCTTGGTGTGGATATTTCCGGCAAAATGGAGAGGGCTGTGGCCGCTGATCGGATCAAAGCTGGATGGGTCGGCCTGGCAGAGAAATTGTACCTCCCGGGCCACTTTTTCTAAGGCCTCTTCCGGGCTGCATCCAAGGAGTTTCGGCAAAACAAGCCATGTTGCTCCGCAGGAAGCCCCGCGGAGGACATTAATCACTGTAATCCGCTTGTCCTTGAGGGTAATTTTATATTCGGGTATGCCGAACTGCTGGCCATATCTGCCCAGGCCATCTTTTTTTGCCAGTCCGCAGCAGGTGAAGGGAGAGTGGGCGCCGGGAATGTTGCGCGGGCCACTGGCTATCAAGGGTATCCCTTGGCGGATACAATATTCAGCGGCATAATCTGCCAAATCAAGATGCTTAAGAAAGCTCAGAACAAGAGTGCCCTTGATATGGGCCGGGAATAAATCCTGGGGATTATCTATGAAGTCAGGGAGGCTGGTTGGAAAATCAATAACCTCGACAATATTGACGTGGCTCCCGTAGGTTTTAATCCCCTGTATCTTCTTTTCTCCGGAACCGCCCTGTTGAAAAACGGTTATCAAATCAGCTGTGCTGGATGTGCTTGAAGGTTTTTCCATCAGGTGTGACGCAGAAGTGATATGCCGACGATTAAGGGCTTTTTGGTGTTAGGTACTATTGTGCGGGCAGCGGAAAGATTAATGAGTCATTTCACTTAGTTGTTCGTGGATCTCATCGTCATCGTTGTTGTATAAGTAGAGTTCGTCAACAATTTTATCGCGACATATTTCCATCTTCTCATAGGGCAGGTCAAGAATAAGGGCAAGATCATCAAGGCCACGGCCTTTGTTGAAATGTTGATCGACGATGAGATTTTTCAAGAAATCGTCAATAATGATGCTGCGTAATGCTTCATTGATTGAGGTAAGGGAGAGGATAGCCTCATTGAATGTTTTGCCACCGGCAATCTCTTTACGAATTTTTTTTACGGCACTATCGTAAATCTTACTTGTTTCCTTATTTGTGTAGTCATTAAGGTCAAAGGTGCGTGATTCTGGCATGAATTACCTCTAGGGGAGCAACCGTGTTTGGTGGAGTTGATAAACTCATTTTATGACGGGAAATGCGGTGCGAAAATTCCCTCAATGATGTGGATGAGTTACGACTGATGAAGAAAAGAGTCTCTCTTTTTTTACTTTTTCAGTCTAAAATATCGACGTAATTTAGCAGAAATTTGTTGTCTGGCCAAGCTTTTTTAGCCAAAAAGTAACATCTGGAAAGGGACTAGACGCAACCTCTTAAAATGGCTTCTATTTTTTCGCTATCATACTCTTTTAGGCGCCATAACGCTGCCAAGGGAAGACTTTGTTCGGCCAGAAAAGGGATCTCATTCTGGCTTATTTTGAGACCTGCCAGGGTGGTCGGACATCCTATCTTTGTGAACCAGTTTTTAAGGTTGGTAATGCCCTCTTGGGCGGCTGTTCCGCAGTCACTCTTTGCTACTTGAAAAACTCTTTTGGCAAACTGGGCATATTTTTCTGGTCTGGTTTTGGCCTGAAAGGAGAGCCAGGCAGGCATCACCACACTGAGTCCGGCCCCATGGGGAACATTATGGTGGGCACTCAAGGTGTGTTCAATCATATGCATGGGGAAACCAACCAGGCCAAGACCGGCTGCAGTCAAGCCATTCAAGGCCAAGGTTGAGCACCACATAAGATCCGCGCGGCCCTGATAGTCTTCGGGATCTTTCAGTACCTTTTCACAGCTCTCCATGATGTTGAGGACAAGTCCTTCCATGAGGCGATCTTGCACAGGAGTGCTTGGGGCACTGGTGGTGAAATAAAACTCCAGGAGATGGGCAATGGCATCCACCGCACCGTATGCCGTATAAGCGGGCGACACCGAATAGGTGGTTGTTGGGTCAAGGATGGATACTGCGGGGTTGAGCAGCTTATTGCCTGTACCAAATTTAAGTTTTTTTTCATCGTGGCTGAGCACCATACCGCCGTTCATCTCTGATCCGGCTGCTGCTAAGGTCAGGACGCAGGTGAGGGGCAGGCATTTTTTTATGGATTTTTTACCAATAAAAAACTTCCAGACATCATGCTCTACCAGCGCACCGGCACTTATCGCCTTGGCACTATCTATCACCGAGCCACCCCCAACAGCAACAACTACATCAATCTGCAGTTTTTTGGCCTTTGCAATGCCGAGTCGGACATGGCTGAGAAGAGGGTTGGACTGAACGCCACCATGAAGAACAATATCAATGCCATGGTCGCGAAGACTGCTTTCGACGGTTTCAAAAATGCCATTTTTCTTGATACTCTCCTGGCCGAAGACAAGGAGGGCCCGGCAGCCAAAGGCCTTGGTCTCACGGCCAATTTCAGAGGTTCTATGGGCCCCGAAGATGATTTTGGTCTGATTATGGAGAACGAAATTTTGCATGTTGTGTGTTAGAAAAAGACGAGGATTAAAGCATGGGCTGAATGATTTTTGTCAGGAGGATGTACTCGTCAATGGTCAGGGTTTCGCCCCGGGCCTTTAAGGATATTCCTGCACTCTCCAATGCTTGGGTTGCCTGCTCTTTTGTCAGGCTAATAAGGAGGGAGCTGGCCAGGCAGTTGATTAAGGTTTTCCGTCGTTTTTGAAACCCTGTTTTGACAACCTTTACCAGGAGATCATTGTCGTAATCGACTGGGACTTGTGGTTGAAAGGTGATTTTTACCACTACTGAGTCGACCTTCGGCCGAGGATGGAACTGCTCTGGGCTGACGTGGAGGAGGTTCTCGACAGTGGCGCAACCGGCAAAGAGAACGGTGGGGACACCATACTCCTTTGTGCCGGGAGCGGCGCAGAGACGGGTGCCCACCTCTTTCTGGAGCATAAGTACGGCCCAGTCCACCACATCTCGATGCTCCAGAAGTTTAAAGAGCAGGGGGTTGGAGATGGAGTAGGGCAGATTGGCGATAATTTTAAGGGGGCCGCCATTCTCCGCTGCCAGTTTCTTGAAGTCCGTCTTTAAGATATCCTGATGGATAAGGGTGGCATTGGTGGGCAGCGTATTGTTCTCTCGATGATATCTGACAATACCCGCGTCAATCTCAATACCGATGACCCTGCCGGCTTTCCTGGCAAGCGGCACGGTCAAAGAGCCAAGACCCACGCCAATCTCAAAAACCGTATCGTTTTTTGTTATTCCAGCCAGATCAACAATACGCTCAGAGGTTGACTGGTGGATAAGGAAGTTTTGCCCTAGCTTTTTTTTAGGAGCAAGTTCGTTTTCTTTGAGGATTTTTTTTATATCACTTCTGTTCATCGGCGAGGGTCGTCTGCTCCGTTTTTTTTGATCTTTTGTTTTGCAATTTGGTGAAGAGTTTTAAGGAATAGTAATAACTGAGAACGGTTATGGGAAGAGCAAGGAGGATGCCGCCGGCCACAAGAACCGTAATGGCATCGAATCCAAGGGAGCTAATGGCTGACAGAGAGGATTTAAAGGCGGTAAAGCCAGAGTCACCAGAGGAAAGCACTGCCATTACTTCCTGAACGCGTTGCCAGGAGAGGAGGCCGGGAAAGAGGGCGGTCCCTATGAGCCAGCTGAGGTAATATTGAATGAAAAAGGTGAGGGGGTTACTGACTATGATTGATGCCAGGATACCTGCCACCTTGCTGGCCTTAAAGAGCAGGCAGAAAGCAAGTATAAGAATTGTATGCAAGGGAATTGTCGGGGTGATGCCTATGAAAATACCGATAGCAATACCCCGGGCCAGGGATTTAGGATCCCCTTTAAGTCGTAAAAATTTAAGGTAATAATATTTGACCAGGCGAATAGGCATTTTTCAGTAGTTAAGAGGTGAGGCAGGGATCGGGTCGTTCGGAATAAGTATAGCGCATAAATGACCCTTGGGCAGCCCGATTTACATGATATGGGGCGAGCGTGAGTATACATCAAGATCCAGGGGCGAACTCTTTCGGGATGCGTATTGATGAAAACCGGCAAGACAGACCATGGCAGCATTATCTGTGCACAGGGAGACAGGTGGCATGGCCAGCTGCAGTCCAGCCTCGCCACAGGCGGCAGTCATCACCTCTCGAAGTCTGTTGTTGGCCGCAACACCTCCACCAAGGACAATATTTTCACACCCCTTGTCTTGGGCAGCACGGATGGTTTTCCGGGTTAAAACATCAACCACTGCCTCCTGAAAAGAGGCGCAAATATCGGCCACCGGCAGGGGCTCGTTGTTGTTTTTGATTTTGTTGACATGGTTAGCCACCGAGGTCTTAAGACCGCTGAAACTGAAATCATAACTGCCTTCAGCCAACCATGATCTCGGGAAAGGGATGGCCTGTGGATTGCCCTCTTGCGAGATTCTGCCGATTGCTGGACCACCGGGGTAGGGGAGATCGAGAAGCTTCGCCACCTTGTCAAAGGCCTCGCCGGCAGCATCATCGCGGGTGCGGCCCAGAAGGGTGAAGTCATGGAAATCCGTGACATAAAAAAGAGACGAATGACCGCCAGAGGCGATGAGGGCGACAAAGGGGAATTCCGGCGGATTTTCTCCTAAAAATACGGAGAGCAGGTGTCCTGCCATATGGTCAACCCCGACAAAGGGTATTTTTTTTATCAGGGAGAGCGCCTTGACAAAATTGAGGCCGACAAGAAGTGAGCCAATAAGGCCCGGTCCTGCAGTGACGGCCAGCAGGTCAATGTCATCAAGGGTAAGCTGAGCATCGGCCAAGGCCTTTGCAACGACAGGGTAAATGTTTTCCAGATGTTTTCTGGAGGCAATCTCCGGCACCACACCGCCATACTCGGCATGGATGGCTATCTGCGTGTCTATAACATTGGCAAGGAGTTGTCTGTCGTCACGCATAACTGCGGCAGCTGTTTCATCGCAGGAGCTTTCGATTCCAAGAATGAGCATAGGTTTTTTTTTGAGGTTAAGAGATAAAGATCAAGCAATTGCGAGTTTGCCAGAGCCGTCAATGGTTGACGACAATACGTGACAGCGGTTGTGTTTTTACGACGAGTGGGGTATCTACCCCTTTTCTCCCCTAGATTCTTTCAACTTTTTCAAAAAACCCTAATTACATGTCCAGTCAGCCTGTCAAAAAACTCACCGACCTCTTCGATAGAACCATTTCCTATCTCCGGGTCTCCTTGACCGATCAATGTAACCTTCGTTGTGTATACTGCACCCCCGCGCCGTTGTCAAAGCTCAACCATGGCGAACTTCTTACCTATGAAGAACTGCTGCGGGTTATTGGCATCTGCGTAGATCTGGGTATAAAAAAAGTACGTCTTACTGGCGGTGAACCGCTGGTTAGGAAAAATATCGGCTCATTTATTAAAGGGCTTGCTCGTATTGAAGGGCTTGAAGATATCCGTTTAACCACCAATGGCGTCTATCTTGATAAGTATAGCGACCTGCTCTATGGCGCTGGTGTTCGGAAACTTAACATTAGCCTCGATACCCTGCGTCCGGAGCGCTTTAAGGAAATAACCGGCGCTGATTGCTTTGACCAGGTCTGGAACGGTATTGCGATGGCCTGTGAGAAAGGTTTTGCCCCGGTGAAGATCAATATGGTGGCAATGCGTGGTATCAATGACGATGAGCTTGTGGATTTTGCCAGATTATCACTGGAGAGAGCGCTGCAGGTTCGGTACATCGAATTTATGCCCATAGGGAATTCCGCGGTTTGGGGCCAAGACAAGTACATCCCTTCTGCGGAAATTATGGAAAAGCTGAGGGTGCTCGGTGACCTCGAACCTGTTAGCCAACGGCAAATGGATGGCCCCGCCAAGGTGTATAAGATCCCCGGCAGCAAGGGGAGCATCGGTTTTATCAGTCCCTTGAGCCACAAGTTCTGTGAAAAATGTAATCGCCTCAGGCTTACCTCTGAAGGCAAGCTCCGCTCCTGTCTGTTGTCAGACAAGGAAAGCGACCTGAAAAAATTATTACGCGGTGGCGCCAGTGATCAGCAGATTGCCGAGCTTGTCGTCCAGACAATTATCGATAAGCCCCAAGGGCACAAGGTCACCGAAGGCGAGAATTGTCATGGCCGGATGTCACGCATCGGCGGCTGATTCCCGGGATTGAGGGTAAGAGCCCAACCACTCAAAATAGGAACTGGATTCCTGGAGTCGTTCACATGCCTCTTTGATGACGCCGTCGTTCATATGACCGAGCATGTCAATGAAGAAGAGGTACTTGCCCGGCTCACTCTTGACGGGTCTTGACTCAATGCGGGTCAAGTTGATGTTTCTCCGTGCCAAAATGGTCAGGGTGTCGTTCAGGGCCCCTGGTTTATCCACCAAGCCCACCAGCAGCGACGTCTTGTCGCGGCCACTCACCGATGGTGATTCCTTACCGATAAGAACGAAACGGGTGGTGTTGCCACGATAATCCTCAATTCCCTTGGTTACGGTCTGCAATTGGTATGTTTTGATGGCAAGGGAGCTGGCAATGGCGGCCACCGAATGGTCCTTGACGGCCATCTGGGCGGCAACCCCTGTTGAGAAGGTACTCTGGCAGGGGATACCGGGTAGATGCTTTTTTAACCACTCCCGGCATTGAGCCAAGGGCTGGGAATGGGATACCACCGTCTTAATATCGTCCTTGTTGCCGGAAAAATTTACCAGGTTGTGGGTGATGGGGAGAAACTCCTCGCCGCAGATCTGCACTTTGTATTTTATGAAAGAGTCCAGGGTTGAGGTCACGGAGCCTTCGATAGAATTTTCCAGCGGGACAATGCCGTAGTCCACGCGCCCCCGCTCAACCTCGTGGAAAATATCCTCGATGGTTTCAATGGCCCGGTAGTCAGCGGTCTGGCCAAAATATTTAACGGCGGCCAGATGGGAAAAGGTGGCCTCAGGTCCGAGATAGGCCACTTCCGTTGTTTTTTGCGAAAGGCGACAGGTGGTAATTATTTCGTGAAAAATACTGAGCAGGGCATCGTCAGGAAATTGTTTATTATTATCCTTTTTTAAACGGTCATAAATCTGGCGTTCACGAAGGGGATCCCATTTTGCCCGGTTATCCTTTGATTTCAGCATGCCAATTTCTTTGGCGCAGCCCAGGCGTTCTATTAAAAGATGTAAAATGGTATTGTCAATCTCGTCAATACGATCGCGGACTTTACCTAATAAGATCTTGTTATCTTCAGCCATAATTTTCGCTAGTAAGGAAGTTTGTAAGGGAATTCGTAAGTTTACACCTCACTTAATTAAATTGGCGAAGAAAATAAAGGGAATTCTCATCTTTTCGCTTCTGTTTTCAGGTTGAAAACTGCCCAGAGCCCCTTTCGCTTTTGGCTTTCATGGTTGGCTCGGTCAACTGTGGTCCTTTTTTTCTTAATTGTTGAAAAGAGCAATGTATTGTTTTAGTTTGAATAACATCACTATTAAAAAGTCCACCCTGAGCTTTTTTTGCGCGCCCCAGCTGTTTTGGGGCTGTTGTGGAAATATTGATCCTTCTCAAGCCGGAAAAATGTTGTTGTTCGAGTCTGTTTAATTTTATGGGAAAATAGGCTTGGTGAACTGACAACAGTGTCTCTTTGGCGAGTCAGCATATTGGTTCAGCTATGAAAATTAAAAACTGGATGCAGTCAGAACCTGTAACCGTTGATCGCCGGGCTCTTTTGCAGGATGCGGCGGCATTAATGAAGGAATATGGAATCCGCCATCTCCCTGTTGTTGATGAAGAAATGAGTATGGTTGGGTTTATAACGGAAAGTGATCTTCGCCATTTTTCTTTCCCTGCCATGGTTGAGGATATCCCCGTTCATCAGGTCATGGTTATTAATCCGATTACCATTAATCCCAATGCCAGCATTGAGACTGCTGCTCGTCTCATCCATGATTACAAAATTGGTGGTCTGCCGGTTTTAGATAAAAAAAAGCTGGTTGGTATCATCACCTTATCTGACATTTTGGCAGCCTTTATTGAAGTAATGGGCCTCCTGAAGAAATCCACCCGAATTGATGTCATTGTTAATAAGAAGGGTGGGGTGGAAGATGTTTCCAGGATCATCAAAGAGAATAAAGGTGAGATTGTCAGTGTGGCCCAAGAGGGCCTATCTTCCCGCCGCAAGGTTCATTATTTCCGTTTGGAAAAATGTGACGTTGAGCCCATCGTTGAGGCCCTTGAGAAAAATGGTCATAAGGTTATTTCAGTAATGGAGTAGGCTGGGAAATCTGCCGAATGTATATATGGTTTATCAATGTTCTTTTAATTTCTTGAAAAATACCGGCAAATTATTATACAAGAAAAACCTGCCTAGGCATTTGCCTTGGTTGGCTTTGGAGTTAAACTTGACCTTAAAATTAGGATCGCAAAAAAAATGACTAAGAAGGCTTTTAAGGTTGAAAAAACCTATGAAGAGATAAACGCCCGGATCAAGGCGGGCGAGGCCGTGGTTGTCACTGCTGAAGAAATGGTCGGCATCGTTAAAGAGCTCGGCCCTGAAGAAGCGGCCCGCAAGGTGGACGTTGTCACCACCGGCACCTTTTCGCCCATGTGTTCTTCTGGTGCTATTATTAATTTCGGTCACACCAATCCTACCATCAAGGCCTCAAAGGTCTGGCTCAATAATGTCAATGCCTATGCCGGACTGGCAGCGGTGGATGTTTATCTCGGCGTTGCAGAAGTTGCTGAGGACGATCCGCTCAACAAGGTTTTCCCCGGTAGTTTCCGTTATGGTGGCGGTCATGTCATCGAAGACCTTGTCGCCGGCAAAAAGGTGAAGCTCAAGGCCATCGGATATGGTACGGACTGCTATCCTGCCACCGAAGCAGAAAAAGAGGTATCTTTAGCGGACCTCCCCTATGCCTTGCTGGTAAATCCCCGTAATTGTTACCAAAATTACAATTGCGCGGTTAACTTATCTGATAAGACCATTTATACCTATATGGGAACGCTACTGGCAAACGGCAAAAATGCCAATTTCTGCAGTGCCGGTGAGTTAAGTCCGCTCTTAAATGATCCATTGTATAAAACCATTGGTCTGGGCACCCGTATCTTCCTGGGTGGAGCTGTCGGTTACGTTACCTGGCATGGCACCCAGCATAATCCAAATGCCCCACGTCTTGAGAATGGCACTCCTAGTAAGCCGGCCGGCACCCTTATGCTGCAAGGTGATATGAAGAAGATGTCTGCCCAATGGCTTAAGGGTATATCCATGCAGGGCTATGGAACTACCATGGCGGTTGGAGTGGGTATCCCCATTCCCATCCTTAATGAAGAGATGGCCGCCTTTACCGGTGTTTCGGATGAGGAATTATTCACCCATGTTGTTGATTATGCCTACGACTATTCCCACGGGGTGGCCCGCAATTATGGCGAGGTGTCCTACGCTCAGCTGAAAAGCGGTGCGATTGAGGTGAATGGCAAGATGGTAAAGACAGCGCCCCTCTCCAGTATGGTTAAGGCCAGGGAAATTGCCAATATCCTCAAAGAGTGGATTCTCAAAGGTGATTTCCTGATCGAAAAACCTATTCAAACTCTGCCTGATAAATAGCCTTTGTGTTGAAAAAGAGTCACAAGGAACTTGTTATCGCCCTGGAAAAGTGGTTTGTCGCCAAAAAGAAGGTTGCTGTCGCTTTTTCTGGGGGGGTTGATAGTTCGTTACTCTTCTTTCTAGGCAATCAGGCCCTTGGTCGTAACTGTAAGGGCCTCTTTGCCAAGAGTCCTTTGATGTCAAGGCATCAAGTTGATGATGCCTTGGGTTTTGCAAGGACCTACAACCTTGAATTTGAAGAAAGGCTTTTTTCACCTCTTGACCTCCCTGGTTTTTCTGAAAATAGCGCTGAACGATGCTATATCTGTAAAAAAGGTCTTTACGAAAACTTCAAATCCTCCCTTGCCCCTGGCTGGCATCTTGCTGACGGGACAAATCTAGATGATGATCCCGGGCAACGACCAGGTTCCAAGGCCATTCAGGAACTTGGTATTGCCACACCATTTCTGACCTGCAGTATTGGCAAGAAAGAGATACGGAGTTTAAGTCGTGCCCTTGGTCTGGCGACTTGGGACAAGCCAAGTGATTCCTGTCTGGCTACCCGTATTGCAAGACAGGAGCCCATTTCCGTGCAAGGGTTGCAGATGATAGAGGACGCTGAAGCAGGCTTGCGATATCTCGGTTTTGCGGGGGGCAGGGTACAACTCCAGGATGATAAATTACTCCTGACATTTAAGGAGGGTGATTTAGAGAGAGCTTTAATGCCGCAAATGCGTAGAAAAATTCAAAAAAAACTGGCTGATCGTGGTTTTTTAAAAGTTTTTCTTGATCTTTCTGAACGACAGGGTATCTTGCCTTGAAATCCCAGCCGTACAGGGTATAGCTGACTTTTGACTGAAAAAATGCTTCAAAAAAAATTCTTGATAATCACCCCTGAATGGGTTGAGATTCTTCCTTTTTTAATTGTCAAAGAATGATATTTGAAAATATCTATAAAAAACAGATAGTTTTATTTGACAACCACTTCTCGTTTAGTACAATTTCATACTAACGAGAACATTCACCCCCCCAAATTGTAACACGAGGAGAAAAGAGAATGAATAAAAGTGAATTGGTAGATAACATGGCTTCTGCTGCGGGTATCAGTAAAGCTGCTGCTGAAAAAGCATTAACTGGTCTTCTTGATTCCATCACTGGTGCACTTTCAAGTGGTGACAAGGTAACATTGGTTGGCTTCGGAACCTTCTCCACCTCTAACAGG
>JBFFNX010000029.1:0-19359 GCA_041562995.1 Desulfurivibrionaceae bacterium
AGCTGAATACGGGCGGCAAGGTTCCAGGCCTCGCTTTGCTCTTCGAGCTCAGCAATTTTTTCTTCAAGTTCTGCGTTGGTGGCGGCTGCACTGGCGAATGACGGCAGGGCGATAAGCCCGGCAATGGCCAGTACGGATAATTTCTTAATCATTCTCTTCCTCCTAAAACGGATGATTCTGTTTCGCAGGTCTGCCTCATGCAGCCTGCCCCCCATGAAAAAAATGGCTGACAACTCAGCCGCTTTGCCGTGTGTGACGGCAAACGATTTAAACCAAGGATGGTACCTTTCAGAGGTTTAAAATTAAGAATAAAATTAAATACCTATTAACTATTAGGTGCGATCTTGATATGGTTAACGCACCGTTTTTGTTTTGTCAAAAAGAAAGTGGGAGAGGCGCTGTTTTTTCCTCTGGGCGGCCGTGATGAAAAAACTTTTGCCAGCAGCGCTGAAAATGGGTATGTTCACCCGTTTATTATGGGAAGAAGTAAGAAGTTGTGAAGTTGAGAACTAAGCAGAAGGAATGATCATTTTCGGAGAAAATCATACCCCAAGGTCACTTTCGGGACTTTTTCTTCTCAAATTCTTACTTCTCAAATTCTCAAATTCTTCTCCCGCCACGCTCCTCAACTAATTTTATATTAAAATAATCCATGTATTTTCAGGATATTATCTTCGAGTTAAACCGCTACTGGGCCGAACAGGGCTGTGTTGTCATGCAGCCCTATGATATGGAAGTGGGCGCCGGCACCTTTCATCCGGCCACCCTGCTCAGGGCCTTGGGTCCAAAGCCCTGGAAAGCGGCCTATGTTCAGCCCTCCCGCCGGCCCACCGATGGCCGCTATGGTGAAAACCCCAACCGTCTCCAGCATTATTATCAGTACCAGGTGATGATGAAGCCCTCACCCTCGAATTCCCAGGAGCTCTACCTGGAAAGCCTGAAGAGGTTCAATCTCGATCTGCTGGCCCACGACATCCGCTTTGTCGAGGATGACTGGGAATCACCCACCTTGGGTGCCAGTGGTCTGGGCTGGGAGGTATGGCTCGACGGCATGGAGATCACCCAGTTCACCTATTTTCAGATGGCAGGAAGTCAGGAGCTCCATCCGGTGACCGTGGAAATCACCTATGGCCTGGAGCGTATTGCCATGTACCTCCAGGGTGTTAATTCGGTGTATGATATTGCCTGGAATAACGAGGTCAAATATGGCGACATCTTTTTGCAGGCCGAAAAGGAGTTTTCCGCCTTTAATTTTGAGCATGCCAATGTCGATTTCCTCACCGGCCATTTTGACTCATGCGAGGCAGAGGCCTTAAAGCTCCTCGACGTTAACCTGCCGCTGCCGGCCTATGATTATTGTTTGAAATGTTCCCACACCTTTAATCTTCTCGATGCCAGAAAGGCAATCTCCGTGGCGGAGAGAACCCGTTATATCGGCAGGATACGTACTATCGCCCGCCGGGTTGCTGAGCTCATTGTTGGCAAGGAAGAGGAACAGGGAAAGTGAAGACGTAGAGCTTCTGCCAAGAAGGGCAGAGGTAATTAGAGAAGAGAGCAAGACAGCAAAAAAGAGTGAGGTCGGCTAAGCACACGCCACCTGCTGAAATTTAAAACTGGCGGAAGTGCATGGGAATCGAACCCACCTACCAGGCTATTAACCCGGTACACCGGATTTGAAGTCCGGGAGGGCCACCAGTGCCCTTACCACTTCCGTTTACGATACGGATTGGTAGAATAGTTTTTATTGTTATTTGAAGCAATGTTTTTTTGAAAGCCATTATCCCTTGAGATTATTATGGAATGTCAACGATTAAATAAGATGATTCGGTCCTGGTATGTCCAGGTCCAGGATGAGACCCTTGCCCCCGCCCGCATGGTGGAGTTCATGGAGCAGCATATTGAAAATTGTGATGAATGTCTCATTGATCCCGGGATCCAGGACGAGCTCAAAAAAATCATCGCCATTGTCCTGCCCGTCTCTAAAATGACCAAGCCGCCCAAGAGAGCCACTAAGGTTCTTGCCGAGATGCCGACCCGGAAGGATCTTGAGGGCATCAAGGATGAAGACGATGATGGCGAGGTGGATGACGAGGACGACGATGATGTCGATGATGTCGATGACGATGACGATGATGTTGAGGTCGATGACGACGACGATGTTGATGTCGATGTCGAGGTCGATGATATCGAGGTCGATGACGATGATCTTGATTAGGGTTTCGGCGGCTTTGAGCTGATTTGTACTATTGAGAGGCGGAGCCCTGGTGGGCGCCGCCTCTCTGCACCATCAAAAAAAGGGGCCCCCGCAGCTATCAGCTGCGGTGGCCCCTTTTTTATTGAGCAGATTTTGTCTGCTTACTGACCTCTGCCAACTCTTTTTTTTACATGGGCAGGATATGGATTTCCTCCTTGGTCGGGTGCTTGCCTTTGACAAAGAGGCCCTTGCGGCCATCAATGGAGATCCAGTCGCCAAAGCGGATGGTGTGTTCATTAATGACGCATTTCTCCTGGGCCTCGTAGACCTGCATGGACTGGCAGCCCACCACGCAGGTCTTCTCCAGGCGCAGGGTGATCACCGAGGCGTGGGAGGTCTGGCCGCCCCGGGCGGTGAGCAGGCCATCGGCCAGGGAAATCTCCTTGATGTCTTCCGGCACTGTATCTTGGCGGATCAGGATAAGGGAGGCCTGGGGGTCCTGGCGTCGTAACGTCTGGATATTCTCCACCGTGAACACGGCGCGCCCGGCAATAGCCGAACCGCTCACGCCGATGCCCTTGCCGAGGATGTCCCTGGCAAATTTAGGGCCGCCCTCAAAAACGTGAAAACGTTCTCTCTTTTTGATGGTGATCATGTCGCGGGTCTGGAGAATGAAGAGATCTTCCTTTTTGGGTCCTTCAAAGGTGAATTCAATCTCCTGGGGATTCCAGCCTTTTTCATAGACCAGATTTCTGGCAATGGCCAGCAGCTGCCTGTAAATCTCCGGCGCCTTTTTCTCCAGGCTCTCTGCTGCTGGCCGGCCGTCTATTTCCGCCTGTTCCACCGAGATGGGGCAGGCCGTGACCAGGCCGCTGACAATATCCTCGCCCTGATCACCGCTGGCATAGTCGCCCCAGAGGGCAACGCGCCGGACCTTGCGGTAGGGGTGGGCGGTAAAGACCACGCCGCTGCCGGCGCTTTCGTCCTTATTGCCAAAGACCATGGCCTGGACGATAACCGCGGTGCCCCAGTAATCGGAAACCCCCATCAGGTTACGGTACTCCTTGGTCTTTGTGGTATCCCAGGAGTTCATCACCATCTCGATGGAGGCAATGAGCTGCAGCCAGGGATCGTCAGGAATACCAATGCCGAGGCTCCTTATCTTCTGCTGGTAGGTGAGGGCCAGTTCCCGCATCTGACCCGGTGAAAACTGGGCCTTCTTGGTGATGGAGTATCTGTCCTTGGCCTTATTCATCAAGGCCTGGAAGGTTTCCCGTTCCACCCCGAAGGTCATGGCCCACGATTGCAGGAAGCGCCGGTAGTTGTCCCAGGCCAGATATTTTTGGCGGCCGGAAGTGGCCATGGCCTCGGCAATTTCTTCATTAAGGCCGATGTTGTGAATGGTGGCCATCATGCCGGGCATGGAGATGGAGGCGCCACTGCGCACGGAAACAAGGAGAGGATTGGCCGGGTCGCCGTACGTGGTACCGGTCTTGATCTCCAGCTGTTCCAGGGAGGTCTTGATCCGCCGCAACAGATTTTCCCGGGCTCGTGTAAAGGTGTGGATAACATCCCAGCAGCGGAAGACCTCCGTGGTGATGATGAAGCCAGGGGGCACCGGTTTGCCGTCATGGCTGAGCTGGGTGAGGTTAAAACCCTTATTGCCAAGGAGGACGAGGTTCTTGGCCGTGGGGCCGTTTTCACCGAGATGATGGATGATCTTGTCCGGGTTATAGCTCATGAGCAGGTCGAGCTGCTCCTCATCCAGGATTTCCCGCTGTCTCTCCAGGGTGTGGTAGATGTTGGTGATGAAGTTGTCCAGATGCTGGAGGCCGAAGGTGGTGGCGATGATGTCCCGCATGAAGGCCTCGGAGAGCTGGTGGACATTGTTGGCAGACCTCCCGGCCTCGCCGTCGTCCTGGAGCATGTTGCGGTATTTGGCCAGCAGATTGGTGGGGCCGATCTGGGGAATGATGATGGACAGGTTATTCTGGTGGATATTGGTGTAGTAGGCGTAAATGACATCCTTGACCCCCTCGGAGAGGCCCCGGAAGATGTCAAGATACTGGGTGTAGGAGAAGCGGGCCAGGCCCAGGGAGTTTGAGAGCAGGGCAACGTAGGTATCAAGCCGGCGGCTGTTGATGCCATCGATCTTCAAGGCCCGCAGGTAGAGACGCAGGCATTTGACCACCCGGATGAAGGTGGATTTGGTAATAAAGCTGCTCTCCACCAGGCTCGGCAGCTTCTCCAGGTAGATATTGGCCAGATTTTCCAGGCGGAAGGTGAGGCTCAAGGCGTCAAATTTCTTCTCCCTATAGCGGCCATATACCGAGGGGATATCCACGGCGATATGGCGCTTATGGAAGATGTCCTCACGGGCCTCAAAGACTTCGGTGCTTAAGATGATCCCCTTTAATTTCTCGAGATGGGTGAGCAGCGAGTTGAGGCATTGGAAGGTGTCGCACAGCGCCAGGTCTTCAAGGAGGGGCTGGAGCTCCGGAAAGCCGCCGTTCACCGCCTCTTCCAGCTGGTGCCTGATTTCCTGGAAGCCCAGGTTGTATTTCTGGTCAAGGAGTTTGTACATCTCCACCAAGAGCCGGAAGCGCTCACGTTCCCCTTCACTCAGATCAATCTGCAGGTTCAGAAAACTGTTGAGGCGCTTGGTGTCCAGCAGCAACAGGTCTTTTTCCTCCTTGATGTGGGTGAGCTGGAAGATGCGCTTGGTCAGCTTGTGGAGCTGGTCAACAAAAACGCCTTTGTTCTGGACCTGGGCCAAAATCTCCCCGGGCAGATAGTCGTTGAGATGGGATTTGTCCAGGGTGCGCCAGAAGCGCATGATGGCCTGGATAAAGCCGACGATGAGGTTGGAACTTTCCACATGGCTCTGTTTGCGCAAAAAGTGGATGATGATATCCTTGCGCTTGTGAATCTCGTCCATTTCGGTGGACACCTCGCGCAGCTTGCCCTCGGCGCCGATCTCATTAAAAAAGACGGGCATCAGCTTGCTGAACTGCTTGAGGAGATTATAGACCGGCTCAATGGGGTGGTTGAGGAGGTCGGTGATGTCGCGTTGGAAAAGATCGGTGTCCTTGACGCAGGTCCCAGAAAGGTTGACGTTGATGATCAGCGCCGAAAAGAGGGTGGCGCACCATTTGGGCTCCTGCATGATAAGGTGGAGCCAGGCCCGGATATTGGTGAGATGGGCCGGATTGGTGATGGGCTGCCACTCGTCGTCAACGCCGCTGACATTGGCGTACTGGAAGCCAAAACGGACCGCCTCCCAGAGAAAGGTCTCCGCCAGGCGGCTGGAGCCGCGCCGGAAGGCCTCGGTGCCGAGGACCTGGATACATTGGAGGGCGGTGTGGGGGTAGCGCCGGACATTGTCCTTGAGGAGCTGCATGGTAATCAGCAGAAAGCTCTCAATTTCCTCAAAGGATTGCTGGTGGATAAGGGTTACCAGGCTGCGGTTGATCTCGCGTAGACTTTCCTCATGGATGAGGTAGAGCCCGGAGGTGTTCATGATCTTAAAGAGGAAGATCAGCTTGCGGTTTTCCGTGAACCTGTCTGGTAACTCTGCACTTTCCGGGGCCGGGGTGGCAATGAGTTTGTCGGGAATATCCTTGTAGAGCCTGACGATATCCATATGGGCCGGCAGGGCCAGGAGTTTTTCCAGGGTTTCCGGCTGCCCGAAATCGGTGAGCGCAGCCAGGCTTGCCAGGTGGCTGCGGATGCGCTCATGGGAGATGGCAGAAAATAACTCGCCCGCCTCCCAGCTAGTGCACATTTCACCACACTCCTCCTGAAACCAGGGCAGGGGATCCTCCTCGGACAACCAATAGCTGTAATTGAGGGTGAGCACCTTATGGAAAAGGGCGGTGGTGGCCGTGAGGTCAAAGCTGTTGTCCTGGGCAGCGGTCAGGAGGTTGGTTGCCATCTTTTTCATGGGATGATGGCCCTGGACCATGAACATGATGGCCTGCTCGTCAAGCTCGGCCATGGTCTGGAAAAACTGATCAAGGACATCCTGGTACTCGGAAAGCTGAGAACTGATCAACGACAAGAACCGCTCGACATAGGCCAGGAGAGACTCGACAGCCAGGCCGCGAAGCTGCTCATTGCGGGTGGATTCGGCGATGACCTGTAAAAAAAGAGAGGTGAATTGTTTGAAGGCGGTCGGCCCCTGCTCGCTGCGGCAGTATATCTGGCTGTTTTTCAGGACAAAGGCCCGTAACCTGGGGAGCAGCAGGATCCAGTTGCGGTAGGGGTGGCTGATTTCCAGGAGCAGCTCTTCAATGCCTTTGTGGATACCGCGATACTCCTTGACCAGTTCGCAGAGCAGCAGATTTTCCGGGGCGATTTCGATATGGTCAACTGCGGTCTCCTGCAGGTTGGCCTTAAGGGCGTCGGATGTTTCGGTGAGTGAGGACATTGGTTGAGGAGTTGAGAAATAAGAAGTTGAGAAGTTGAGAAGGAGAAGGAGGGAAAAAGGCGATTTTTATCAATTTACAAGCATGCCTTCTTGTTATTTCGCAAATTCTGACTTCTCAACTTCTTGTAGTTTTAAATCATCTTCTGGTTGTCCATGAGCTGGATGAGGTCAAGGACCCGGTTGGAATAACCCCACTCGTTGTCGTACCAGGAGAGAACTTTGACCATGGTGCCGATAACCTTGGTGGAATCACCATCAACGATGGAGGAGTGCTGATTGCCCTGATAGTCAACGGAGACCAGCGGTTCGTCGGAGTAGCCAAGATAGCGGTTGGCCGCCTCTTTCAGGACCTGGTTGACCTCGGAAACAGTGGTCTCTCTTTCCACCTCCATCACGGCGTCAACAATGGAGACGTTGGGGGTGGGCACCCGGATGGCCAGACCGTCAAACTTGCCTTTGAGCTCGGGCAGCACCAGGGAGACAGCGGCGGCCGCCCCGGTCTTGGTGGGGATCATCGACATGGCAGCGGCCCGGGCCCGGCGCAGGTCGCCGTGGGGGAAATCCAGGAGGCGTTGATCGCCGGTATAGGCGTGGACCGTGGTCATCAGGCCCTTTTTGATGCCGAAACGATCGAGGATGACCTTGGCAAAGGGGGCCAGGCAGTTGGTGGTGCAGGAGGCGTTGGAGACGATATGGTCGGTGGACGGGTCATACTCGTGATCATTGACACCCATGACAATGGTGCGCAGGTTGCCCTTGGCCGGTGCTGAGATAATCACCTTTTTGGCGCCGCCCTCAAGGTGGGCGCCAGCCCGCTCATCGGTGCAGAAAAGTCCGGTGGATTCCACCACGTACTCGGCCTGGGTTTTGGCCCAGGGGATGTCGGCCGGGGTGCGATGATTGGTGACAACGATCTCTTTGCCATCAACCATGACGCCTTTGTCGGTGGCCTTGACCTCTTGATGAAAGATACCCATCACCGAGTCATACTTGAGGAGATGGGCCAGGGTCTTATTGTCGGTGAGATCATTGATGGCCACCACCTCCATATCCGCAAATTCAGGATAGAGGGCCATGGCCCGGAAGATGTTTCTGCCAATGCGGCCAAAGCCGTTAATACCAATTTTTATCGTCATAGTCGCCTTCCTGGGAGAATGTTTAGTCTTAAAATCTCAAAAAAGTGGTCCATATCAGGGCAGATGGCAGTGCATTTTTTTTTGATCAGGCCGCCATGATGCCCTGGCGGTCACGGATCATGGTGCGGATAAGAAAGGTGCGGCGGCGGGCCTCTTCAAGGTCAGGGTTAAGGGTGAGGGCGGCGGCGTAAGCGGCCAGGGCCTCATGGAGCCATTGACCGTTAAAATAACTCTTGGCAACCAGCAGATACCCCACCTCCGGCTGGTCTGGGAAAAGTTCGGCAAATATGTGCTGGGTCGATTCACTCCAGAGCTCCTGGCTGATCTCGCCTTTCTCCAGGAGAAGCCGGAGAAGAAGAACGTTGTGGGCCTGGCTGGGCAGAATCATCCGGAGCAGGAAATTGGCGCGGTTAAAGAGAAAGGTGAGATTGTCGACCTGGCGTTCGGCCTCTTTAGCGATGCCCGCCATGAATTTTTTACGGCTGACCCCGCAATGGAGGGAGGCGACGGTCGGATCCTTGCCCACTCTTGCCGATTCTGCCGGGCCGTAAAATTCGAACATATAGATGTTTTCTTTGAGCTTCATGGCCTCATGGAAAAGGGAGCCAATAACCCAATCAAGAAGAAGGCCGTTTTGTTGGTCGCTGTCTTTGAACAGGCGGTGGCAATGGTCTTTGAGTTGCCAGAGGCGCCCCTTTTGGGATTCGGTGCCCACCAGGTGGGTGAGGTCGTCAAAACTTATTTTGCCGCCGCTGATATAGTCCTGGTAGAGGGTGACAAAGTTTGAGTAGGTTTCAAAAAAGACGTTGAGGAGGGAACGCATGTGAAAATCCCTTCTCTTCTCGAACCAGCAGTTGGCTGGTTCCGCTGTCTTGGTTTTAATCCTTACTCTTTGCACAAGGCCTCCTGGTAAAGCTCCATGTATCGTAGCATAATTTTGTCCCAGGTGTAGTGTTTTGCGATGGTCTGGATGGCCTTTTTTTGCATGGCAGCGATCTGCTCTGGTTTGGTGTGGTAGGTGGTCAGGGCCCGTTTGATGGCGGTGATCAGGGCCTTTGCCGAGTGCTCCTGGTAGGCAAAGCCTGTCTGGTTATCCGTTACCTTTACCAGGCCGCCAACATGATGGACAATGGGCAGGTTGCCAAAGAGCTGGGCGATATAATCGGTGAGGCCGCAGGGTTCATACTTGGAGGGGATGACGAAGAAGTCACCGGCGGCATAGACCTTATAGGCCAGTTGCGGGTCATAGCCCTCAAGGACACAGACCCGACCGCTATAGGCCTTTTCCCTGGTCAGGGAGATAAGGCCCTGGGCAATACGTTTTTCGCCGGAGCCTAAAATCAGGGCCTGGAAATTCTTTTCCGCCGGCAGCAAAAGGTGGAGTGCCTCGACAAAGGTATCCATGCCCTTCTGGCCGGAGAAGCGGCCAATCACCGTGAGCAGGGGCTGGTTGGTGCCGGGATCCAGGTGGCCATGCTGGCTGATGGACTTAAATTCTTTTTTGGCCAGGGATTTTTCAAGCTGCTGGCGGCAGATTTTCTTGCCGGCAAGATCCCCCTTGGCCACCGAAAAAGGGGCTGGCAACCCGAGCCGGTCGGCGTCTCTGGGGTCAAAATCAGCGGGATTAATGCCGTTGGTGATGCCCTCAATCTTGATGCCCCGGCTCATGAGAAAATGGCCGAGCCAGCCGGTGAGCTCGTCCTCGTCCGTCTCCCGCAGCTCGCGGGCGTAATTTTCACTCACGGTATTTAAGATGCAGTAGCGGGAGGTGGCGACAAAGGGGTCAAAATCACCATCGAGGAGGTTCTTGTTGACAAAGCTGCGCGACAGACCGGTGATGGCCTGGGCATAGGGCAGGTCGGCAACCTCCTGGTGATAGCCCAGACCGGCATTGTGGATGGTGACCACAAAGCCGGTGTTGCGGAAAAAATGGCGGAAGCCGTCAAGTTCTTTGGCCATGGGCGGGATGAGGGCGGTATGGCCGTCATGGCAATGGATGATGTCCGGCCGTTCATGGCGGTACATGAGGTAGCAAAGGGCCGCCTTCTGGAGAAGGGTGTTCATGGAGAAATAGTCATAATGGCCCTCGCCGGCTCGCTTGAACGGATCAAGCTTTTCCTCTGCCTCGGTATAGGTATAGACGTTCTCTTTGTCGCGGAAACGGGGGGCGTCAACAAGGTAGAGGGTGACCTCGCCCTTGCCCACGGTCTGGGTTTTTTTGCCCCAGATGACGACCTCCTCCTGGCGATCCTGGCCGACATAATTCATGGTGACGGGCAGGGAGGCCTTGATCGTGAAACCAAGGAGTTTGGGAGAGAGGAAGCCGTAGCACGGCATGATCACCGATACCTTGGCCACCTTGCCCAGGGCCTCGGCCAGCTGGCGGCACACGTCTTTAACGCCGCCGGCGCCGGCCAGGCCGTCATATTCACGGGAAACAAACCAGATGTTTTTTATTGTTCTCTTGGCCATTCGTTACCTGACGGGGATGGGTTATGATTTTTTGTTAACCACAGAGACATTCTTTTCAATAGCCATCAAGGGGGTATTGAAAAGAATGTCTCTGTGGTGATAACGGCATGCTTTTACATGGCCTGCGCCTTTTATTCCTCGGTGTCCGGGATCAGGTCACCGGCTTGCTGGCGCATGAGATGGTCGGCCAGGGTCAGGCAGACCATGGCCTCGCAGACTGGGATGATGCGGGGGATGGCGGCAATATCATGGCGGCCACCGATCTTGATTTCCACCGGTTCATTGTCAAGATTAACGGTATGCTGGGCCTTGCCAATGGACGGGATGGGTTTTACTGCCACCCGGCTGACAATGGCATCGCCGTTTGAGATGCCGGCCAGGATGCCGCCGGAATTGTTGGAACTGAAACCCTCAGGGGTCAGGGCGTCGTTGTTCTCGGAACCCTTCATCAGGCTGGCGCTAAATCCGGAGCCGATCTCCACCCCTTTGACGGCGCCGATGGACATCAGGGCCCCGGCCAGGTCGGCGTCCAGCTTGTTGAATACCGGCTCGCCCAGGCCGGCCGGACAGCCGGTGGCGGTGATTTCGACAATGCCGCCCAGGGTGTCGCCCTCTTTGCGGACCTCGGCGATGCGGGCCTCCATCTTTTCGGCCGCCCCATTATCGGGGCAGCAGAGGCGGTTTTCAGAGATGGCTTCCAACTGAAAATTTTCCGCCATGATGCCGCCCAGGGCCAGGGTATAGGCCACGACCTTGATGCCCTGGAACTGCAGAAGTTTGCGGGCCACAGCGCCGGCCGCTACCCGGGCCGCGGTTTCCCGGGCTGAGGCCCGGCCGCCGCCGCGATGGTCGCGGATGCCATATTTGCAGAAATAGGAGAAATCGCCATGGCCGGGTCGAAAGATCTCTTTTAAATGATCATAGGACTTGGAGTGGGCATCCTTATTATAGATGACCAGGGTCAGGGGGGTGCCGGTGGTAAGGCCCTCAAAGATGCCGGAGAGGATCTCAACCTTGTCCGGTTCCTGGCGGGGGCTGGTGGCCCCTCCTTTGCCGGGGCGCCGGCGTTCCAGATCCTTCTGGATATCCTCAGGCTCCAGGGGGATGCCGGCCGGGCAGCCGTCAATGGTGGCGCCGATGGCGGTGCCGTGGGATTCGCCCCAGGTGGTGACTCTGAAGATCTGGCCAAATGTGTTTCCTGCCATGGTAATGTCCTTATATGTTGTTGTATGCTGGTGTTGTCTGAAAAGAGGGTGATGGGGCTACGGGGCTTCCTTAAAGCCCCGTATGATCTTTTCAACAATATCCTCCAGGCTGCCGGTGGCGTCAAGCTCTAGATGACAACCAGCCGCGTAGAGGGGGGTTCTTTCGTGCAGGATGCCGCCTACTTCCGCGTAGATATCCTGGCCGCTTAAAGAGGGGCGTTGACTGGTGGTGGCCTCATCGCCGGCCAGGCGGCGGCAGATGGTTTCAATGTCCGCTTTCAACCAGACCACGAAAGCGGCCTTTTTTACCAGGGGCCAGATGTCCTGGTGCAAAATGGCCCCGCCGCCACAGGCGATGACCTGGCCGGGTTGCCGGGTCAGTTCTAGCAGCATCTCTTTTTCTTGGGCCCGGAAAAAATCCCAGCCTTTGGCCGCCACCATGGTCGCAATGCTTTGGCCGGCCTTTTTTTCAACGGCCTGGTCAGAATCGACAAAGGAGCTTCCCAGTTTTCGGGCCAACAACTGGCCAACGCTGGTTTTACCGGTGGCCCTGTAGCCGATGAGGACGATATTTTTCGCACTGGTGGTCATCAAGGATAAACCCGTGTAACGGTTGGATTTTTATAAATAATAAACGCCGAAGGAGTACCTGTTGTACCATAAAACACATAATAGAAAAAATGATGGAAGAAAAAGGGCATTTTTTTTTACCCCTCCAGGGAGGCCCCGCTTTTGTCGCTTTGCCTGGCTGAACAGAGAATTCTTGCGTAGCCAGAAAACATTAGGTAGTTTTAGCTATACCATTTGATGTTGAATCTTCATTCGCCGACTTACTGGGTTTTTTGCCATTATGATGCTGCCTGTTCGTACTTCTCATCAAGATCTTCCCATTTCTGAACTGTTGCGGCCTGGTGAGGTTGTCGTCCTTGTTGATGATGATCCCATGATCCGGGAGTCCCTCACCGAGTTTCTCCATGAGAGTGGCCTTCCTGTGCTGGCGGCCGATTCCGCGGCGCGTCTGCAGGCGCTTATGAATCAACATAAGGTTGGCCTGGTGCTCCTCGATATTGGTCTCCCTGATCAGGACGGGGCATCCCTGATCCCAGAAATGGTCGCCGCCCATCCGGATCTTGCTATCGTCATGCTTTCAGGGGGGGCTGATATCCATGTCGCCATTGAATGTATTCGTAACGGGGCCGATGATTATTTGACCAAACCGGTCAAGTTCGAGGAGATTCTCCTTGTTGTCCGCAAGACCTTGGTCAAGCGCCGGCTCATCGATGATAATAAGAAATATCAGGAAGATTTAGAACAGGCCAATTTTCGCTTTCAGCTCCTCCATCAACTCTCTCTGAAAATAAACTCTGTCTATCTTACAACCACCGAGCTTGACAAGGTTTTCCACGCTATTTTGGTCGGCATCACGGCCAATGAGGGGTTGCGCTTTAACCGGGCTTTTCTGGCCCTGTTTGATGATGCCCAGGAGCATCTCTGGGGCCGTCTTGCCATCGGGCCCAGCTGTAGGGAGGAGGCGGGAATTATCTGGGCCGAGATGGATGAAAAAGGGGTTGATTTTCTCGGCATGGTCGAGGGTCTCCACGACTGCGCCGCCCATGATAACGCCCTCAATGCGATTGTTGACAAGCTCCAGGTGCCGGTGGCCAATGACCAGCATATCCTCATCCGCTCAGCCATGGAGCACCGCAGTTTTTTGGTCACCGAGGGTAAGGCTGAGGTGGAGGTTGATCAGAATCTCCTTGATCTTCTGGCTGAAGGCACCTTCGTGGTTGTTCCCCTCTTTTCCCCCCGTGCTGCCCTGGGGGTGATTATTGCCGATAATTATGTGACCCGCAATCCCATCAAGGAGACGGACCTGGCCATGCTTGAGCTTTTTGCCAGTCAGGTCAGTCTGGCCATTGAGCATAGTAATCTGCACCAGGAGATGGAGAACAAGGTCGGTGAGCTACAGCAGGTTACCCATGAGCTTGATAAGAACAAGGATCTGCTTGTCGAGGCCGAACGCTATGCCGCCTTGGGCCAGATGGCCGCCCAGATGGTTCATGTTCTCCGCAATCCCATCACCTCCATTGGCGGGGTCTGCCGGATACTGGCCAAAAAAATTACCGATGAAGAGTGGCGCCGCTATCTGGATGTAATGATTAAAGAAACAGCGCGGCTGGAAGGTACCCTGGGGGAGCTTTTTGATTTTGTCAGTCGGGTTCAACCCCAGAAATCGGTGAACAGTCTTTATCCCTTGATCAAAAAAACAGTGCTTCTGGTTCAGCCCACCATGGTCAAACAAAATATCAGCTGGGAGGTGAACCTGGAGGAGCAAGAGGTCATGGTGGATATGGATGTGCGCCAGATACGCCAGATGTTCCTGCATATTATCCGCAATGCTCTGGAGGCCATGGAGCAGGGCGGCCATCTTAAGGTCAGTGGCGAGGTGCGGGACGGCCGGGTTTTTATTCGGATATTTGATACGGGAATGGGCCTGTCTGATGCCAATCTGAGCCGGGCCCGGGATCCCTTTTTTACCACCAAGACCTATGGTAGCGGTATGGGGCTGGCCATGGTTGATTGGATCGTCGAAAGCCATGGCGGCAGTTTTAGCTTGAATCGCCAAGAAGGGGGCATGGAAGCCGTGGTGGAGCTCCCCTTGGCAGGTTAGGGACTGGCTTGTTTTACAATGGTCAGCTGCGTCGTCAGATAAATACCCTGTGAGATTATACGGCTAGGCGGTGTTGCGCTTGCTGGCAATGAAGTATTCGGGCCTTCGGCTTGTGGTGCCGGGTCCACACTGGTGGGGTCATCCAGAGGAGTTAGGGGAAAAGGCTGTGTGAAGATAACAGATCTCTTGAGCCGTATTCATAAAGGGAGCTCAGACCCAGATGGTGGCAAGGCGGTCAGGCTTATTCAGCCGGTGGAGCCGGTGGGCCATGTTGGCAAGTTGACCCTGGTGCCTGGCCAACTTATCCAGGGTGAGGTGGTTGGCGAGGATGTCAACGGCTTGCTTCTCCTTAAGCTGGCTGGAGAAATTATTTCGGCCCGTACTCCCATTAAGCTTGAGCTGGGGCAGCGGTTCTGGTTTGAGGTGCAAGAGGCCGGTGACAATCCCCTGCTTAATCTCGCCAGCCGTAAAGGTGCGGTGCAGGAGCTGCTCAGGGACATCATGGCCACCCGTCCCCTGCTGGTTAAGACACCACCTGGCGTCAGCCCATCTCCCCCATCCGCCCTCCAGGCCGGCCCGGCGCCGGCTTCTCAGCGGCCTGAGGGGGTGCTGCCAATGCCCCCTGCTGCCGAGGGTGGCGGCGGCAAGGTTCCTTTGTCACCAGTCAACAGCCAAGGTCTGCCGGGAGCTGCTGTGCTGGCCCCTGACGGCAGCCTGCCCCCTGAGGCAGCCCGCTTGGTCAGGGCCCTGGTTATCTATATGGCCCAGCCGGAAACCACCACCGTTGCCCAGGGCAACAACGTTTCAGGGCAATCTCCCCCCCTTATCAAGACCATTGTCTCCCTGATTCGCGAGGGGCAGATCCCGGCTTCTTTGCAGAAGGTTGAGGCCTTCCAGACTGTTATTCGGCCCAGCCAACCCTTTGTCGCCGCTGCCTTGGCCCCGGAAGGTCAGGGCCCCGAGCCGGTGAAGGTGGGTGGCGATACCGCCTTGCCTTCATCGCCAGTAACCAGCATGGCCTCCTCCAGTCAGCCCCAGGCGCCATCAATCCCAGTTAGCCCCCCGCCTTCAGCACCGGCGCTTTTTGCCCCGGAAACCGTCAAAATTCTTAACAGCCTGGTGGCTATTGCCGGGATTAAGGTGCCGGTAAATGGCGAGTCTGGCGCCCTCCAGCCAGCCTTGAATCCGGACCAGAATCTGGCCGAGATCCTGACCCTGATAGCGCAGGAGGGTAGAATTCCACCACCTCTACAAAGGCTTTCGCCGGTGCAGGTGCTGATGGGGGCCATCCCCGGTTCTCCAGCCGGTATGCAGCCAGGAGAGATCCATCCCGGCTTGCTCCACAGGGATGAAATTTCCGGAGAGGGGGTGCCGGCTGCCAACGCCCTGCTGCCCTTGCAGTTTGCCGCAACCCAGCAGGGCGCCGAATCGTTACCCGCCCAACTTCGGCTGCTGGCCTCTCTCATGGGCTTGGGGTCACGGGAGGCCGCCTTGGAGGGCTGGCAGGAGATTGAGGATATCTTTAGGCGTTTTTCTGAAGCAGAGGCCCCGGCGGCGGCCCGCAAATTGGCGTCCTTTTATGAGGCCCATGCTCGGGTTAATAGCGAGGCTGCTCCCCAGGGGCAGAGTGATTTTTACATCATGCCGACAATTTTCAGCGGCCAGACCGGTTGGGGGGAATGGCTTTGGCGTCGGGAGCGTTCGTCTGGGGATAATGATGCTAACAGTCAGGAAAACCTGGTGTTTTTTTTAGAAATGAGTAATCTTGGGGCCCTGACTGTCCAAGTGATCCTTAATGATAAAAAATTACGGGGACAGATTGTTATGGCGGACAAGAGGGGCAGTGAACTTGTCGCCCTCCTGTTGCCTGGCCTTCAGGACCGTCTGGAAGCCTTTGGCTATGACGTTGTTGATTTTTCCTGTAGTTGCCAGCCCCTGAATGTCATGCAGGAGCTCAAGGAAAGTCTCCATGACCGGACAGGATCCAGGCTTGTTTCTCTTCTTGATCTGCAGGTGTAGGTGCAAGCAGGTACAAATTAAACGATGGGTGTTGGGCTGTATGAAATTTCTGGTGGCGATCTTTTTATTGTTGAGCTTTCCGGGGCTCGTTTTTGCTGTTGATGATGATGTCAAAATCATCAGGATGAATGGCCAGAACTATAAAATATGGACGGACAAGGACGGTATTCGCCGTATTGATCCTGTCTATCTTGTCAAAAAATCAAGAGTCCAGGCTGACAAAAAAGAAGGGGCCAGTGCCAAGACTGAGCAGAAAGAGCTGGTTGTGGCACCGGTCAAGGTCGAGGAGACTGATCCGGGACAGACAACGGTCGAGGCTATGACCTATGAGAACTGCCGGGCATCTCTTGCCGCTGCTGAGGCCATGGCCTCAGTGTATAATGTTATTTTTGACTATCCCAAGGGCCAGAAGTTTACCGTCCTGATGGTGGTCGATAACAAGACGGTTCAGCTGAAGTGTGAATACGGTAACCGGGTAACAACCAGCTGGGAGAATTGAGAGGACGCAGCCGGTCAGCTCTCCGTTGCCTTTTGGTCAACCTGCCAACCTGGCGTCTCGCCCGGTGCTGATCGTAAGCCTTACGGATGCCGAGGGCATAATAACCATATTCCCATGCTTTACTTCTTACTTCTTACTTCTTACTTCCCGCCTTTTCGCAGCCGGTCTCACCGCTGAGATGAACACGGCTGTCATGCCGATTCCCAAAAAACAATAATAGGAATAATGCAGGGCCCTGACAAAGTTTTCAGCTTGTTGGGGCGTGTAATCCTTCATGTCCAGTCCGCCGCTCAGAGAGGAGAAAAACAGGGCAAAGGAGAGACTGGCCAGGGCAATGCCGAGCAACATCCCCAGGGTTCGGGCCGTGGCCAGCAGTGCGGAAACCGTACCGATATAGGGTTCACCGATACTGCGCAGGGCAGAGGCGCTATTAGGCGCCAGGAAGAGGGAGAGACCCACTCCGAAAAAACCTAATCTGCCGGCCACCAGCCAGGGGTTGCTGGTGGTGGAGAGGGTGGTGAAGGTGAAGAGGCCAAAGGTGCAGATGATCAGGCCGCAGGTGGCAACGATCCTGGCATCGGTGAAATCGGCCAGCCAACCGGCGAGGGGGGCGGTGATTAAGGCGGTGATGGGAATGGCAAGCATGATGAGGCCGATCTGCGAGGCGGGCAGGTTAAGAACCCGGGCAAGGTAAAAGGGGGTGAGGATGAGCACGGAAAAGAGGCAGAGGAAAATCATGGCCGCGGTGGCCACAGCGATCAGTAACGATTTTTTGCGAAAGAGCACAGCGGGAATGATGGCGGTGGGCTGTTGTTGGTCAACCGGTGCCAGGTTCGAGAGCATGCTTTCGCGGCGCACGAAAAAAAAGAGTGCTATGGCGCTCAGGAAAAGGCCGCTTATCAGGTGGGCCGTCGATGTCTGTGGTGCTGCCGCCTGGGTCAGGGAATAGGTGGCGGCAGTGAGGAGGCAGACCCACCAGAATCCTCCCAGCCAGTCAAAGGGGTGGCGTGATTCCGAAAGTTTTCGTGGTCTGAGAAAGATTTTTGCAAGGCCGCTGGCGATGACACAGATTGGTGCCGGTAACAGAAAGAGGCTGCGCCAGGAAAAGTATTCGATGAGAAAACCGCCCAAAGCCGGGCCGGTCATCAGGCCAAGGGAGGTGGCGATCCCCATAAGGCCCAAACTGCGGCCCAGTTGCTCAGAGCCAAAGGCCATTTTGAGCATGGCCGGGCCGTTTGCCATCATCATGGCGGCGCCCAGGGCCTGGATGAAACGCAGAAAAATCATAACGGACAAGGATCCGGCCCGGGAGCAGAGAAAGGAGCCAAGGGCAAAAACAAGCAGGCCCGAGATGTACACCTTTTCCCGGCCCAGGCGATCGGAAACATGGCCCCAGAAAAGCATGGTGGCGGAAGTGGTGAGCAGATAGATGAGAACCACCCCCTGGGTGTGGGCCAGGGGGCTTTGAAATTCCGCCATGATGGAGGGCAGGGCAATATTGACCATGGAGGAGTCCATGGTGGCAAAAAAAACTCCGGTTGCCACCAGGAAGAAAACGAGCCATTTGGGGTTGTTAGAGGTCATAAAAGATGGCGCAGGCAGAGGTGCTTGAGGTCTGCCCTTATCTGTGGATGGATGAGATGGTGTTGAACAGGCTAAAATTTTTTAAGAGCGTTCGGGGAACATTTTCGGTAGATTTCTTCTCAACTAACTTACTTTGAAAGACAAAAATCGTCTGTATAAAAAATATACCGGATAAGGATGGAAAAGATGAGAGGATTTTTCTGGAGATCTCAGGCCGTTGTGTTGTTTGTCGCCCTCTGTATGGCGGTGGGTCTTGGCGTAGGCACGGCCACGGCAGCCACCAAGATGCCCCATTTCAATCTGGACGATGCCGTAACCAATCAGGCCATTGACAGTGCCACCTATGCCGGCAAGGCCAAGGCGGTGGTCTTTTTTGCCACCTGGTGCATGCCCTGTATGCAGGAGGTCCCGGCCTTGATGAGCCTCCAGAAGGAGTATGGCGATGCTGGTTTTACAGTTGTTGCCATCTCTGTGGATAATAACCAGGAAAACGTCCTTGATTTTATCAAGAAGAGCCAGGTGAATTACCCGGTGCTGATGTTCAGCCGGGAGGTGGTGGCTGATTTTGGCGGTATTCCCGGTCTGCCGACGACCTTTATGGTGGATAAAAACGACAATGTCTTGAAGAAGTATCCGGGTATGGTCCCCCATGCCCTCCTGGAGCGGGAAGTGAAAAACATGCTGGGTTTGAACAACAAATAACACATGGCTCCAGTGAATACCTATTCATTTTCGTGCTTGACAATTGGCAACTGATTAGGTACTCAACATACTTAATTGTGTATATGGGGGTATTTAAGAGCTCGGAATAAATCGAGTTTTCCAATAATACATCTTAAGGAGATGAACATGAAAAAAGTATTAGTTTTCGCACTGGCCATGGCATTTACCGTAAGCGCTGCTTCTGTGAGCATGGCGGCTTCTACAAAATGTACCGTTAAAGCCGTTGATGGCAACACCGTAACCCTTGACTGTAAAAAACCTAAGCTTAAGGCCGGTGAGGCAGTTACCGTTAAAGTCAAGAAGGCCAAAGCTATCGAGGGTTGCTAAGACCTTTTTCTGACGATCTTTTGCTTTATGTTAAAAACCGCCTTGCCCGTAAACCGGGGAAGGCGGTTTTTTTATGCCTTGTCCGACAACCATCTAACCT
>JBFFNX010000030.1:0-19332 GCA_041562995.1 Desulfurivibrionaceae bacterium
AGGCCTGCCGGTGGTCACCTTTTCCGAGGATATCAGTTTCCATCTCAATGGCGACACCGTGCACGCCATGCATGTGCCCCACGCCCATACCGATGGTGACAGCTTCATCTCCTTTAAGACAGCCAATGTCATCCACGCCGGTGACTTCTTCTTTAATGGTTTCTATCCCTTTATTGATGTCCACCATGGCGGCTCCCTCAAGGGGATGATCACTGCGGTGGACAAGGTTCTCGCCCTGGCCGATGACCAGACCAAGATTATCCCGGGCCATGGCCCCTTGGCAGACAAGGCCCAGTTGGCAAGCTATAGGCAGATGCTCAGCATCGCCTATGAACGGCTGCGCAAACTGAAGGCGGCAGGAAATACAGCCCAGGAAGCCGCCGCCGCCAAACCCCTGGCCGACCTTGAGGCAACCTGGGGCGCTGGCCTCTTCACCGGTGAGCGCTGGATCGAGTTGATCTATCCAGGTGTTTAAATTTGCCGCCCGTGCATGAAGAGATCCGGTCAAAGTTTGCGATTACCGGAAAATTTAAAGCCGTACATTTTGAAACAGGAGGTTTCGCAATTATCATCTCCGGCCACCAATCAGGGCTAGACTTTTACCCTGGATCTATGCCAGAATTTAAAGAGAGTCTGGAAGAAAAAAGGAGAAGCGCATGGCACTCTATCTTGTTCAACATGGCCTTAGTCTCAGCAAGGCTGAGGACCCTGACCAGGGTCTTTCCGAACCAGGTATCGCCGCTACCAAAAGAATGGCAGAGGTGGCCAGAGGCTATGGGCTCCAGGTAAGAACCATCCGACACAGCCGAAAGAAAAGGGCCTACCAGACTGCCGATATTATGGCCGCTGCTCTCAATCCCGCCCAGGGCATGCAGGAAAGTGCCGGACTTCTGCCTCTGGATGATGTTGGCCAGCTGGCGCCTTCTCTTACCAGCAGCGATCAACTCATGCTGGTTGGTCACCTGCCCTTCATGGAACGGCTGACCTCCCTGCTTACCACCGGCAGCCCAGGCCACCGGATATTCAAATTTCAAAATAGCGGCATCGTCTGCCTGGACCAGGACCCGGAAACCCGCTCCTGGTTTATCAAGTGGACCCTGATGCCCAATATAGAGTGACAAGGCGTTATCCCATAATGGTTGGCGAATATCAAAAGAGGAGTAAACCATGAGCAAACAGCTGTCATTTACCAAGTTCGAAAAGGAGTTACTGCCCGAATTCCGGCAGAAGATCAGTAGTGCCGAATCCTCTGAAGACCTAAAGACATTCTACGCCCGTACCAGCCTGGCCCTTTTCGACAAGGCCTTTGAGGGCGAGTTTGCCCTGGAGTTTGAAGATATCATGCTCCAGCCCGGTAATGACGACAAGTATGTCTTAAGCGACCGCCTCCGCTCCTCGCCGAGCTTCACCGAGATCTGGAACACCTCGGATCTGCCTAATATTCTGGCCCGTTTTACCGATATGGCCCTCAACCGCTATGTCCATCTTGAAAAACATCCGGAAAAGACTGATGCCAAAATAAGAATGTAGCAATGGCTGAACGCTCAATCCGCCAACAGATCATGGACCTCCTCAGTGAGGAGGAGATGAACGCCATGGAGATTTCCCAGGCCGTTGGTATTGGCGAAAAAGAGGTTCCTGACCACCTTGAACATATCATCCGCACCCTGGGCAAAGAGGGCAAGAGACTCCTTGTTTCGCCCTACACCTGTCTGGGGTGCGGTTATAGCTTCAAGCACCGCACGCGGCTGCAGCGCCCCGGCCGCTGCCCATCCTGCAAGGGAAGTCACATCAGAATGGCAACCTATCGAATTGGTCCCAAATAACTGTGGCAATGTCTTCCCTCTTCTCCCGTCCCCTGCCCTGGCGCTCTCTCATCATCGTTAGCTGGCTTGCTCTGGTCGCGAGCCTCTTTGGCCGCGACTTCCTCATTCGCGAGGTGGATCTGCGCGAAGAGGAGATTATTGCCCGCGGTAAACAGGAAAGCTATATGGGGGTCTATTTCAACAAGCAGCGTATGGGCTATGTGATGACCCGGATCCAGGCCGATGAGGTAAGGGTGGACGTGGAACAGGAAGGGATTCTCCGCCTGCAGATCCTGGGGGAGGAGCATCCGGTCCGGATGACCGGGACCGCCCGGCTGTCGCCCAGCTTTGTCCTTGAAAGTTTTGACTTTTCTCTGACCTCGCCCTTTTATTCCATGAAGAGCCAGGGCCAGGTGAGGGGCAACACCATCCATTTTGCCATGGATTCCGGCAAGGGCCGTATCGAAGACAGCATCAGCCTGGATCGCCCTCCCTATTTCACCATGAACCAGAGGGGCCATCTCCTTAACCTCGGCCTGGAAAAGGGCGACAAGATGCGCTTGCCCTCCTTTGATCCCCTTACCCTTTCCGGTAAGGAGTCTGTTATCACCTATCAGGGCCGGGGAAAAATTCTCATCAAGGGCACGATCCACGATCTCCACCATTTCCAGGAACTGGTAAGCGGCATCAAGGTCAACTTCTGGCTGGATGACACGGGTAAGGTGATCAAGGAAGAATCCCCGGCCGGCTTTGTTTTAGTCGCTGAACCTAAGTTCAAGGCCCTCGACATTACTGGCTCCGAGGATGATCTACTTGCAGCAGTGGCGATTAATTACCACGGCCGCCTTCCCGACCTCAACACCAGCCGCCAGGTGCGCTACCGCCTTGGCCTGCCTGAGGATGGCCAATTTGATCTGGCTGGCGGCCGCCAGGAGTTTATCGACCAGAATGTCACGGTGCACAACGAAGGAAGTTCGGGCCTGGGCACCTGCACTGAGGAGCCCCAATACCTGGCCGCCACCCCCTACGTGCAGAGTGAGGCACCCGCCATTACCACCCTGGCCGCGGAGATAATCGGCAATAAAGAGGAGCCCCTTGCTAAAATCAGGGCGCTGGCGGCCTGGGTTTATGCCAATCTGGAAAAACGGCCGGTGATCGGCCTCCCCGACGCCCTCACCACCCTGGCAAGCAGACAAGGCGACTGCAATGAACATGCGGTGCTCTTGGCCGCCCTGACCCGGGCCGCCAAGCTGCCGAGCCGCATTGCCGCCGGGGTCATGCTCCATGAGGGCCGTTTTTACTACCATGCCTGGAACGAGGTGTGTACTCCCCACGGCTGGCTATCGGTGGACAGCAGCCGCAACCAGCTGCCCGCTGACCTCTCCCATATCCGTTTTGTCATTGGTGGCACCAGTGAACAGCTGCGGATCGGCAGTCTGCTGGGAAATTTAGAGATTACGGTGCTGGAGGCAGATATGAATGGAACCAATTAAAACATCTTATTTCCGGACAGATACAACAACCACCATGTCCTTTCCGCACCGGCTGGAGATACGCACAGACTTCAATCCAAGCTGCCGAGGACACATGTATTCCCGCCGGCGCGGCAATGACGACATAAAAGAAGAGGATATTGTCAGTCTTTATGGCCTGAGCTAAATAAGCTATGAATAACACCCCACCAATCTTGGCCGCACTCGGCCTGACCAAAAAATTCGGTGATTTCCTGGCGGTTGATGACGTTACTTTCAGCGTCCAACCCGGGACCATCTTCGGCTTCCTGGGCCCGAACGGCGCCGGTAAAACCACCACCATCAAGATGCTGGCCGGGCTCCTTCAGCCGGATGGCGGCACCATAACCATTGGCGGCCACCCCATGGCCACCGAGCCCCTGGCCTGTAAAAGAATAACCGGCTACATCCCGGACCGCCCCTATCTCTATGACAAGCTCACCGGCCATGAATTTCTGCAGTTCATGGCCAGCCTCTATGGCCTGAAGACCGAGCAGTTTGGCGCCAGCGCCCGCTATCTCAAGCTCTTTGACCTGGAGGCATGGGAGCATCATCTGGTGGAGAGCTATTCCCATGGCATGCGCCAAAAGCTGATCATGACCTCGGCCTTCATGCTCGACTCGCCCCTTATCGTGGTGGACGAACCCATGGTCGGCCTCGACCCCAAGAGCGCCCGATTGGTTAAGGAACTTTTTAAGGAACAGGCGGCCAGGGGCAAGGCCATCTTCCTCTCCACCCACTCCCTGGAGATTGCTGAAGAACTCTGCGATGTCATCGCCATTATTGTCGAGGGCCGCCTGCGCTGCCTGGGCTCCCTGGCCGACCTGCGGAGCCAGGTGAAGATGAACGACTCGGCCCTGGAAGACATCTTCCTGGAACTCACCGGCGCCTATGAGCTGCAGGAGGTGGTCAAGGCCCTGAAGGGAGAAGCGTCATGAAAACGGCCCTGCTCATCCCCTTCTGGCAAGGGAGCCGCAACCGTTTCTTCCCGGCCGGCGCCTTTCCCGTCAAGAGCCTGGGTCTGGGCCTTTTGGGCTTTCTTATCTGCGCGGCCCTCTACCTGATCAGCGTCCGCACCATCACCTATTTCCATGCCCAGAATGAGCTGGGCATCATCCTCAGCCTTAAGCTCCTGCAGATGGCCTGGCTCATGCTCTTTTCCATGCTGGTCTTCTCCTGCATGGTGTCAGCGGTATCCGCCCTCTACCTCTCCCAGGATAATGAAATCATCTTTGCCGCCCCGGTGGCCCCAGCCGATCTCTATTTCATGCGTTACGCCACCACCACTATTTACACCTCGTGGATGATGATGGCCTTTTCCATTCCAGTTTTCGGGGCCTACGGCAAGGTGTTTGCTGCCGGGCCTTGGTTCTGGCCCCTGCTGATCGTATGTGCGGTGGCCATTCCCCTCACCGCCACCGGTATCGGCATGGCTCTCACCGTGGCCCTGGTCAACCTCTTTCCGGCTCGGCGCACCAAGGATATCATTGTCTATCTGTCGCTGTGCTTTGGTATCTTTATCTACGTGGTCTTTCGCATGATGCGCCCTGAAGAAATGGTGGATCCTGAGCGTTTCGGCCAGTTCATCGACTATCTCTCTGCCATCTCACGCCCTACCTCGTCCATTCTGCCGCCCTCCTGGGCCGCCAATCTGCTGTCGGGCTATCTGGTCGATCGTCAGATTGACGGACTCCTTATCGCCCTGGTGCTGGTGACGCCGTTTGCCCTCTATATCATCGGTGAATGGGCCATGGCCCGCTGGTTTGCCCCTGGTTTTTCCAAGAGCCAGGAATCCTTCGGCGGTTTCCATGGTTTTTCAAAGGCCGGACCCTACCGGCCCGGGGTCTGGCGCTGGCTGATGATCAAGGAGAGCAAGGTATTTCTGCGCGACTCCACCGAATGGTCCCAGCTCTTTATGATTGCAGCGCTTATTGTCGTCTATCTCTATAACTTCACGGTGTTGCCGGTGGATCGTGCCCCCATGCCCACCGAGTATCTCACCAATATCATCTCTTTTTTAAACATCGGTTTGGTGGCATTCATGGCAAGCTCCCTGGCTGCCCGTTTCGTCTATCCCTCTATTGCCGGCGAAGGTCCTGCCTTTTATCTTATTGCTGCGGCGCCTTTGACGATGCGCTCCTTCCTGATGGCCAAGCTGCTCATCTACCTCCTGCCCTTCAGCCTCTTTTCCCTGTTGCTGGTGCTGGTTTCAGACCATCTCCTCCAGATCAGTGGCCCCATGTGGTGGTTTTCACTGGCCTGTTCCCAGCTCCTTACCTGGTGGATCGTCGCCTTGGCCGTTGGCTTTGGCGCCCTGTACGGTGATTTCAATGCCGAAAACAGAGCCGCTGCCGTGGGCGGCCTGGGGGCGATTCTTTTTTTGTTTACGGCCATGGCAATTGTGGTGATAATAACCGGATCCGGGGCCTGGCCCATGTACCATGTGACCAAAGCGTGGCTGGCCGACCGGGCCTTTGACGTAAAAGATGTTCTGGCCCTGGGGATCTGGGGTGGTGGCAGCCTGCTGGCAGCCGGTTTTTCATGCGCTTGGCTCCTGGGAAAAGGGTCCCGCAAACTTACCGGCTGAATCACGTTTTGAGTTGGGGGAAAAAAATGACAAAAAATCTCGCGGCACTCTGCCTGGCCCTTATGGTGACAGGCTGTTCCGGCACACGTCCGGAGCTTGGTCTTGTGGAGGGCAAATTGCTGCCCTGCCCGCCGTCACCTAACTGTATCAGCTCCACAGCCCAGGATGATGTCCATGCCACCCCGGCCTTTTATTTTGCAGGGCCAAGCACGGCAGCCTGGCAAGCCCTCACCGCCATTATCAAAGCTATGGAGCGTGCTGAGATTGTCAGCCAGACCGGCACCTATCTCCATGTTGAATTCACCTCAGCTCTCTTCCACTTTGTTGACGATGCCGAGTTTCTCCTCAACCACCAGGCCAGCAAGATTGAGGTCCGCTCCGCCTCCCGCCTCGGCCGCTCTGATTTTGGCGTCAACCGTAAACGCATTGAGAAAATCAAGAAGATTTTTGCCAAACAATGCGCTGTTGCGGTGCGTGAGTATTAGAAGAGAGGCTCTGGATCGACGCTCTCTTTTATGATTCGGGCCATATTTACCTAAGCTAGCTGCCAGGGCTATCCTGCAATGAAGCAAGTGGCTATCAAGGCCGAAATTCTTGCCATCCTCCTTTCTTATTTGCAGCGCCAACGATGGATATGATACCCTTTTGTGTAACTTCATCTTTACACAAGAGAAGGTGCCGGCTTAGCTAGGATAGCCCCAAAAAAAACCAGTGCCTGTCCCTGCAAGCCACTCATTTGTATAACCAGCTCTCTGCTGACATACTGCATGCTCTGCTTCGGCGGAACGCACAAAAGAATGAGACTAAACTATGAATGCCAAGGAAAAACTGGGAAAGCTCCTCGTCGAAGAGGGTGTTATCACGGAAAGCCAGCTGCTCGATGCCCTGAGCGCACAGGAAGATCTGGGCTTACCCCTTGGGGAAACCCTGATTTCCCAGCACTCTATCTCCGAAAACCACTTGCTCAATTTCTTAGGCCGGCAGCTGCAGGTCGAATATATCAACATTTCTGAGAACAACTTTCAGGTTCTTGATCCCTCCCTGGCCGACATCCTACCTGTAGACCTATGCCGACAGCTCAAAATCCTGCCTGTTTTTCTCCATGAACTGGACAATGAAAGGGAAATGACCCTCGCCATGTCCAATCCGCTGAACGAGGATGCCATCCATCAGGTCGAAGACCTGACCGGGTGCAAAGTAACCCCGGTCCTGACGACATCATCCGATATCGAGGGTGGGATCGACAAGCTCTTTACCGCACTGCCCCTCTTTGCCGGCAAAAGCAGGGATAAAGAGGACATCGACTCCCCCGGCACAGGTAAGGTTCGCTTCGTCAACAGGCTGCTGGTCCAGGCCATTCAGCTGGAGGCCTCAGATATCCATATCGAACCACATGCCAGGGAAGCCCATATCCGTTTCCGTCTGGACGGTGTCCTCCACCTGATGCAAACAATTCCTCTGGAGAACATGCTCCCCATTGTCTATCGCCTGAAAATCATGGGCAGCGAGCACTATAGCGTCATGCGCCTTGACAAGAAAAATGTTCCCCACGAGGGCTCTTTCGCCAGAGTCCTTGGGGGACATGCCGTTGATTTCCGGGTCTGCACCTTTCCAACAATTTACGGAGAAAAAGTAGCGATCCGCATCCTTGACAAGGGGAGTCGCAGGAACATACATTGTATCGATGACCTCCTGATGCCCCCCGCAACAGCTAAACAGTTTCGCCGCTGTATCAAACAGTCAGGCGGGGTCATTATCGCTACCGGGCCAACCGGCAGCGGCAAAACCACGACCTTGCATGCGGCAGTCAATGAAATCAACCGGGTTGGTCTCAATATTGTCACCGTGGAAGATCCGGTGGAATACCATGCAGAAGAGTATGTCAACCAGAGCAATGTCCTGCCCCTGGCAGGCTTCACCTACGCCAAGGCCTTACGCTCAATCCTCAGACAGGACCCTGATGTCATCATGGTTGGCGAGATCCGCGATATGGAAACAGCCCAGGTTGCCATCCAGGCGGCGCTCACCGGCCATCTCGTCTTGACCACCATGCATACCGAGGATTCGGCTGGCGCCGTGGTCCGACTGGTTGACCTGGGTATTGAGGAGTTTCTCGTCTCCTGCACCGTTGTCTCGGCCATTAATCAGCGGTTGTTACGGGTAAACTGCCCCCATTGCGCGGCGCCCTATGCCCCTTCGGAAGTCGAACTGCTTGACATTGGTATTGATGCCACGATTGCCCGTGACATCATCACCAATCAGGACACCTATACCATCAGAAAGGGCACTGGCTGTGAACAGTGCCGAAATACCGGCTATCATGGCCGCATGGGAGTCTATGAATTTCTCTCTGTCACCCCCCTCATCAAAAAGCTCATCCGCACCAAGGAGACCTCTGACATCATCTCCTTCAAGGCCAGGGAACAGCAGAAGATCAACATGCTGTTCGAAGACGGCCTGCGCTTGGTGCTGAGTGGCAACACCACATTTGACGAGCTGGAGCGTATTCCCCGCGGTGACTATCCCTTGAAACCTATTGCCGAAATATTTCAGGCCGCCGGCACAGCCCTATAACTCCTGACGGCGCACACAGAGCATTTGCCTCAAATCTGAAAGAAGGGGCAGTTTTATAGCGCCCTGACGCGCTTCCACAGGTAAAAACAAAACAAGGGCACTACCCCTCTGCCATCGTTGCCACCTCTAGGCTCAACAAGATGTTGTTCCTTGTCCTATTTTTTCGCCCACCCTTGGGCTTTTCACCGACTCTGCCCTTTTCGCCCACTTCGTCCTTCAAGGATCCTTGCTGTTTCTCCTTTTTTTTCTGTGTGTTGTTGCGGCTTCCCGGCCCTGCCTCTTCTTTTTTCTTACTACGGCATATATTTTGCTACTCATCTTAGCAAGGGAATAATTTCTCAAAAGGGGGCGCATATGACAACGAGAACTGCAATAAAAATTCTGATCCAGAGCCCCCTCTATTTCAGGCTGGATGTGAGTCAACGGCTCGCATTGGTGCAGGAGTTTTGTCGAACCTATATTTTGTTACGCTGACCTAACTGGCCAATCCGTAACATGGAGCCCTGGTTTGGCCAGTGGCATGCCCCAGCTGATCGGGCCTTGCACCGCCACAACTCCCCGGGCTATCCCTTCAGCCTGCCCATCGTAAAAATTATGATGGCGCCTTGTCAGCTCAATCCCTCAGCAACTCATCCATATCAACTAGGCATCCGGACGGGCAATGGCATACTGGGCGATTTTCCGGCGCAGAGTGTCTTTTGAGATGCCCAGTTCCCGGCAGGTCACCATCTTTCTCCATTGATGGCGAGTCAGCGAGCGGGAGATAGCCATCTTTTCCATTTGCGTCAGGGACATCGGCTTAAAATTATCATAATCGTTCTCCCTCGCCTCATCCTTGGGGGCAAAAGGTGCAGGTAGATGCTCTGGCCGAATTAACCCTCCGGGACAGAGGATGAAGGCATACTCAATTATGTTCTGCAACTCCCGGACGTTGCCTGGATATTTGTGGCCCATAAGTTGACGCAGCGCCTCCTCGGAGACGCCGCCGATATCCCTATTTTGTTCGATATCAAGCTTCTGCACGAAGTGCTCGGCTAAAACCGGCAGATCTTCCATGCGTTCTCGCAGGGCCGGCAAAGTAATTTTGACCACGTTCAGACGATAGAACAGATCATCCCGGAAAATTCCTTCCTGCACAGCTTCTTCAAGGTCGCGGTTGGTTGCCGCAACAATCCGCACATCCGCCTGCAGGGTCTGGCTCGACCCCAGTGGTTCATAGGACTTATTTTCCAGTACCCGCAGCAACTTGACCTGCATGGCCGTGGAGATGTCACCAATCTCATCGAGGAAGATGGTGCCGCCCGCGGCAGCGGCAAAACGGCCTTCCCGGTCTTTTTTGGCATCGGTATAGGCGCCGGCCTTATGACCAAAGAGTTCCGCCTCAAGCAGGGTATCGGGCAGAGCCCCACAGTTCACGGCAACAAAGGGCCCCCTGCTCCGGTCACTGAGGTCGTGGAGAGCGCGGGCCACTAACTCCTTACCGGTTCCCGACTCGCCCAGGATAAGGACGTTACTGGCGCTCCTGGCAATCTGGGGCATAATGTCGAAAATCTTATGCATGGCCGGGCTCTTGCTCAGGATATCGCCAAGGGAGTTGCGTCGCGACAGGCGTTGCTGGAGATAGTTAACCACACTCAGGTCTCGGAAGGTTTCCACGCCGCCGATCAGATTGCCTTGGTTGTCATAAAGGGGTGCGGCGCAGATGCTCACCGGAATTTTTTTGCCCTCACTGTTCTGGATATGAATGCAATGGTTGGTTTCCGGTTTTCCGGTACACATACTGTGGGCGATAGCGCACGTCTCACCGCAGATGCTGGCATGAAAGACATCGCTGCAGAATTTACCCAAGGCCTCGGGCACTGACACCCCGGTGATTTTTTCCGCCGCCTTGTTGAACGAGGTGATACGCCAACGAGTGTCTACGGTAAAGAGGCCATCGGCGATATTATCCAGAATCAGAGATCTGGAGAGCAGGGCATTAACGTCCCGGAAAACCTGGACCCCACCGGCAACCTGGCCGTAGGAATCAAGCAAAGGCGCGGCGCTGATTGTTGTGGCAATGCGTTTGCCACTGGCATGGGTGATGAAAACAGATTTGTTTTCCAGGGGCTTGCCTTCTCTAATGCTCTGCGCCAGGACACACTCGTCGCCACAGGAGCTGGACTTAAAAACCTCGCAGCAGGGCTTGCCGATGGCATCTTCCTGGCCCCAGCCCGTGAGTTTTTCCGCGGCCCGATTGAAGGAGGTGAGCCGCCAATGGGAATCAACGCTGAAGACGCCATCGACGATGCTATCCAGGATGAACCGGAACGGGCCAAAGGACTCGGCAGAGCCGGCGCCAGGGATGAGTGCCCGGCAGATGGTAGAGACCGGAACGCACCAGTCGGTTCTGTCGGCAAAGGCAAGGCCGCACAGCAGCTTCTTACTGTCAACAGACTTGACCCAACGGACTTCTGCTGCCACCACCTGGTCACTTAGGACGCTATCCTCCGGCCAGAGTTCAACAATCATCTTGGGCTTTATGGCGATAAGCGCGGCCATTTCAACCTGAACACCCAGGGGATTGATATCGCGGCTCACTGCCTGCCAGACCTTGAGCGACGGGTTATCGCGCAGGTGAAAACTGAGGTTGAGCGGCGCCCTGGCATGGGAACGGCGTTCCTTGAGGCTGCTTTCCCTTTTCATATCTCTCTCCTCCCTACAACCTTCCATCACAACTAAAAGAGAAGACGTTTCTCTTCCTTTAACTTAATCACCACGACGCTGCGCGTCGAGGCCTGCCACGCCCCTTTCCTTTTAGATGCCTCTCGTTTTCACATAGCTCCACAGTAACAACTTAGGCAAGAAACGGGCCAGCACGCCGGCGGCAAGCGTTTGGAGGGCAGTGCTGGGCAAGGGGGTTGGGAAGAAAGGGCATGCTGATTTTTTTACTGCTGCAGAGGTTGGTAACAGGATGCCTTTTTCTCGCGGGATATGGGCATTACACCAGCCGCAGCCTGGGGATTTGCCCACTTTTCCGGCCCCCTAGACAGGCCGCGCCAAAACAAAAGGATTTATAAAACGTGGTGAAGAAGGCGGAATTTCAACCCTCTGCACTAAAAAAGATGTACCAATGAAAAATGGTGCTGCTTATTCTGACTGATAGGAGATCATCTCAGCAGTGAAACTGCCCACAACCACCTTACTCTTGAGTTTGACAGGAATGCGCCGCTCGTCGGCGCTCATCCAGATGAGGATATTAGCATCCTTGCTTTTTTTAAAGACGCCGCTGAGATCCCGGATATCAGGCTCGACCAGGAAGGTATCGTAGGATCTATCATTCATGGATAAGGTCTGCCGCCCCCTGTTATCCAATCGGCCCATCACACTCTTCTTACCATCGGTGATCGGTTTCTCGGCCATGGGCAGAGTCCCAAAATCAAGGAGTCGGCAATAATAGATCACCGAAAAGGGGTCAAAACTGCCCTCAGGAATGGTAATGGGGGCGCGCCCCTTCTTTTTTTTGAGATTAAAGTATTGCGCGGTCTTCTTTTCCAGGTCGAAACGAACCTCAATGTCTCTTCTTGATGACCCTTCCCGCTGTTTTTTTCGATACTGGAGAGAGTGATTCAGACCTGGATCGGTGTAGCCGTCAACAACGCCACGGACCTTGTAGAAGCTATCAATGAACCCATTACTGCGGGTGGTCATCCGGAAATGACGGGCCGGCTGACCGGCAACGGTGGTGTGGGGCAGAACCTCGAGGATGACTTCACCGGCCGGGATAACGCCCCATTTCAGCTGATAGGTAATTTTTTCGCCAACGCGAAAGGGCAGATCATCCGCCTGACAGCTGCCGCTGGTCCCAACAAGGACCAGAACTCCCGCCCACAAGGCAAAAAAACAAGCTGAACGGAGAGGTCTCATAGCCCCACCTATAGGAGAGCCTTGGCCGCGCCAACCATGGCGTCGCCGGATTCCTGCAGAGGACCCAGGGGTTTTTTCTTGAGGGAGGTTTCATTGATATGAGGTTTGCCGCCCCATAATTTATAGACCACAAAGTTGTTATTGATAACAAAGAGGGAATGGAACTGCCAGCCGCTGCGGTTGGTTTTGCGCTTGAAACCGAAGAGATCGAGAAAGACACTGCCCCTTCTCTCAGAGTTGAGAACCTCCACCGACATCTCATAAGCCAGGCAACCATTCTTGGCCTCAATACAACCACGAATACCCGGGTCCAGATCCTCTTTTGTTATGGCCTGGTTAGGCATGAAACGCGCCATGATGTCGAGATAGGTCAGAATCTCCATATTGGAGGTGGCAAAGGGATCAAAGCCAAGATTCTTCAGTCCTTCAAGGTCTGTTTCATGGATAATAATCCGGTCAAAAGATTTTTTGGCCTCAGCAAAGGAGTCCCAGGATGACTTGACCTCGTCCCTGGTGGTGGGCAGCAAGGTGGCGCCACAGCCGGTGAGAAACAACCCCCATACGGTAGCGGTTAGCAAGATAGCATGCTTATGTACAACCATTTCCACCCTTCTCCCAAAAGATCTTTTCATGTCAGGCGAATAGGCCTGCTTTAGCCATTATATAGCGAAAAGACTTGAGAGATAAAGCAGATTATTCGCAGGGGACAACACCGGGAAAAACGGTGTGCAAATCCTGGAAGATCAGAAGGCGCAGCGCAGCTCACAAAAGAGGCGGTCATTATCGCTGATATCCTGATACAGGGCCTTGTCGCCATCTTGATAGGTGATCAGGCCTACAGTCAGAGTGAGAGCATCCGTCCAGTCATAGACAGCGGTGACGCGCTGGAAGGCGCCACCGTTGCCGGTGACACCGTAGGTGGAAAAGAGGGCGGTGAGCTGCAGGGTATCGTGATACAAATCGCGGCTGATGCGCAGGACATGCTGAAATTCATCCTGGCGCTCATAAACCGGGGCCTGTTCAAGGCTCTCATCAAAGGCCATGATATGGCGGTTGACAACCTCCAGGGAGATGACGGTTTCAGCGAACCCCTGATACTCCAGGCCCAGGAGGCCATCCAGACGATTTTTCTTACCCACGTCAATACTGTACTCAAGGCCATCCAGATAGGCGGCCTCGCCCTTGAGAAGCCAGTTGCCCCTGGCAATATTAAGGGCCGAACCCAGCATCCCGATCCGGCTATGGGTCAAGACCGGGCCGTTGCTTACCATTTCCAGGTGGGACTGGTCATCATAGAGATAGCCGCCATAGAAGGAGAGGTCCCAGCCCTGGAAGATGCCATTGCCGGCCAAGGCAAACTCCTGATTGTCCCAGCCCACCGAGTACCCCTCTTCAGACGGCGCGGCTATTGGGCCCGGGTAAAAATCATTGCCAAAGACCGGCACCTTATGAAAACGGAGCTCGTGGCTGATAATGCCACTTACGTTCCAGTCGCCCAGATAATAATCAACCTTGCTCATGGCCACCGGCAGACGCAGATCCCTGATGTCCACCAGGCCCGGCTCCCTGATATCCAAGGGATTGAGGATATCTGCCACCCGGATATTATCTGACTTACCCCAGACCACGATCTGGCGGCCCAGCTTGACATCCAGATTATCCGCCAGGGAGCCCTGGACATAGGCCTCGGTTATCTGCCACTCATCCTCATACTCATCCAGCACCTGGTCGCTGTACTCCTGCCGACCCCGCAGGCTGTAAATGGCGTCATAAAAGGCCTTGCCGCCCAGACGGCCAACCCAACCCCCACCCAGCTTCATATCCGCATCCAGAGCCCCAGAGGTCCTCAGTTTAGAAAAACCGCGCTGGTCAGTGGCGCCGGGATCGGGACTCTGGTGACTGAAATTATAGGAAGAGGCCAGGGTCAGAGCGCCGGAGAGTTGCAGCCAGGATGGCACATGCTTTGACGCAGATGGCTCCGCCTGGCTGGCACCAGAGACATCCTCATCGCCAAAGCCCGCCAGGGCGTCATCGAGATCGCCGGCTGCGTCAACCGTCTCCCCATCGCCAAAGCCAGCCAAAATGGCATCGAGATCATCCGCCCCTGCCAATCCAGGCCAAAAAGAGAGAAGTCCCCAGAGGATGAGCAGGAAAAACCTTTTCCCACCAAATTGCTGCGCCACGAACACCTACAGCCCCTTTTCAAGACGGCGGACAGTGAACATACCTTCATCAATGGCCTGGTTCATCTTAACATTCGACCAGCGCAGGATGGTCTTATGGGTGGTCTGTTTATTCTTGGTGGTCTTCATATGGATCTCAGTGGCCACCCAGATACCGTCGATCTGCTCGAGCTTCTTGACCTCCATATACTTGATCTTCTTACCCTCTTTCAGCCAGTGCACGGCGCGGACCGGGTAAAAGATATCCTGCCTGATAAAGAGGACGGATTTGGTATAGCCATAGCGCTCCTCAACCACCTTATTGACAGGGGTCGTCTCCACCAGCCAGACCTTATGGCCATCAACATTGTCCTCCTTGAGCAGCTTATAGCTCCACTCATCAAGAACCCGGCGGTTCATGTCGGCATAGGAAAAATCCGAGCCCATGAAGGCCGATGACTTATCAGACGAGGCAATACGCTTGGTCTTATGGAGCTCCGGCAGATAGAGCCACTGGTCATCATCCTTTTCGCCACTATAATAATCGTAGGTGAGAAAGGCGGTGTCGCGGACATCGGCCGGTTCAAGAAAAAACTGGGCCCGCCAGGTGTCATCCCCCTTATCCTTGATAAAGGACTTGAGCAGACGGGTCCGCTCATGGTCGTTTTTATCGATGAGAATCATCTCCGAATCAATGGTGATATTGTCACCATCATCACGGGCATCGACCTTTTCCATGATCTCCCTGGCCGTCAGGGCCTGGGCCTGCACCGGCAGAATGACAGCAAACAGCAGGAGGATGGCCGGCATAAGCAGATATCGCATCCGGCCATTTTGAGTAAGAAAAGAAAGGTGCATTAGGTACCTCGACACAAGTGATTAATGAATTCATAAAAACTAAAAAATTTACCCCAGAGGACACAGAGGGAGCTGATTTAACAAACCATTTCTCTGTGCTCTATGTGCCCTCTGTGGTGAAAAAGACTTTGTCTTAGTTTACCTTTTCAAAATTTCTGCCCGACCCACCGCAGAACCAGCGGCCAGAGTCAACAGGGCCGGGGCGAGTAGAAAGTCAGCTGCCAGGGCCAGGAGCAGGGCAATACCGGTGAGCAGGCCAAAGTAAAAGAGATTGCTCATCGAGGCAAACATGAAGATAAAAAAGCCGAGAGACAGGACCACGGTGGTGGTGAACATGGCCCGACCCACGGTATGAAAGCTATGGTGGATCGCTGCTTCATTACTGCCATACTCGTTGAAATATCGGCGGTAATTATAGACAAAATGGACCGTGTCATCCACGGCAATACCAATGGCAATAGAACCAATGAGCATGGTGAACATATCCATGGGCAGGCCAATCCAGCCCATGAGACCAAGAGTTGCGGCAATGGGGGCCAGATTGGGGATCATGCAGAGGATACCAAGCCGGACGCTGCCGATGAGAAAAATCATCATCACCGTGATCACCGCAAAGGCGATGAGATACGAGATGGCGGCGGAATGAATGGCGGCATAGATAATCCGACCAAAGAGGGCCATGATGCCGGTGGTGGTAATCTGCACCTGATCGCCGAATATCTCCTTGGCCCGAGTTTCCACCTGACTGATAATGGGCACATAATGCATGGCATCCTGCCAGGGCATTTTGATGGTAATGCGCGCCAGCTGAAAACGGGAGTCCACCACATCCTCCAGGTCATCTGAGCCGGAATTTTCAAAGAGCAGGAATTCCTGGGGGATCAATTTGGCATCATCAGGCACGACGTAGAAATCAGGCCGGTTTTCGTTTAGGGCCTGGTGGATCTCCTTGATGATATCGGCCACCGACATCACCTTGCCGACGGGCATGCTCTTGTCCTTATTCTCCTCAAGCTCGGCGGCCAACTGTTCCATCTTCTTTAAAACCAGAGGATCGTAGAGCCCGTTTTCCCGGCCGGTGTCAAGGACAAGCTCCAAGGTCACCGAGCCCTTGAGGTTGGCATCGGTAACCTCGGTGGCGGTGCGCACCGGCATCTCCTCCGGCAGCCAGGACAAGATATTATGGGAAAAGGTGAGCCTGCTGAGGCCTATGGCGGCAAGGACAACAAGCACCCCGAAAACCACCAGCACCTGCTTGTATCTTCCGGTGGCCAGGCGGGTAAAAAAATCCATCAGCGCCATCATCCTGCCCTTGTCCTCCGCCCCTTCGTCTCGGCGCCGCAAGGGTGTCACAGCAAGCAAGGCCGGCAAAAAGATAATGGTGTAGAGCAAGGCCAGCAGCACACCTAGGGAGGCAAAGATACCAAGATCCGCCACCGGCGCAATTTCAGCCCAGGAGAACGAGGCCAGCCCGGCGGCCGTGGTCAGACTGGTCATGATAATGGCCAGACCGGAATGGCCCATGGCCATAGCCAGGGCCTCATTCTTGTCATGCTTTCGCAAATTATGAAAAAACATGGACAGGACATGGACACTGTCCCCTACGCCGACAGCCAAAATAAAGGAGGGCAAAATCATGGTGGGCAGTTTAACGGCCACCCCGAACACGGCCATCAGCGCCAGGGTGGAAATCAAACTGAGCACCACCACTATGAGAGGATAGATAACCGCTGGCAAGCGCCTAAACATGAGAAAGAGCGAAATGGCAATGACCAAAATTGCCAGACGCAGGAAAAGCATCATGTCCTGGCGCATGGTTTTCTTAACGGCATGGGTTACCACCGGGCTGCCGGCGATATATATCTGAAAATCATCGGCCTGAAACTCTGCGGCCACCTTATTGACTGCCATGACAATGGTGCCACGCTGGCTCTCGGTTAGATAAGCTGGCTTGCCCGAGGCCTGATTGTCATCAGCAGCAAGGTCCATATCCTCATCACCAAACCCAGCCAGGGCATCCTCATCGGCCACAGAAAGACCATAGACATCGGTCTGTAGAATAACAGTGGTATAGCTGCCATCCTCAGATATGAGGCGGTTTGTGTAGAGGGGATTGGTCATCACCCGTTTTTTAAGCTCGGCCAAGGCGGCATCGTCAGCCGGCCAATGCTCGAGAAGATCTTCAACAATAATGCCATCGGCCACCCCTCTGGTATTGCGGGCATTGACCATGGAGGTGATATCATTGAGGTGGGGGACGGTGTCCTCCAGGGTGGTGTGCAGTTTTTTGAGTTTGTGCAAAAAATCTTGGTTGAAGACCTGCGGCCCCTTAATAGTAAGGACGATGAGGTCATCGCGGCCAAACTGCTCGCGAAATTCCGTATAGGCCGTCAGGATGGGATCCTCAGGATGAAGAAAGCCCTCATCAGACATATCAATGGTCAGCTGCGGCAACCTGCTGGCAGAGGCCAAAGCCAGAACAACCATGAGGGCAATGACAGCCCAGCGCCAGGCTATTATTTTTGCGGTGAAAACCGTAAGCGCCTGTTCAATCCTTTTCTTTCCTGTTGTCATCCGTTTTCTTCCTTAAAACTCCTACATATTCTGCCATTGCTGAAAAATCAGGGAGCATTCTCAATATAGCTTTTGGGCGGCAGGGAATGGCGTCCTAGATGCCACCATCTGCCGGAGAGAGAAAAAAATAAAGGAATTCGGTCCTTCACTCCAGACTCATCATACAACATATATGCCACGGGGTGAAATTACCTGAAGCGTGTGGTGACAGGACATTTCCCCAAGAGGTTCATCTCTGGTTCGACAAAAGCGGTATTGGCTTCGACAATAATGTCGACCTATCCCGGCCCTCATATCACCTTTCTAAGGTTGACTCCTGTCCATTCCTATTTAACTTATAAGAATAATTACTAAATAATAGTTTTGTAAATTCCGCAACAACCATCAGCCAGGACAGGACATCCATGGACGCCCAAAGAATCGAGGAACATTACATCGTAACCGAACCCTATTACCGGGAGCATGGCCAGGAACTCACCATTGCCCTGGCTGCTTACGAACATCAAATTCCCCTGCTCCTCAAAGGCCCCACCGGCAGCGGCAAGAGCCGGTTCATGCAGTACCTGGCCTGGAAGCTGGCACGGCCCCTGATCACGGTGTCCTGCCACGATGACCTTTCCACCAGCGATCTGGTCGGCCGTTATCTCATCAGGGGCGGCGAGACCGTGTGGATGGACGGCCCCCTGACCCTGGCCGTGCGCCATGGCGGCATCTGCTATCTTGACGAGATCGTCGAGGCCCGGAAAGACACCACCGTGGTCATCCACCCCCTGGCCGATGACCGCCGCGAACTGCCCATTGAGAAGAAGGGGGAAATCTTGAGCGCCCCGCCCGAGTTCATGCTGGCCCTGTCCTATAACCCGGGCTACCAGTCCGTGGTCAAGGATCTCAAGCCCTCGACCCGCCAGCGTTTTATTGCCCTGGAGCTCACCTACCCAAGCCCTGACATTGAGGCGGAAATTGTCCAGCATGAGGCCGGGGTCAACCGGCAAGAGGCAGAAAGGCTGGTGCGCCTTGCCGAGATGACCCGCAGCCTGGAGGATGCCGGGCTGCAGGAGGGGGCCAGCACCAGACTGCTCATCCATGCCGGCACCCTGATCAAAAGCGGCATTGCCCCCCGCCAGGCCTGCAAAGTAACGATCAGCGAAACATTAAGTGATGATCATGAGCTGGTAGCGGCCATTGATGAGATGATCAGCTCTCTCTACTAACCAAGGACAACCAGGTATGGATTCCTCACCGGAGAACATCATCGCCCAAAAACTCTATGAGATCATTCCGGCGACAGAGCTCAACAGTTGGGAGATTGAAGAGTTGCTCGCCTGTTTAACCACGCTCCCGCAAGCAAAACAGGA
>JBFFNX010000031.1:0-18651 GCA_041562995.1 Desulfurivibrionaceae bacterium
CCAGACCACGCCGATCAACCACTTCACTGCTACGCCGATCACGGTGGAGGAGCTCCAGGTCAAAGCAGGAGGCGGGCAGCTCAAGGTGATTGAGGTGACAGACGGCCAGATTATCACCGGCGCCGGCCGCCAGCCCGTGCCTGTGGGCACCGTTGTCGAGGCTGATCCGCATATCGATCTGCTGAAAATTATCGTCCAGAACCGCTATCAACCAGCGCCGCCCGCCCACGCCTTTGTCCGCGGCTTTGGCTTGAAGCAGGGGGCCATGGCCTCCTCCATCGCCCACGATTCCCACAACATCATTGCCATTGGCTGCAACGACAACGACCTGGCCCGGGCCATCAACCTGCTCCACGGCAGCGGCGGCGGCATCAGTTTTGTCAATGGGGATGAGGAAAGGAGGATGGCGCTGCCGGTGGCTGGCCTCATGGGCCTTGGCAGCTGCGAGGAGATGGCCCGCCTCTACAACGAGCTTGAGCAGCTGGTCAAGGACAACGGCTGTGGGCTGCAGACGCCCTTTATGACCATGTCTTTCCTGGCCCTGCCCGTCATCCCAGCCCTGAAAATCACCGACCTCGGCCTCTTTGACGTGGAACGTTTTGAACTGACCGATCTCTTTGTCTAAGACAAAGATCAACTTCTTTCGCAGGATTAACAAAGCACATAAAATAAAAGGAGCACACTATGAACAGTCATGAGGTGGATTACGAAATCCTCGGCGATGATATGCAGATCGTTGAGGTGGAACTCGATCCGCGTGAAACGGTGATTGCCGAGGCCGGGGCCATGAACTACATGGAGGACGGCATCTCCTTTGAGGCCAAGATGGGGGACGGTTCAGATGCCAAGGAAGGGTTCTTCGGCGTACTCAAGGGCGTCGGCAAACGGGTGCTGACCGGCGAGTCGATGTTCCTGACCCATTTCACCAACGTCGGTGCTGCAAAAAAAAGAGTAGCCTTTGCCGCCCCCTATCCCGGCAAGATCATCGCCATTAACCTGCGGGAGGTAAACGGTGAGTTCTTCTGCCAGAAAGATGCCTTCCTGTGCGCGGCCCTGGGCACCAAGGTCGGCATTGCCTTTACCCAGAGGCTGGGCACCGGCTTCTTTGGCGGCGAGGGCTTTATCCTGCAGAGATTAACCGGTGACGGCATGGCCTTTATCCATGCCGGCGGCACGGTGATCAAGAAGGAGCTACGCGGCGAGAAGCTGCTGGTGGACACCGGCTGCCTGGTCGGCTTCAGCCAAGGCATCGATTATGCCATTGCAAGGGCCGGCAACCTGAAATCGATGTTCTTCGGCGGTGAAGGACTTTTCCTGACCACCTTGCAGGGCACCGGCACCGTGTATCTGCAAAGTCTGCCCTTCTCGCGGATGGCGGATCGCATTATTGCCCATGCCCCCTCGGTCGGTGGCCGTGACAGGGGCGAAGGCTCGATGCTGGGCGGCCTCGGCCGCATGCTCGATGGCAAATAACAGGGGAGAGGGGAAGGAGAGGTCTATTCTGCTTGTAGTCGTTTACGCCAGACAACGTCCCGTTGGTTGGCATAGGAGAGGTTTCCGGCCTCGGCATCGTAAGAGAGGCGAAACTCCAGCCCCACCCCCTCATGGTCTGTAGACAACAGGGTGTAGAGGCGCCTCTTGCTGTTTCCTTCGGCTTCTTCTCGCACCGACCTGAGGGTGTAGTGATAAAAGTTGCCATCGGCGCCACCGATAATAAGGGAATCCGTGCTGAAACTGATGGAGCAGTCTTGATAGCGCGGGTCAGCGGAATACCACCGACCCAAAATGTCAGGCGGCAGTTGTTGCGGGGCCTTGCCTTTAACAATGAAAACAAGGGCCATAAGGAGACAAATTGTCACGACAAGGAAGGGCAAAGGCTTGATAAAGCCTTTGCCAGCAATAAATTTCATGGTGCCCCCCATTTATTCTACATGTACAGCAAACTTATTCTTACTGTACTGCAAACTTGAAGGCCTTCACAACCTCGGAGTCAAACTTGCTGCCGCTTCCCTCTTCAATATGCTCAAGGACCTTGTCCATCACCCAGCCATCTCGATACGGGCGCTGGGAAACAAGGGCGTCATAGACATCGGCGACGGCGAGGATGCGGGCGCCAAGGCAGATGTCCTCCCCTTTTAGGCCAAAGGGATACCCCGAACCATCGCATCTCTCATGGTGATGAAGAACTATGCTGATGGCCTCATCAAAGGCAGCAATAGGCTCAAGAATGCGGGCACCGATGGCCGGATGCTCCTTAACATGGGCAAACTCCTGGTCCGTAAGATGAGCAGGCTTGTCCAGAATGATATTGGGAATACCTATTTTGCCAATATCATGGATCAGGGCCGCTTGGTGGAGTGTGGTTATGGCCTTTTCTGTGCAGCCCATGATTTTGGCAATTTTGATCGCCAGTTCGGTTACCCGCTCTGAATGACCGGCAGTCCAGGGTGATTTGGCATCCACCGTGCGGGCCAGGGCCTGCAGGATACTCCAATTAAGATTTTCCAAGGTCTCAATGAGCCCTGCGTTCTCCAAGGCTATGGTGACCTGGTCGGCCAGCTGCCTGGCCTGGCTGCAATCGTCATCGGTCAAGATTCTCTCGGGTTTAAAGCCAAGATTAACCATACCTTTCAACTCGTTATTGCTGGCAAGAGGGAGCTGCAGCACAACAGGCATGGTCCCACCGAACAAGGCTGACAGATAGCGGGGGTGGTCATCCTGGTCAGCACTGAGAAGAAACTTCTTATCGACAAGCTGTCTTTTTTCAGCAGCTGTTATTTCAAGCACCTCTTCTTTACTGGTGATTTTACTGGCAGCGGAATAGGCATAAGCCACTGCCAGGTTTGTCTTTTGGCCGTTGCAGAGAACGAGCTGAACGACATCACTTTCCAGAAATTGCGAAAGCCGAAGCAGCGCGGTTTCGATGATCTCCTTGCTGTTCAGAGACGACAGAATGGCCTGGCTGATATCAGAGATGTTCTCCAGAGTATTGAATTGCTTGTTCAACCGTTGGCCCATGCTGTTGAAGGAGTGGGCCAGGGTTTCAAATTCATCACCGCTCCTGACATCGACCACATAGTTGAAGTCCCCCCTGGCAATATGCTTTGTGGCCTCGCCCAGCTTCTCGATCGGCACCATATACCTTCTGATAAATACCATACTGAGCAGCAGAACAATCCAGAGAGATAACAGCACGACCAGCGGAAATATGGTTTTGAAATCCTTTAACGGCGTCAGCACATCTGCCTTTGACTGTCGGAGAATGACAGTGAGGTTCGGGGCATTGAATCGCCCTTTTAAATATAGCGGCCAGAAGCTGACAAGATAACTCCCCCCCTCTCCTTCTTGGTATTCAAACTGTCTTGCACTCTCACCTCCTGAACGGGTGGCGATTTCCTGCAGGAGTTCCGCCGCTGTCGAAAATGAACTAATCAGGACGTCTCTGCCCGGATCGAGTATGCACAGCTCGGTCATGGCAGGCAGAATATTTTCGTGACCTATTCCCCAGAGATACACGGTGTTAATCTGAGCGATCAGCACAGATTTTTTGGGACCAGTCTTATCCAAGGGAACAACCAGATACACCGCGGAGGGACCGTTTTTTTGTTTTTCGACCCGAATTTTATTTTTGCCATCGTCGGCAAATAAATCTTTCCCTGCTTCAAGGGTGACAGGTGCATCGCCAAAGAGTACCTGCGGATCACCTCCCTCCTCAAAAAGGGAGATGGCACGATAGCGTTTGCTGAGCCGCTCATGAAAAATCGTGTCAAAAAACGTGCGCAGGGCGCCATCACTCGTGTTGCGTGTCACCATCGTGGCCATGAGCTGCAGATCGCTTTCCAGGGACAAAAAACGTTCATAGATACTCAGCCCATGGGCCTTGGAAGACTGCTGCAGACGCTCAAGGCTTTGTTTTTCAATCTGGGTGGTAACCTGGAAAAAGGTAACAGCCGTCAAGACAACAAGAGGCAGCAATGCGCAGCCAACAAAGAGACCAAATATCCTGCGGGCAATTTTACTCCTTAGAAAGGCCGAATCGAATGGGCAGAATTTCATAATTTATTCTCTTAATATCCTGAAGCAGGTCCGATATAGGATCCATCATTGGCCCGGACAATGTCATCAAGGCTGGCCGCGGCGGTGAATGGTCGCTGGCTCCTGCCATCTCTGCCCATGCTGTACAAATCGTAATCAGTATTTACCGGCACCGTGAAGCGATCGCTGCGGAGCCCACCCTGCGGCGTTCCTGCCACCGGCTGATACTGATAGGGATTACCCCAGACGTCAAGCAGCGACCCGAGGCCTAGTTCGGCTAGATCGACAGGGTAACGGTTATTTTCTTCAAAAAAAATTGTGATTTCCCGTGACAGCATGCGAATTTCGAGCGTTACCTTCGCGACTCTAGCTCGGTCAACATAGCTGATAAACATCGGCGTGGCAATGGCGGCCAGGGTGCCCATAATGGCAATAACCATGAGGACTTCGACAAGGGTAAAACCCTTGCCGCAAACCACAAATTTACGCCGGAATATGTGGTTGAAGATCATGGGCAGGGATGTCCTGGTATAAACATATATCTAGCCGCCTAAAAAAATTGCTTTGGTGAAGTTGTTCGCCATGGCCCCGTAAGGATCATGGCTGGCTGGGGAGAAGGGGACAGATCTTTGCCTCAGCGGCAAAAAAAAAAGATCTCTGAAGGTGCAAAGGACTCCATAAACCATTTACAGTTTCGGATCAATATTGCCGGGGCCACCGCATTCGGGCTCGTAACAGGTGATATTCTTAAAATCGCAGATCTCTCCACAACTTGGACATTTCTCAGGGGGAGTTTTGACCTGGACGGTACGGCCGCAGCCCCCGCATTTCCAGAAGGGATCCTGTTCCGCCATCATGAAAGTGCCATGGGGTGAATAACCGCAATGGCCGCATACTTCCTTGATATCCTCATAATTTTTACCGCACTCTTCGCACTTTCCTGTCTTTGCCTTAGGCATGGATTGACTCCTTATCTTTTTAAATATTCATTTTTTACCACACAATAATGTATCACTATTATGCAAAGAGGAGGGAGACAAAGCCAAACTTTTTCCATTTATGTTCCCTCGCAGCCGTTATTTCCACCCGCGCCCTGGCACCCCGGCCTCGGGCGGCGGCGGATGGCGCCGGGGAAAGGGCCACCCTCCTCCCTTTATTTACCACGCTGTATAACCTGTGCTATAGTTTTTCCAGGTGATGGGCAGGGTGCTTTTATGTCCTGCCCGGCTCAGACTAACCACATCCAGTTGGCTGGAGGAGAGGCGTGGCCCTCGAACTTTTCAAGCATTGGACGAGCAAACTGCTTTCCCCGGGGACATTCCTCAGGGATAATTACGCCTCGTTCAAGGAGCTCCTTGAACACGACAGGCGCTGCCATGAACTGATCGCTGAGCTTGAGGACATTTATTACACCGAAAAAAAGGTTGATATAAAGCAGATCGAAAAGCTCTACGTTGAGCTGGCTGCGGCCGTCGCCACCATCATTAGATGCCTGACCCGTATGGCGCCGGCCTCCTATGACAACCTGCGCGACTATTTTCAGAAAATAAACACCTTTGCCCACTATATTTTCATCCCACCCAAACGCCACCCCACCACGCCGTTTACCATCCCACTGCCGGCAATAGACATCGACGACCGGCATATGACCGGCGACAAGGCCTTTAATCTGGCCATGCTCCGCAATAATCTCGAGCTCCCGGTGCCGTCCGGCTTTGTCATCTCCACCGAAGCCTTCCATGCCTTTCTTGATCATAATAATCTCCAGGCCGTTATTGATGAGGCCCTTAGCCGCCTTGATATCACCTCCCCAGAGTCCCTCCAGCGCTTTTCTGATGACATCAGCGCCCTGATTACCAACGCTGAGATCCCACCGGCCATGGCCGCGAACATTGCTGACTCCTTTCGTGTCCTTCGCAAAAAACATGGCGACGCCGTCCAGGTCGCCATGCGCAGCAGCGCCGGTCTTGAGGATTCCGCGACCTCCTTTGCCGGCCAATATCTGACCGAACTCCATGTCCATCAGGGTTCCTTGCTCACCGCCTATAAAAGGGTGGTGGCCGGTAAATATTCGCCCCGCGCCCTCTATTACCGGATCAACAACGGCCTGTCCGACCTCGACACCCCCATGGCGGTCTTGGTCCTGGTCATGGTGGATGCCATGGCCAGCGGTGTCATTTACACGGCCGACCCGGCCAACGCTGCTGCCCAGACCATGACCATCCACTCCCTCTGGGGCCTTGGCGAGCTGTTAGTGGGAGGGGAAATATCACCAGACGTCGTGCTCCTTGACCGGGAACCCGCGCCCCATATTACCCAGCGGCGGCTGGGCGACAAGTTTCAGGAGATGATGGCCAGCCCCAAAGGATCTGTGCAGATTGCGGATGTTGATGAGAACCGGCGCCATGCCGTATCGCTGTCTGACAGCGATGCTTTGGAGCTTGCCCGCATCGCTCTCGAGATCGAAAGCTTCTACGGTGAACCCCAGGATATCGAGTGGTGCCAGGGCAAAGACAAGGCCCTCTATATCCTCCAGGCCCGGCCGCTGCGCTGTGAGGCCGAACTGAGCCACCAGAACCTGCCAGAAGAGGCAGAGATCACGGCGCCGGTCCTTTTCCAGGGCGGCGAGTGCGCCTCCTCAGGGCTGGCCAGCGGCCGCCTGTTCTTTCTGGAGAATGACCAACAGCTCCAGGAGGTGCCGGCCGGTTCAATCCTCGTGACCCAGAGCACCTTGCCCGTCTATGTCAAGGTGATGGACAGGCTGGAGGCCATTATCACCGAACGGGGCAGCGTTGCCGGCCATTTCGCCTCGGTGGCCCGGGAGTTTGGCCTGCCTGCCCTGGTTAATGGCGGCCCAGCCATCCGCCAGCAGCTCCAGAACGGCATGGAGGTGACGATCTGCGCCCATAAAAAAACGATCTATCAGGGGCTCATCCCCCTGCCGCCCCCCCAGAATCCTGCCAAAAAACACAAGACCCCCTTGCAGCGCAAACTTAAATACATCCTGGGCTTTGTTTCCCCCCTCACCCTTATTGACACCACGGCCGAAAACTTCAGTCCGGAGGGGTGCCGCTCCCTGCACGACATTATCCGCTTTTGCCATGAAAAGGGTATGCAGGAGATGTTTGCCACCGGCGACCGCTGGGGAACGCGGGTCCATGGCGCCAAGAAGATCATCTCAAAGGTCCCCATGACGGTGTATGTCCTGGACGTGGGCACAGGTCTGGTGGACGCGGCCCGCACCATGGAGGAAATATCCCTCGCGGAAATCCACTGCCTGGCCATGCATGCCGTGTGGGCCGGCCTTGCCCATCCCGGCATCGACTGGAGCCAGCAATCCCATTTTGACTGGCAGAGTTTTGATAACGTGGCCCTGGCCGGCGGCATCGCCACACAAAAGGCCGATGCCTTTGCCAGCTACGCCATCATCTCCCATGATTATCTCAACCTCAACATGCGCTTTGGCTACCACTTTACGGTGCTCGACACCCTCTGCGGCCCGGAGGCCAACGACAATTACATCATCCTGCGCTTTGCCGGCGGCGGCGGCAACTTCAGCGGCCGGGCCCTGCGCGTCGAATTTCTGGCCAAGGCCCTTGGCCGCCTTGGTTTCAGTGTCGAGAGCAAGGGCGATCTCATCGATGCCCGCCTCAGCCACCTGGAGCATGATTTGATCAACGACAAGCTGAACATGGTCGGCCGCCTGCTCGGCGTCACCCGCCTGCTGGATATGACCCTCAATAATGAAACGATGGTTGAAGAGTATCTTGCTGATTTTTTTGCCGAAAAATACGATTTTGCCGCCCAAACAAAGATGCCGTAAACCGAGGTTGCTCCGCCATGTCCTATGAACTTACCTGGATAACATCATCCCTGGCTGTGGGCTATGCGCCCATGTCCTATGCCGAACTTGAGGCCATTGCGGACCAGGGCATTGACGCCATCGTCAACCTCTGCGGTGAATTTTGTGATCTGCACGAGATCGAGGAAAAATCGGGATTCGAGGTCTATTTCCTGCCCATCCCCGATGAAAACGCCCCGGACATGGCAGAAATGGAAAAGGGTCTGGAGTGGCTGGACGAGGCCCTCTATCTGGGCAAGAAGGTCCTGGTCCACTGCCGGCACGGCATCGGCCGCACCGGCACCTTTGTCTCCGCCTATCTCATCCGCCGCGGCCTGGGCCTGAAGGTGGCGGGCAAGACCCTCAAGGGAACCCGCGCCAACCCCACTAACTATGCGCAATGGAGCCTGTTACGGAAATATGGCAAAAAAAGCGGCTTGCTCACCATCAGGGAACCCTCCCTGGAGAGCAAGCATACCGTGGACCTTGCTGATTTCTTCAGCGAATATGAGGCCTTGGTCCAGGATGTGGAAAAATCCCTGCAGGAACTGGGTCCCGAGGCCAGGCCCGAGACCACCTGTGGCCTGGATAGCGATAGCTGCTGCCGCGAACATTTCTCCATGAAGCTCATTGAGGCCCTCTACCTGTTCAACAAGATGAACACCTCCCTGCCAAGCGGCGCGCGCCAGGCCGCCATCACCCGGGCCAGCGAGGTCTTTCAAAAAATCAGGGCCCTGGCCCGCGATGCCGGAAGCGGGGACAAAGAAGTCAACATGAACGACCTCTACCGCCTGGGCAATCTCCGCTGCCCGTTAAGCCAAGAGGGCAAATGCACCCTCTATGAATACCGGCCCCTGCGCTGCCGCTGTCATGGCGTCATGGGCCATGACCTGGACTCCTCTTTAATCGAGGACATTCTTTCCAATATTTCCCGGCAGGTCTTTTTCGCCCTCTCCAATGTCTTCCCGGGCGACGCCGAGCTGCTCTTCAGCTGCCCGGACACCATCTCCGGCCGCTTTACCCAGGTCTATTTTCACTATCTGGCCTCCCTGTAAAAGATAGGATAAAGGAACCTTGCAGCCATGAGAAAGATCTCTTCCTTAGCCTCCAAGCTGAGGCTCCTCCTTTTCCTGACGGGCCTGGCGCTGGCTGCCAGCCCCTCGCCGGCCTGGGCATTACAGGCCCACGCCGGCCCCGAAGGGCTCTACGTCCATCAGGGCGCCCATATATTCCTGGCCTTTGCCATGCTGATTTTTGCCGTGAATATCCAGCGCTCCCCCCTGGTCCGCCAAAAAGCCTGGCGGCTGCTCGCCACCAGCGCCATGCTGTTCATCCTCTGGAATATCTGGGCCTTTGTCGGCCACCTCTCTTTTTTTGCCAGGGCTGAAGCCTCCTTTATCATGGAACCGGGCCACATAACGCCCTCTCTGCCCGTGACCTCCTGGCCCGAGGCGCTCTACTATCTTCTCAAGATGGACCATCTCCTCTGCCTGCCTGCTCTTCTCTTTTTTTACTTCGGCCTCAAGCAGTTTCTCGCTGAGTCTGCAGACCAGCAGAGCGCGGCAGAAGGAGATCGGCAATCATGATGATCTGGCCCCTCTCGCCGCTCTGGACCGTTGACCTGGTTGGGTCGCTGGCCATGATCGTGGTCTCCACTATGTGCCTCGGGGTTGCCAGGAAAATTTTCCGGCGCGACCCGGAAAATGCCCTGGCCAACTATCTGCTCTGGTTATGCATTGCCATTTTCGCCTTTTCCGTGTCGCGCTCCCTGGGCCATATCATCAAACACATCCTCTATTTCTCGGGCTACAGCCACTTATGGCAAGCCCTCTCCCCTATCAGCGGCTCCATAAACTCCATTACCTTTGTGGTCATTGCCGCAATCACCCTTTATTTCCGGCGCACCGCCACCATCATGGAGCGGATGACCCGGGACCGGGATAAGATTTCAGCCTTTAGCCGAGAACTTTTGGAGCTTAACCGGGATATTGAGGCAATTGTTGCTGAGCGTACGCAGACAGAAATGGCCCTCTTTGTCGCCCATGGCGTGCGCAACCCGGCCATGATCATCGGTGGCATGGCCCGCAAGATGAAAAAATTGAGCCCGGAGTGCTGGGCGGGGAACAGCTCTGTTGACACCATCCTCATGGAAACGGCAAAGCTTGAATCCTTGGTGCAGAAGCTGGGCACGAGCCAGCCCCTGGCCAAGAAGGAATTTACCTCGGTGGATTTAAATGAAATTGCGGCAGCGGCTCTCAGAACCATGGCGCAGGCGGCAAAGGCCAAGGATATTGCCCTGGTCAGCGACTACCACCCGGCCCCGCTTATCTTTCTGGGCAGCAAGCACCTGATCACCATCGCCATCATCCATGTGCTGCGCAACGCCCTGGAGGCCTGCAAGGCAGGAGATCGAATCGAGGTTGTGACCCGGCCGGCGGCGAACGCAGTGCAGATAGGCATAAGGGACAACGGCCCGGGAATAGCGCCCGAGGTCGTAGCCCATATTTTCGAGCCCTTCTATCAGACCAGCCGAGGCCCGACAGGAATCGGCCTGCCTTATGTCAAACAGATTGTAGACGAGCAGAAAGGGACCATCACCCTTACCAGCACAGAGGGCGAGGGGACCACGGTATTGATCAGCCTGCCGCCCCTGCTGGGAGAGTTGTCCCGCGCCCACACAAGCCCTCCTTAATCCTTACACTCCTCAGGGCCGAGAACCGCGGCCACGGTCTGCTCCAGCTCTTGTTTATCAAGGGGCTTGACGCAATAGGCTGCCGCCCCCTGTTTTTGGGAGCGCAGGGCGGTTTGGGCGGTGGGATAGCCGGTGAGCATAATCGCCTTGATCTGCGGCTGGATGCGTTTCAGTTCCGCCAATACCTCAACGCCGTCCATCTTCCGTAATTTCATATCGAGAATGGCCAGATCAAGGTGCTGCGTTTTGGCAAAGGACAGCGCCTCATCCTCGTCGGTAAAAAGATGGACCGTATGCCCTTTTCTCTTGAGGATCCTGCTGACCAGGATGGCGGCATCCTCCACATCATCCAACACCAGGATAGTACTCACGATTCATCCTCTTTGGCATGCCTGGCCTGGGGCTCAACCGGTAAAAACACATGAAAGGCCGTATTCATGCCGGCGGCCAGGACCTCTTTGTCCACCGGCGGCGAATGGACATCAATATAGCCGCCATGGTCCTTGATAATGCCGAAGGACACGGAAAGCCCCAGCCCGGTCCCCTTGCCCACCCCTTTGGTGGTAAAGAAGGGGTCGAAAATCCGGGAGATCACCTCCTGGGGAATGCCGCAGCCGGTGTCGCCAATGATGATCTCCACCTCCTGGCAATGCGCATTGAAACGGGTCCAGACCCCGACAATACCCTCCTTGCCGATGGCATGATGGGCGTTGTTGATGATATTGACCAGGACCTGTCTGAGCCTTTCCGCGTCAACGATAATCTCCGGGATGGAGGCGGCCAGCACGCGTTGGACATAGATATGGTCCATATTGAGACTATGCTCGACAATGGACAACACCTCCTGGACGCAGGCGTTAATATGGATGGGATTCTGGGCCCCGCCCATGCTGTGGCGGGAAAATTTCAGGAGATCAGCGACAATCCGCTTGCAGGCCTTGGTTTGTTTTTCAACGATCTGCAGAATCTCGTGGGTCTCGGACTCTTCGTCAAAATCCTCCAGCAACAGCTGGGAATAGCCGAGGATAATGCCAAGCGGCGTGTTTATCTCGTGGGCCACACCAGCGGCGAGCTGGCCGACCGAGGCCATATTTTCCGACTGGATGAGCTGATCGGTGACCTCTTTAAAATGGGTGAGATCCTTGGCGATCATCTCATAGCCCTTTACCTTACCCTGCTCATCAGCAATCATCGAGGCGGTGATCATCAGATAAAGACGGCTGCCATCCTGGCGGAGGAACTCTGCCTCAAACTCCTTGACATGGCCCTGGGAACCGAGGCTGCAATAAAAACGGGCCCATTTCTCCTCCTCGGCGAAATAGACGGCAAGGGGCTTGCCGATGACCTCGTCCCGGCCTTGGTAGCCCAGGATGTCCCTGCCGCTGTCATTGATGTCAGTGATAAAGCCGTGGGGATCACAAAAGAGGATCATATCCTTCGAGCTTTCAAAGAGGCCACGGAATTTCTCTTCAGACAGCTGCAGTTGCCGGGTGCGCGTTTCCACCCGCTGTTCCAGGGTCAAGTTAAAATCCCGCAGCTCCTGGTGGGCATTTTTCAACTGCTCATGGGCCTGGGACAGGGACAGGGTGTCCTCCTCGATCCTGGTAATGACGCCATGCATATTATAATAATAAATGGTCAGGACAGCGACCGAGGTAAAGATCAAGGAATTCAAGCCCCCGAAGAAGGGGGCCAACTGGCGCCAGCCCCCCGCATGTCCCGCCAAAATCAAAATATACTGGAGGACATGGGCCATGCTCCGGGAAACCGACAAGGTGACCAGGGCGGCACTGAGCCAGAAGATATAGGTCCACAGCACATTGCCCTTCTCCATCCGGACAAGGCGGCGGGCATAACCCAAGGCGGCAAAGGCCAGAAAAATCATCAGCAAAGCGCCGCAGAAATCAACAAGATAGATGGGTAATAGAGGCAGCCCCTTAGCCATGGCCTTCCTCCTCTTCCCCGGCTGCCCTGGTAATCTCCAGACAGAAGGTCTTCAGACTCTGCAGCAAAAACCAGATCCCCGGCACACAGAGCAGGTGGTCGAATCTGGTTATGTAATAAAGCAACGATGAGAGGGATAGCTGGGCGGTGAAACGATGGGTCCAGAGGCTGCCCTCGGTGGCAAAGGCCTCCGCAGGCAAGTGATGGGCAAAGAGATGGGCCGTAAATGTCCAGAGATTCCAGCACAAAAAGAAGAACAGGGAAAGCTTGAAATAATGCCAGGCCTTACCCTTACCCACGGGTCGGGCATGGAGAAAAGAGAGCATAAAGACCAGGGCGGCGGTGAAAAAAAGATGGGCCATCTGATGGACGTAGTAGCCTTCCGGCGGGCCGTGAACCTGAACGGCCCTGGCCGGAGTCGCCCCCAGGAGGACAAGGGCAAAAAAACATGCAGCGACAACGGGTGGCGAGCAGAGGCCCCTGAGGGTCAGCACCAGTAAATCCATCACCGGACTTATCCGCCATTTTGCAAAAAAAGTTCCTTCCTTGTCTGGGATCATACCTCTGTGATATCATCTGGTTATTTTGAATTCAAGGTCCATCTTTTCCGGCCCTGAGACTGTTTCCCCCTTACCCCTGTCCGTATAAGGCCTCTGCCACCTACTTCATGACTGCTAACAACAATAACAAGGCCCACTCTGGAAAAAAAACGGCCCTGCCGCGGCTTCTCATTGTTGATGATGACAACGACATGTTGCTCATGCTGCGCACGATTATCATCAGAAAATGCCGCTGTGAGGTGGAGATCACCGACTCCGGGGACAAGGCCTGGAGCCTGCTGGACAACTGGCGGCCCGATGTCATCCTCACCGATATCAAAATGCCCGGTCTTGACGGCCTGGCCCTTCTCCACCATGTCAAACAAAAAGACCCCACCGTATCCGTCATTGTCATGACCGGCCATGGCACCATTGAGATCGCGGTTCGGGCTCTCAGGGAAGGGGCCTATGATTTCTTTGAGAAGCCCTTTGACAACGACCATATCATCCATGCCCTGCAACGCTCCCTTGAACGAACCGACCTGCTCCGCGAAAACATCAGCCTCCAGGCAAAACTGGCCGGCAAGAAACCCCATACCGGCTTTATCGGCACCTCCCAGAAGATGGCCCTTGTCTTTGATCTTATCGACAAGGTGGCCGACACCGATGTCAGCGTGCTGATCCGCGGCGAATCCGGGACCGGCAAGGAGTTAGCGGCCCAGGCCCTGCACAGCTTAAGCAGTAGAAAGGCACGGCCCATGGTGGCGGTCAACTGCCCGGCCCTGCCGGAGCACATCCTCGAAAGCGAGTTGTTTGGCTATGCCAAGGGTTCATTCACCGGCGCCCTCAAGGACAAAAAAGGTCTCTTTTTTGAGGCGGACGGCTCAACCATCCTCCTTGACGAGATCGGCGATCTCCCCATAAATTTACAGACCAAGCTCCTTCGCGTTCTCCAGGAGAAGGAGGTCATGCCCCTGGGCCACACCAAACCGATCAAGGTTGATGTCCGGGTCTTGGCATCCACCAACCAGGACCTTGAGGCCAAAATCAGCCAGGGCCTGTTCCGCGAGGATCTCCTCTACCGTCTCAACGTGGTGACCATCACCATGCCCTCTCTCAAGGAAATCCCAGAGGATATTCCCCTGCTGGCCGAGCATTTCCTGCACACCTTTCAACAGGAGTACAACAGGCCGGACCTCTCCTTTACGTCTGGCGCCCTTCAGCACCTCATTGGCCAACCATGGAAGGGCAATGTGCGCGAGTTACAAAATGTGGTCAAGAGGGCCGTGTTGCTGGCCTCAGGTGCGCAGATCAGCGAATGCGACCTTGTCAATCCCAGCCAAACCGCTCCAGCTGCGGACTGCCCCTGTCCTGATCTAAGCGCCCTCCCTTACAATCAGGCAAAAGAGGAGGCCATGACCATGTTCTCCCAAAAATACCTGACCAGGGCCCTGGAGAATGCGGGCGGCAACATCAGTGTTGCCGGCCGCCAAACAGGCATTGGCAGACAATCCTTGCAACGGTTGCTCAAACGTTACGGCCTTGAGGCCTCGACCTTCCGGACCGACCCGGCGCACAATTCATAAAATGTTCCCCCCCATCCCTGCCTCCTGCCGCAACCCCAGCTCCACCAAGCGCATCCCAAATGATGCACTGCATCAAAAAAGATGCGCATTTTCGCCCAGACCCAAGACATCCCCTTTGCCGCTGGCGGGGCGTCCACCATCTAACAAATCGTTTTAATTCAACAAAATCTCTTTGATCCTTTCCAGGGAAACCTGGCACCATTATTGCTCCTACCCGTTGCAAACCATCGATGCTGCACCCTACCACTCCTCCGTCGTGCCAGGAGGCCTCAAGACAAAACAGGAGGGGAATTTACCAAAGTATCACACCAACTAAGGATGACACCTAAGCAACCTTGCATTACAAAAATGGAGGAAAAAGAGGATGAGTCGAAAAAATTTATTTTTATTTCTGGTAAGCCTATCTTTTGCCCTGACCGGTATGAACAGCTCCCAGGCCATGGCGGTTACGGTTCCGGGTTCTGTTAAAGCCGGCACAGCCATTACCGTGGAAGGAAGCATTACGCCAGGCATGGACCTTTATGTGGTCATCGGTTCCGAGGCGCTCTTCACATCATCAGCGGCCCTCGGCGCCACCGAGAAGGTCAAGCTGACCAAGAAGTTCGGCGACACTGCCATTCCCCAGACCTACTATGTGCTCACCAACGTCCCTGAGCAACTGGCAAAACCCAAAGTTTCCGCCAAGGGTCAGACCAAGGGCATCTTTGCCTTCCCGCCCTTCAAGTACAACGTCCGGGTCAATAAGCTCCTTGAATGGTCTGAAATCCCGGGCCAAGCCAAGGCCATGCTGGGCATGGTCTCCAGCGCAGAACAGTGGCAATATCTTGTTTTCACCCATGAGGATAAGTTTGGGATCAACACCATTGCCAAAGAGCGTCCCATTGGCGGCGGCAACACCCGCATGGTGCTGTCCGATTACAACATCAACAAGGAGGCCTGGAACAAGGGCGTCAGCGTAAGCCTTGACAAGCTCACCGGTAAATTTTCCGTGACCATGACCCCTTACAAACACATTTCCCCAGACTCAAAGCTGGCCATCTATGTCAACGGGGACAAGGCAGGGACCACCACCATTGAAAAATCCGCCTTCTTCTTTAAGACCGGCGGTATCTATATGAACCCGCTGGTGGTTTTAATCGGCGCCTTTATCATTGGCGTTCTTTTTGTCATCATGGGTGCGGCCGGCGGTCTTTTCACCGCAGCCTTTCAGGTTACCGTCCTCGGCACCAAGGGTCCTTTGGGCATCAACGCCGCCAATACCATCAAGCCGACCAACCTCTTTCTGACCCTCTGCTCCCCCATCACCGGCCTGATGACCTACTTCAAGGAAAAGCGTTTTGCCTGGCCCGTGGCGATCTTCTTCGCCATCGGTATCGTCATCGGCGCCTTTTTCCTCGGCCCCAACTTCTCTGCCAAGTACCTGCCCCTGAAGGCCTACAAATTCTACCTCGGCATCATCTGTCTGGTGATCGGCATCAAGCTCTTTATCGAGAGTCTGCCCTCCTCCATTGAGAAGAAGAAGGCCATGAAGGCCATTGTCCAGAAATTCAACGCCGCCGTCAAAGAGGCCAAGTCCACCGGCAAGGCCATGGAACTCGGCAAGGTGGAATTTGAAAAATTCAACATGGTCAAATTTGACATGCGATTCTGGGGCGAGACCTTTGTCGCCCGGCCGCTGATTATGCTGTTCGGCGGTATCTTCATGGGCATGATCGCCTCCTCCTTTGGTGTCGGCGGTGGCTTCATGTTCATGCCGTTTATGACCACGGTTCTCGGCTATCCCATGTATCTGGCAGTGCCCATCGCCCTGGCCGGCACCTTTGCCACCTCCATCGGCGGTATCGCCAAGTACATCCTCATGGGCTACCAGCCAGACTGGATCATGGCAATCTGTATTGCCGCCGGCGCCATGGCAGGTGGTATGGTGGGGCCGAAGATCCAGAAGCACCTTCCTGAGATCTTCCTCAAGAGGCTCTTAGCCGCTGCCCTGATCATCGTGTTCATGAACTACACCCAGCTCTTGTGGTTCATGAGATAGGCGGGAAAAAATAGATGTTTACCATTCTAGAAAAAATAACGGGGGGACTTGACTGGCTCTTTGCCGCTCTTGTCTTCCCCGTCTTTGTCGGCATAGCCCAGGGGCTTGATGTGCTGGTGCTCAGGCCCCTGAGCTTCCTCAATGTTCCGATTGTCCTGCAGACTATTATCATCGCGGCCCTGACCGGATGCCTCTCGCTGGCGATCCGCTCCCTGGTCAAGGTAGAAAGGGAAGAGGGTCTCTTTCGGGAGATGTTCAAGGACAAACGAAGCAAGCAGCAGAATATTGAACTCATCTCTGACTGGAAGACCAGAGATACCTTTTACCGCACCACGGATAGCGATATTGATGATGATTTCAACACCTATCTGGCCCAGCGTTTCGCTCGCCATACCGCAGCCTATCTGCTCCCCATTTTTCTGGTCCTGTACTGGCTGGAGACGGCCCTGCCCAAAGAAAAACTTGTGCAACTGGTGGGTGGACCCTATGCCCTGCCCCTCCCGGCTAATGGGTATGGCATTGAAGGGCTGTCAGTGCCTTTTATTTTTCTGGTGGCCTATGCCGCGAGTCTGATCGGTCTGTTTATCGCCCGCAGGTATCTGGCACCTAAAAAAGCGTCACCACCCCTCCCATCATGAGCTTAGGCAGGAGGCAGATGCAAGATGGCAAGAATTCTCGTTTTAGATGATGTCTTCGATGCCGGGATTATGATCAAAAAAATCTTGGAAAAAATAGGCCATGAGGTCAAACCTTTCACCGAGGAAGAAGAGGCCTTGCAGTATGCCCGGAACCATGAGCTTGATCTGGCCATCCTGGACATCAAGCTCAAAAAAATGAGCGGCATTGAGGTGCTGGAAGAACTTAAGAAAATAAAGCCCCATATCAAGGTCATGATGCTCACCGGCTACCCTACCCTGGAGACGGCGCGGCAAAGTTTGGAAATCGGTGCCGCCGAGTATTGCATCAAACCCATTGATAAGGATGAACTGACGGAAAAAGTCTCCGAGTTGTTAGGCGGCTGATTGCCTCCCGATTATCTATGAGCCTTTATGAGGAGAGTTTTACATGAAAAAAACAGTCTGGAGCATGTGCGGCATGTGTACGGTCCGCTGCCCTATCCGTGTTGAAGTTGAGGACAACAAGGTCAAGTGGCTCGAGGGCAATCCCCACCTCCTGCAGGGTGCCTTATGCGCCAAAGGTTCGGCCGGCCCGGCCTTGGTGGCCGACAAGGAACGCCCCCAGCAACCCCTGATCCGGCGTGGCGGCAGAGGTGCCGGGCGCTGGGAAGCAGTGAGCTGGGAGTTTGCCCTGGATTACGTGGCCGACAAGATGAAGGGCATTATCGACCACCACGGCCCCGAAGCCATCATGGCCAGTTCCCGCGGCGGCCCGTGGCAGGACATGGTCAAGGCCTTCACCCATGCCCTGGGGTCGCCCAACTACTCCAACCACGACAGCGCCTGCGGCCGCAATGTCCATCATGCCAGCAAATCGTTATTCGGCCTGGGACGAAAGGGTTTTATCTATGACATAAAAAATGCCAAGCATCTGGTGTTATTCGGCCGTAATATCCTGGCCTCCCTGCGGCCGGCTGAGGTCAACCAGGTCATGGACATGCTGGACAAGGGGGGCAAGCTCACCTATGTCGATGTCCGCCAGACCCTCACCGGCATCAAGGCCAACAATTTCTTCCAGGTCAGGCCGGGCACCGACTATGCCCTGGCCCTGGCCCTGATTCACGAAATTATCAAGGCCAAAGGCTATGACGCTGACTTTGTCGCCAAGTACACCAGTGGCTTTGAAGAGCTTGCCGCCTTTGTCCAGGACTACCCGGCGGAATGGGCGGCCAAGGAATGCGGGGTCAAGGTTCAGAATATCCATAAATTGGTGGAAGAACTCATTGCCGACCGTCCCAAGGTAGTTTTCCACCCGGGCTGGATGCTGTCGCGCTACAACGACTCCTTCTATGCCAGCCG
>JBFFNX010000032.1:0-18641 GCA_041562995.1 Desulfurivibrionaceae bacterium
ACTGCCGCCCCGCGACAGCCTGAAACTCCTGGCCACCGCCCTTGCCGCCCTGGACCAAGAGGGGATCGCGCACCCCGAGCACCATCTCATGGTCATCCGCGGCCTGCAGACCACAACCCTGGTCGTGAAAAAAAATGGGGTGACCAGGGCTGACATTGCGGCGCTGCAGAGATTTTGTACGGCGCGCGCCTTTGACCTCGTCTTCTATCCGGGCATGACCAAGGCAGAGGCCAATCGCTTTAATCAGTTGGCTGAACCAGCCTTTTACGAAGGCGCCCTTGCCCTGCTTGGCCCCGGGGCGCCTGCTTTCCTGAGCCGCTACAAATTTAATCTGACCCCGACCAGCGATGACAAACCCTTTTTCTTCAACTTCCTCAAGTGGGACTCCATCGCCGAGATCATGGCCCTGCGGGACAAGGGCGGCATGGCCCTGATGGAATGGGGCTATGTGGTCTTGCTGGTCACCCTCTGCCAGGCCGGCCTGGCCAGTGCCGTCCTCATCGTCCTGCCCCTGTTTTTCCTGAAGGAGAAGGGAAAAACCCGGCGCCTGCCCCTCTGGCGGGTTGTTGTTTATTTTTTCGGCCTCGGCCTGGCCTTTCTCTTTCTGGAACTGACCTTTATCCAGAAATTCATCCTCTTTCTCGGCCATCCCCTCTATGCGGCCACCGTGGTCCTGGTGGCCTTCCTGTTCTTTGCCGGCCTGGGGAGCATCTGCTCGCAACGCCTGGCCCAGCGCCGAGGGCCTCGGCAGGTGGCCATTGCCGCCATGGCCGCCATTGTCGCCCTGGCCCTGCTCGCTGTTGGCGGCTTGCCACCACTTTTCCAGCATACTCTCGCCTGGTCGCTCTGGGCCCGGATTGGTGTTGCTCTTGCCGTGATTGCGCCGCTGGCCTTTGCCATGGGCATGCCCTTTCCCCTTGGCCTGACTTGTCTTGGCGCCCAGAACCCGGCCCTCATGCCCTGGGCCTGGGGCATTAACGGCTGCGCCTCGGTGATCAGTGCCATGCTCGCCACCCTGGGCGCCGTTCATTGCGGTTTTTCGGCCGTGGTCATCGGCGCTTTGCTCCTCTATGCCCTGGCCGCCTGCTGCTTTCCCGACTAAGGATATCAGGGGCCCAGGCGGGGGGCTGGCAAGCCCAAAAAAGACCGAAAACTCGCACCTCATCCCCCCAGGAAAAGGGGAGTTAAGGAATGGAATTTCCAGAACCTGGCAAGTCTGGTATGATGGGGCCCTAAAGACCGCCACCCGGCAAGCGCCCACCCTTAAAAAAAATTCCAGCCCGACCAGACACCATGACCAAAAATACTTTTATCTCAGACATTACTGACGGCCAGGTAGTTGAAGACCTGTTCATGGTTCAGGAGTTCAGCAAGGCCGAGACCAAGACCGGCAAATCCTATCTCTCCCTGAAGCTCATGGATAAATCAGGGGAGTTGGTGGCCAAGGTCTGGGACCAGGCCGAGAAATGGGAGCCGCACTGCCCAGCCGGGGCCGTGATTGCCATCAAGGCCAGATGCTCCTCCTATCGCAATGCCCTGCAACTTTCCGTCACCGAGATAACCCGCATCCCTGATGAAGAGGTGGATTTCTCCGCCTTTGTGCCCAGCTCCAAATATGATATTGAGGCTTTGGCTGCCGAGTTTCTGGCCCTGGCCCAGGCCGTCAGTGATCCCTTTATCAACAAGCTGCTGCTGTCGTTCTTTGCCGATGAGGATTTTTTTGCCCTCTTCAAGAAGGCGCCGGCCGCCAAGATGATGCATCACGCCTACCTCGGCGGCCTGCTTGAGCATACCCTCGGGGTGGCCCGGCTGGCAGATGCGGTGAGCAGACTCTATCCCTCCCTGGACCGCTCGTTGCTCATGGCCGGGGCCATGCTCCATGATATCGGTAAAATCAAGGAGTTCTCCTTCGACTCCCACCGCTTTGACTATTCCGATGCCGGTCGCCTCATGGGCCATATGGTCATGGGGGTGGAGATGGTTCAGGAGCGCATCACGACGATCAAGGACTTCCCGCAAGAACTGGGGGTGCGGGTCAAACACCTCATCCTTAGCCACCATGGCCGCCACGACTTCGGCTCCCCCACCCTGCCCATGCTCCTTGAGGGCTTTGCCCTCAACTTCATTGATGACATGGATGCCAAAATCAACACCATTGAAAAGGTGAGTGCCCAGGCCAATGAAGAGGGCTACCAGTGGAGCGACTACCAGCGCAGCCTGGAACGCTTTCTCTTTGTCAAAGGCCACAGCACCCAGAGTGACGAGGAACCGGTGGCGGTTGCAGAATCTACCCCGCCTGCCGCGCCGCCCCGGAAACAGCCCTCCCTCTTTTAAGATTCTCAATGCTTTTTCTGGAGGCGCAAGCCAGCTCGCCATCATAGACGCCCAGGCCAGCCGGCCCTGAGCCAAGCGCTCGCCATCTGGGCTGGCAAAATCCTTGCAACCATGACAGCGGCCATATTAAACTTTCTTTATGGCCCATCACGTCTCTCCACCCGCATCGCCCCATCCCTTTCAACCCCGGCTCTACCTGGCCCGTGGGGTGATGACACACCCCCCCTCCTATTCTCTCCGCCTCTCCTGTTGGGACGAGATCCTAAAATGCATGATCTGCCGTCAGCTCGTGGAACTGGGCCCAGACCCGGAGCAGTACATCGTCTATATCGGCGAGCAGGGCTATTATATCAGCGAAGAGTTGATTGATCGGATTGGGTCGGTGGTGGCAGATGGCGAGCAGCGCCTGGAAGAGCTCCTCTACCCCTTTGTCAGCCCGTTGGTCCGTCAGCATCTTGAACGTTTTCGCGGCCGCAAGCATATGGGCAGCGCGCCGCTGACTGCTGACGAGGAAGAGGCGATCCGCCGCGACATTACCGATTTTGACCGCCGCCGCCTCCACTACCTGCTCTACGGAGCCATTGACCAGAGTCGCCTCTACCAGCTGCCCGGCAAGGTGGCCAGGCGCCTGCTCGGCATGAGCCGCGACCAGCGCGAACAATATTTTGTCGAACAGGAACGGGAGGCCCTGGCCGAGGATGAGGTGCGCGACTATCTCTTTGCCGTTTTCCACCTGTCCCGATTTTTTGACCAGTCCTACGCGCGCCAGGCCCCCCAGATGCTTGAAGAAGAGCAGGTGGATGAATTTTTTATCCAGGAGCTGTGCGCCCTGGCCGACAACAGCAAATTCTGGCAAGGCATGCCCCAGAGCGCTACTTTGCCGGAGTACCTCCAGCGCTATCTCTGTCTCTGGGTGGATTACACCTACGGCGGCAACCCGCTGCTTGCCGACTATATCCGGCGCTTCATGAACGATCACCGCGCATTCAGCTTTCCGGAATCGGCCGAGAAGATCACCGGTGAAGAATATCAGGAAATTTTCAGCGCCAGCCTGGAAGAGTTAAAGAAGATGAGCAAACGCCAACTCAGCCGCCTCTATCGCCAGCAAGCCATGCGCCTCCATCCTGACACCGGCGGCGACCATGAGATCTTTGTCCGCCTCACCGAGGCCTATAAGCGCCTGCTGGCTGGCAAAAAGCGACGTTAACGCGCCTGCTCTCGTACTGTTCCACCTTCAGACTCCCAACAAAACCCACACGCAGCCCTCTGCTAGGCCCAGATACTCTTTCCCGCTGCGGCAATGAGCACTTGACTATATTTAATCATCTGCTTATATAGTATTTTATTACATACTTTTGCTCTCGCCAAAAGGTACCAGCCTCCTCCTTAAAAAAGACGTGCCCCCATGATGGAACAACAAAACCGTAAAAATCTGCAGTGGCTCATGGCGCCCTTGGTCCCCCTGGTAATTATTGGCGGCGCCATCTGGCCCTATCTGGGCTATATCGCCCTTACCCTCATGGCTGTCATGATTGTCATGGCCCTGTTCCGCGGCCGTTATTACTGCGGCTGGATCTGCGCCATGGGGGCCTTCCATGAAAGGATCCTGACCAAGGTCAGCCTGAAGAAAAAGATGCCGCCGGTGTTGAAAAAAACCTGGTTCAAATGGACCATATTCGCCCTCATGATGAGCCTGCTTACGACAAGACTGCTCCTGACAAACGGCGACCCCAGGGCCGTTGGCGCTGTCTTTGTCATGATGTGGACGGTGTCCACCGCCCTGGCCATCGCCATCGGCGTTATCTGGAAACCACGTTCCTGGTGCAGCATCTGCCCCATGGCGCTTGTTCAGGGTTTTCTGTCGCCCAAGACCTACCGCCTGCAGGTGGCCGACAGTTGCCGGCAATGCGGACTGTGCCAAAAGGCCTGTCCCATTGAAACCTATCCGGGGGCCTACAGGGATGATCGTTACGTGAAAAGTGCCAACTGTATGCGCTGCGGAAAATGCGTAGCAACATGTCCTGGCAAGAAACTCTCTTTTTAGGACAAAGACTGACAAAACCCTGCTTACCCATAAAGAGCTCATCGACAGTGACCCTCTTGCGGTGGCTGGAACCGCCAAGCCAACAAAGATCACTTCTTGCCCAAAGACAACAAGTCATGCATAGTAACGGGGAGGGGGAGAACAACCTTCGTGACATCATCGACCCGGGCCTTAAGGACATAGCATGCAGCTTGACGAATATCATAATCTCACCGTTGCCGAATTCCGGAACTATCAAGACGAGCATCAGGAAAAAGAGTATGTCCTGGTGGATGTCCGCCTGCCCGAAGAGTATGAAGATGAACATATCCCCGGCGCCCTGCTCATCCCCTTGGCGGAACTCACCCAGCGCCTTACCGAACTGCCTGCTCACTGCGACATCATCTTTTACTGTAACAGCGGCCGGCGCTCGCGGGCGGCCGCCCTCTTTGCCACCTCCGTGCCTTTTTTCCAAAAAAAGGTGTGCAATGTGCTGGGCGGCATTTTGGCCTATTTCGACCGCACCCTCCCCGCTTATCCCGTCCTGACTGCCGTTGATCTCGACAGCGACATGGCAGGTCTTCTCTCTTCGGCCATGAACCTGGAACGCGGCACCTCGCTGTTTTATAGGGCTGTACTCAAAAAAACAGGCACCACGCCTTATCGGGCCACCATTGAACAACTGGCCCAAGCCGAAGATGCCCACGCCCGCCTGCTCTACAATTTCCTGAAAAAAGAGCAGCCCGAGTCCCCACCTTTTGAGGAGGTATATGGCGCCCTCAGGGGCGATGTGGTTGAAGGCGGCAAGCGCCTTGATGAACAGCTGAGCCAGCTCGACAAACTGCATACCTCATCGAGCCAGGCCCTGCTTGAGATGATTCTTGATGTTGAATACGCCGCCTATGATCTCTACTGCGCTGTTGCTGAAAAGCTGCGGGGCAGTGCCATGGCTGCCTCTTTTTTCTCCCTGGCCCAGGCCGAAAAACACCATATGCGCCTGGCTGCAGAGGCCCTGAGGCAAAATGCGCCTTGAAAAAGACCTCTAGAAAAATGGTGGCCTACGCCGCCAACTTCTAGCTTTTTTCCGCTGTTGTATTTAAATGATACCAGGGCATAGCCCTCTCTTTCTTACAGGTTGTGGCCAAACGTCCTCTACCAGACCCGGAGCCCCGTTCATGTTTTTCAACAAACAAAACCCTGACCTGCCTCCCCAACAAGACGCCGACATTGTGGCTCTGGAAAAGCAGGTTAAGGCGCTCACGCTCCCTGACTACGTGCGCAAACAGGTAGAAGGCGAGCTGAAAAGGCTGGCAAAAACCGATACCCTTGCCCCGGAGTATGGCATTGGCCGTAATTATGTCGATCTGCTCCTCGCCCTGCCCTGGCATAAGCAGACCAGGGACAATCTCGATCTCGAGCGGGCCCACGCAATTCTCACCAGCCGTCATCACGGCCTTGACCTTGTCAAGGAAAGAGTTCTCGAGTCCCTGGCCGTCCGCACCCTGAAAGAAAATGACAAGGGCCACATCCTGGTGGTCGATGATGAGCAGATAGCCCGGGACAATATGGCCCATTTTCTCGGCCGCCACCATTACCGGGTGAGTACGGCCAAGAACGGTAGGGAGGCCCTGGCCATCCTGGAACAGGGAAACAGGGCTGATCTGATTATTACCGATCTCAAGATGGATGAGATGGACGGCCTGACCCTGATCAAAAAGATCAACAGCCTCTCGCCGGAAAGCCAGCTCATCATGGTTACCGGCTATGCCACCGTTGAAACCGCGGTGCAGGCCATGAAGGGCGGCGCCGCCCATTTTCTCAGCAAACCGGTGGACCTCAACGCCATCAAAAAAATAGTCGATGGGACCTTGATCAGAAAAAGCAAAGGCTCATTAGGACCTGTCCTCTGTTTTGCCGGGCCGCCAGGCACGGGAAAGACATCCGTCGGTGCAGCCGTGGCCACCGCCCTGGGCCGAAAATTCATCCGCCTGTCCATGGCCGGGCTCCGCGACGAAGCAGAGATCAGGGGCCACCGCCGCACCTATGTGGGTGCCATGCCCGGCCGCATCATCAGCGAGCTCAAGCGTTGCCAGGTCAACAACCCGGTCTTTATCCTCGATGAGATCGACAAGATAGGCCAGGACTTCAAGGGAGATCCAGCCTCCGTTCTGCTGGAGGTTCTCGATCCGGAGCAAAACTGCAAGTTTATCGACCATTATCTGGAACTTCCCTTTGATCTGTCGCAGGTGATGTTCATTGCCACCGCCAACAGCGTTGACCGCTTGCCCACCCCCCTGCTTGATCGTCTCGACATTATCAATTTCCCCAGCTACTCCGATGCGGAAAAACTGATTATCGCCCAGAAATACATCCTGCCCCGCCAAATAGAGGAAAATGGCCTGCAGGCGGCACCGCCGCGGTTCAGCAGCGAGGCCCTCAGCGACATTATCCATGGCTATACGCGGGAATCTGGTCTCCGCGGCCTGACACGGCAGGTGGCTGGGATCTGCCGAAAACTTGCCTTGATCCGCGTCCAGGATAACAATGATCGCCAGGAAATTCAGGTTGATCGCGCCATGGTCCGTCAGCTCATCGGCCCCCCCCTCTTTAAAAGAGAGGCGGCAGAGGGTGAAGATAGGGTTGGGGTGGTTACCAGTTTGGTCTGGACGGAGTTTGGCGGCGAGATCATGTTTGTTGAGACCCTTAAAATGGCAGGCCACCAGCAACTCATCCTCACCGGCTCACTGGGCACTGTCCTTCGCGAATCGGCCCAGACAGCACTCAGCTACCTGCGCAGTAATGCAGGCCTTCTTGGCATTGCCGAAAATTTCTTTGAGACCATTGATATCCATATCCACCTGCCAGCCGGGGCAGTGTCCAAGGATGGTCCGTCAGCTGGGGCCGCCATTGTCGCTGCCCTCATTTCCCTGCTTACGAACCGTAAGGCCAGAAGGGATGTTGCCATCTCCGGAGAAATATCCCTCACCGGCCAGCTCCTGCCGGTGGCAGGTGTGCGCGAGAAAATCCTAGCGGCAAGCAGAGCCGGGGTCAAGACCGTGATCCTGCCGACGGCAAACAGGGAAGAGGTTGAGAGCCTGGCGCTGACCAGCGACCAGGGGGTACAAATCGAATTGGCCGCCTCGGTGCTCGACTTTATTGACACCGTGCTCTGTCAACGAGGCGGCTCCACCCCAAATCAGGAGTTGAGATAGGCCTCCACATCAAAACCCTCATCCTGATATCTCTTCAACTTGCGCCACAGAGAGACGCGGGCAATACCCAGGATCTTGGCGGCCTTGGTCTGGTTGCCCATCTCCTGCTTTAACACAGCCAGGATGTGGTTGCGTTCATTCTCGTCAAGATTCACCAGGGACTGTCCGAACGTCGATGTTACCGGGGGAAGGACCTGGATCGTCCCCCCTTTTCTGATCTCCGCCGGCAGATCTTCCGGCCCCACCTCACTCCTGTTGCACATGGCCAGGGCCCTTTCAATGATATTTTCCAGCTCCCGGACGTTGCCGGGAAAATCATAATTCATGATTTGCTGCAGGGTCTCACTGGTCATGGTTTTCACCTGACCGTCCACCGAGGGGTATTTGGCGAGAAAATGGCGGACAAGGGCAGGGATGTCATCCTTACGGTCCCGAAGGGGAGGGATATAGAGGGCGACAACGTTGAGGCGGTAATAGAGATCGGTCCGGAAACGTTTGTGTTCCGTCTCCTGCTTGAGGTCCCTATTGGTCGCAGCCAAAATACGGACGTCCACCGGTATTTCCTCGGTACCACCCACCCTGATAATCTTTTTTTCCTGCAAAACGCGGAGGAGCTTGACCTGCATCATGAGCGGCATCTCGCCAATTTCGTCGAAGAGCACAACACCGCCATGGGCTGACTCAAGCAGGCCCTTTCGCCCTTTACTGGCACCGGTGAAAGCATCCTTCTCATGACCGAACAATTCATTGAGCATCAACTCCTCATTGAGGGCACCGCAGTTTATGGGCAGAAAGCGCTTATGACAGCGAGGGCTCAACTCATAGATGGTCCTTGCCACCAGCTCCTTGCCAGTGCCGGTTTCCCCGGTAATGAGGACATTACAGTCGAGCTGGGCAACCTGGGCAATATCGTCCTTGAGCTTGAGAATAGCGGGGTTATGACCAATGAACTGGGTGGCGCCCCGGTTGATATTAAGCTGGTGGCGCAGGCTGCTGATCTCCCTCTTGAGCTGTGATTTTTCCAGGGCGTTGTGGATTACCTCCCGCAACTGTTTGAAATTAAACGGTTTCGGCAGATAATAATAGGCCCCCTTGGACATGGCTTCCACCGCTGAATTGACAGTGGCATAGCCGGTGATAACGATTACCTCGGTATCAGGGCTGTTCTTTTTGACATACTCCATAACCCCCACACCATCCATATCGCCGAGACGCAGATCGGTAACAACCAAGTCATAGCTTTGCAACTCAAGCTTTGCCAAGGCTTCACGGCCGGAAGAGGCAGTGGCAACCTGGTAGCCATCCTTAGTGAGGACATGACTGATATTTTCGAGGTTAATCTGTTCGTCATCGACGACCAAAATATGTATTTCATCTTCAATCAACATTATAAGCCTTATTCATGTGTTTCTTCCCTGGCCTCGGACTCCTGTTCAACCTGATACAGAGGCAAGGTGATGGTGAACTCGGTACCCTTGTCCTTTTCACTCTTCACCGTGATACGGCCATGATGTTTCTGAATAATGCCGTAAACAATGGACAGGCCGAGGCCGGTGCCGCTTTTTTCAGTCTTGGTGGTAAAAAATGGGTCAAAAATCTTTTTAATATACTGCTCGTCAATACCGTCGCCCGTATCTGTAAATGTAATAATCGCTTCTTTCTGCTCTGTATCGGCACGGGCCGCGATGTTAATTTCCCCGCCCTTTGTGCCAATGGCCTGAATGCCATTAATCACCAGATTGAGGAATGCCTCCGTCATCTTCTGGGTATCAATATTAACCAGCAGATCATCTGCTATATCAGTATGAATTTCAATGCCCACCGGCACCTCGCTGGCCACCAAGCGCCGAACCCGCTTGATGATCTCTTTGACATCAACCGGGGAAAGATAAAAGGACTGGCTCCTCGAAAACTCCAGGAGGCCGCGGACAATATCACCGGCCCGCACCGACTCCTGCTGGATGGTGTTCAGCATCTTTCTGATAAAGTCGAGATCGCCCTCCTCAAGTTCAGCCATGGCAATCTGGCAGGAGGTGGAAATATTATTCAAGGGATTGTTGAGTTGATGGGCGGTGCCCGAGGCCAGGGTGCCCAGAGAGGACAGTTTCTTGGCCTCCACCAGCTGCTCTTGGTGCTTCTGCAAATCAGTAACCATGCGGTTAAAAGCGGCAAGCACCCGCTGGGTCTCATCCTGGCCCTTACCAAGTGGGAAGGGCTTAAAATTGCCGGCGGCAACGGCCCTGGCCGCAGCGGCAATCTTCTTCAAGGGTTGAAAGACCGCATGCCACATCCAAAGGATGATCCCCATGGACAGGATAATGGTGCCGGCAATAACGAGCATAACCTGATTTTTAATGAGAACCAGAACGTTTCTAACCTGCAGCTCCTCGTCCTCCACAAGGGCATTGGTAAGCCCGGCAACGTTATCCCCTTGGGTGATAACGTCAGCGAACAGAACCGGATTCGTCGATCCCTCGAGTAACATTTTATGGAGGGTATCGATGGACTGGCCATAGCTATTGAGACCGACAATTACCTTCTCAACCTTCGGCAGATGACTCAGGCCGACCATCTCCTCTTTAATCTTCAGGAGATTCTCCCGGGCAATTTCCATATATTTTCTGGTCTGCTCATAATCATGCGCATTCTGCACAAAGATATACTCCTCTTCAAAATGCCTGATCTTCAGGATGATGCTGTTCAGTTTTGAGGCATGGGTGACAAGGCGAAATCGTTGTTCAATCTGCCGAACATTCAACAATGAAGTAAGGGAAATACCGGTGACGATAAGAAAATAGCCGATCAAGGCAATGGATAACTTCCGCCGAATATTTAACGAGTGCATGTACATGAAAAGTCACTCCGTATACTTTAAAAAAATTGCTCAGGGTCATCTTTAGGAAACTCGAAGTTACATGAAGCAAATATCACGCCAGCAAGAATCACACGTGACAGTTTCGCTGTTTCAAATAGTCACAAGGTTGCAATTTGAAATATCTTTGCCAGCCTCCCCAACCGAAGGGAAAAAATAACAATTGTTCCTTATATACCAGTAGTTACCTCTTGTACTACTCCTCCACCTTCTCCAAACCCTAAGGACCATAAGGAGACACTTATCACCGATAACATACTGATTTATAAGACATAAACAAACAGTCACCGCCTTACCCCCTCTCAAGTGCTTCACTTTGAAATAGTTTTTTCACCCTCTTGACCCTAGGACACCGCCGCCTTCGGCTTAAGTGCTTGAAATATTGACTGAAAAATATTTAATCAGCCATTGGCACAGCCATTGCTACTACCCAATCAGTAACCACTTACCCTTTATCTTCAACAGGAGAAATACAATGGCTTTTTTAAATTTTTTCAAATCAAACAAAAATACAACTGACAATATTAACGTCACCAAGGTACCCCAAAAATCCATTGCCGACGGTACCATGGCTGCGGGCGACATGTCAGGCGCTGTCGAAAATCTCTCACAAGTCTTAAAGCAGCAGCAGGCAGCACCGCAAATCCTTGTGGTAGGCACCGAAAACTTTTCCATAAATCTTGTCGAGTACGCCCTCAAAATGGGGAAGCGTCTCGACTGCCAAATCATCGCTGTCAATGCAACCACACTGCCACTGACACTCACCAAAGAGCAGCATGAGCGCGCCAAGGATCTTTTCTTCACCAACGCTGCCAAGGCAGGAGCCAAGTTCTCTGAACTTGCCGCCAGTATTGGTGTTTCCTTCACCCACTCCATGGAGATTAATGAAGAAGAACAAATCATTCGTGAAGTCGCCGCTAACAACCCAGGTGTTCGTTACGTACTTACCGAGCCAGAACCCAAAGACGCTGATTCCCTCAACACAGCCCAGATCCCTGTCTTCGATCTTGCCTGCTCACGTATCTAACGCCTGTTGCCGCTAGAGGGTACGGAACCTACTTTCTACACTTAGACACTAAGGGCTTGAACGAGTAAGCTCCCTTTCACTTAAAATGACGAGGACATCATGGAACCAACAACAATTTTTCTGGCAGCAGTAGCCTTCGTGGCCATAAGCCAACTTGCCACCTCCGCAACCAAAGTCTTTCGTAAAAATCGCAAGGCCACGTATCAGGCAGCGTCACGCACCAGGGGTGATTGGTATTGCTTTTTCAGCCGATCAGCCCTCTGCGGCAAGGATGAAGAAGGTCTCAACCACCACAAGCATCTTTCTCAAAGAAGCACTGCAAACCAAGACAGGAGAGCCAACCAACAGGCCCGTCCCCGTATCTATAATTAACGGTAATATTGCCGCAGGGAGGGGCGACATCCCCTGCCTGTGGCAACTTAGTTTTTTTGGGATTTCGCCTGCCCTGCTTCACGGCCCGCCCCACCTCTCTCCACATCCGACAGACACCCCTAAAACCCGCCAGTACCAACACCCATGGGCCCGTTACCCCCTGGGCATCCGCTCCACTCCTCGCCGACCGGCTTTGTGTATCATCATCCGGCCCCTCGGTGTAACATTATGTATCAGTGCTCCATAGTGCAACACTACAATTTGTAACACATTTTGTTGCCCTCGGCCAGACCGAACTCCTCCCAGCAAAACCAAACCTCGTTTTCCTGCCTCCGCTGATCAATCACGTCCCATCTAAAAAAAAAATTACCCTTGCGCCCGTGCGGCCTTGCCGTGCCGTTCCCACCTGTCTGTCAGGAGAATACTACTTCTTGCAATACCCCCCTGTTGTTTTTAAAGTTCGGCACGATTGTTGCTCAAGATGCGGGTGGTTGCCAGACGACCACAGGCCAGCGTACGCGCCGGCCTCTCATTTACCAAAAGTTTGCCGGTAGTTACCGGCAAGAGTTGAATACCCTACACACGTGGAGAGAATTAATGACTATCCCTATTATGCTGGTAATGGCAGTCCTCGTCTTTACCATTCTTCTATTTATCTTTGAGTGGGTTCGCGTTGATGTCGTCGGCATCATCATGATGATCATCCTGCCGATCCTTGGCCTGATTACGCCAAAAGAGGCGATCAGCGGTCTGTCTAGTAACGCTGTTGTATCAATTATTGCGGTGATCATTATTGGCGCCGGCCTCGACAGGACAGGGGCCATGAACTCCCTGGCCCGCATCTTGTTAAAATTCGCCGGCAAGAGCGAGACCAGAATCATGGTCCTTATCGCCTCCACCGTCGCCTTTATCTCCAGCTTCATGCAGAACATCGGCGCCGCCGCCCTGTTTATGCCTGCCGCCAAGAGAATCTGCCGTCAGACCAATATTCCGGTAAGCCGAATTCTGATGCCCATGGGTTTTTGCGCCATCATCGGCGGCTGTCTCACCCTGATCGGCTCCAGCCCCCTGATCCTTTTAAATGATGTCATGCGGATCACCAATCCGGAGCTTGAGCCCTTTGGCCTATTTTCCGTAACACCTATTGGCCTTGCCCTCATTGTGGCAGCGCTCATCTATTTTGCCGTTCTGGGGCGGGCCATCCTGCCCTCCGGCAAATCCGATGAGGCAGCAAGCGGCCCCATGTCCAAGGTGCTTGCCCAAACATACCATGACATGGGCAATCTCTTTGAAGTCCATATCCCAGACTCCTTCGTCGGACCCAAAACCCTCGCCGAACTTGAAATCCGCCCCCTTTACTTTGTCACCGTGGTTGCCGTAGCCAAACACACGATGCGCAGAAATTTCGCCCCGGACATCGATACTACCATTGAAAAGGGCAACGACATTGCCGTGGTCGGCACCCCGGAAACCGTAAAGCAGATGGTCAATGATATGGGCTGGGTTCTCAAGGAAGACCTGCAGATCTTTGCTGAAGATCTTTCCCCCAATAATGCTGGTATCCTGGAAACAATCATCACCCCCCGTTCCGAACTTTGCAACCAGACCCTGCGCGAATTCTCTTTCAGAAAAAAATTCGGCGTCAACCCCATGGCCATCTTCCGCGGCAACAAGACCATTATCGGCGGTATTTCCGACATCCGTCTCCAGGCCGGCGATGCTATCCTCCTCCAGGGACTCTGGGAAAAATTTCATTTGATGAAAGGCAAGGCTGACATGGTCTTCACCGAAGAAGTTCAGGGTGAGATCATCAAGACAGAGAAACTCAAGTATGCCGTGGGCTGTCTTACCCTCTCCCTGGTCATGATCTTGGGCTTCAAAATCCAGCTTTCCATCGCTCTGTTAGCCGGCGCCTTGGGCATGGTCCTCAGCAAGGTTCTCACCATTGACGAGGCCTATGACTCTGTGGACTGGATGACTGTTTTTCTCCTGGGTGGCCTTATTCCCCTGGGCATCGCCTTTGAAAAAACAGGGGCTGCCAAATTTATTGCTGAAACCATCATGAACAACCTGGGCACTGTCTCGCCCCTTATCCTCCTCACCGTCATCGCCATTTTAACCTCGTTTTTCACCCTGGTGGCCTCCAATGTCGGCGCCACCGTCCTCATGGTGCCCCTGGCCATGAATATGGCAGTAACGGCCGGGGCTGATCCCCGTATGGCAGCCCTGGTGGTAGCGATAGCCTGCTCAAACACCTTTGTGCTGCCCACCCACCAGGTTAACGCCTTGGTCATGCGCCCGGGCGGTTACAAGACCATGGACTATTTCCGGGCTGGCACCGGCATGACCATGCTCTACCTGACCGTGATGATGTCCATGATCTACTTTTTTTACGGCATATAAAACAATTCCCCCAAGACAGTTCTCTGTCTGCCCCCTCCAGGCCGCCGTGGCCTGGAGGGGGCTATTCTTAACCCTTGGAGCGTATTACCATGAAGACTTTACTGGCAACCCTGGGCTGCCTTCTTTTCTCCTGCCTGCCAGCTATGGCATCCGACCATGGCCAGGTTGCCGCTAATCTCACCCACAACACCATGGGCTATATCGCCATAGCCCTTTTTGTCGGCGCCTACACCCTGGTCATTTTCGAAGAGCAGCTCCACCTCCGCAAGAGCAAGCCGGTGATGATGGCCGCCGGTCTCATCTGGGTACTCATCGCCTTGACCTATCGCCAGGTCGGCATACCGGCTGATACGGCCCATCATGCCATCCTCTTCAATATCACCGAGTATGCCGAGCTCCTGCTCTTTTTGCTCGCCGCCATGACCTACATCAACTCCATGGAGGAACGCAACGTCTTCCAGGCCCTGCGTTCCTGGCTCGTCTCCCGAGGATTTTCATTGCGGATTATCTTCTGGATTACCGGCCTGCTCGCCTTTCTGATCTCACCCATTGCTGACAACCTGACCACGGCCCTGCTCATGGGTGCTGTAGTCATGGCCGTTGCCAAGGATAATAAAAAGTTCGTAGCCCTGGCCTGTATCAACATCGTGGTTGGTGCCAATGCCGGCGGTGCCTTCTCTCCCTTTGGCGACATTACCACCCTCATGGTCTGGCAGAAGGGTCAGGTTGCCTTTGTCCAGTTCTTTGCCCTGTTCTTCCCAGCCCTGATCAACTGGCTGGTGCCCGCCGCTATCATGAGCCTGGCCATTGCCAAAGAAGTCCCGCAGGCCCTTGACGAAAAGGTTGTCATGAAATTTGGTGCCAAACGCATTATTTTTCTTTTCCTGGCCACCATTGCCACGGCCGTTTCCTTTCATAATTTTCTCGCCCTACCGCCAGCGGCCGGCATGATGCTCGGCCTTTCCTATCTTGGCTTTTTCTCCTACTACATCAAGAAGGTTGAAAAACGGGAGCTGCACTATGACCCGGTCCTTGGCCATCAAAGCAGCGGTGAAATGGAGCCCTTTGATCTTTTCAAAAAGATCGCCCGGGCCGAGTGGGACACCCTGCTCTTCTTCTACGGCGTCATCCTCTGCGTGGGCGGCCTCTCCCAGTTCGGCTATCTGGCTCTTGTTTCCCACCAGATGTATGAAGGATTGGGCGCCACCCCGGCCAATGTCCTTGTCGGCGTGCTGTCTGCCATCGTTGACAACATCCCGGTGATGTTTGCCGTGCTGACCATGAGCCCGGATATGTCCCTGGGGCAGTGGCTGCTGGTTACCCTTACCGCCGGCGTCGGCGGCAGCCTGCTCTCCATCGGTTCCGCAGCTGGCGTCGCCCTGATGGGTAGTGCCCGCGGCATTTACACCTTTGGTGCCCATCTCAAATGGATGCCCGTTATCGCCCTTGGCTATGCCGCCAGCATCTACGCCCATCTCTTTATCAACAGCAGCCTGTTTTAAGGGCACAACCCAGGCAAGGAAAGGTTCTTCCTCTCCTTGCCGACCAGCTGCACCGCATATTGACCCCAGAGGCCAGCACCACCAGGTGCCGGCCTCTTTTTTTTGGGGACAGCAATGCTGACCAATTCTCTCCATTCATGCCCTGGCCTTGTGCTTCACCCCCTCCTCAAGCCAAGAGCTTATGCTTCGCCAGGCTGTAGGCGTGGATTGTTGCCGAGGAAAGCCCCTATGCCTGATACTAACCTTGGTGCTCGTCCAGGTTCCACCTTGATCCCGGAGCGTCACACCAACAGCCCCAGGCAGCACGGGTTCTTAAACAAAAAAAGGCCACCCCTTGCGGGGTGGCCTTTTTTTGTTCACGAGAACAGCTTACGAATCTTTACCTACTATGGCGTACAGTGGTCATAATAGTTGGTATCCACAAACTCGTTGATGGCAGCGGTGTTTTCGGTGCCGTCGGGGTTACAAGGTTCGCTAAGACCCCTCTCAGGACGCTCAATGTCATGGCAGAAGGTACAACCAATGCCTGAACCCTTCTGGGTATGGGCATGCATCTGTTCCCAGTCACGCTTAAGGCTCTTCTCAGCATGACACTGGCTACAGATAATGGCCTTATCCGCTGCCGTAACAGCCCCATCTTTATCGGCATCCTTAAGGGCGTAGCCAAGTTTGTCGAGCTTGGTTTCAACGGCAATCTCGAACTCATTACGGCCATGATGACAGCTGGTACACGCAGCCACATCAGCAGCCGGGCTTACCCCATGGTTAATGGCCATTTCCGCTTCCAGCCATTTCCACTCGTGGGATCCGCTGAATCCCGCATAGGCCTTACCTCTTTCAGCAGCCTCATCAGAGAGGCCCGTCTTAAACTGCCAGACCACATCAAAAGGGATAACCTTACCAGCATCCGCACCGGAACTCATCACCGCCATATTGGACTGATGACGCTTAATGGGCACCATTTTGCTGACGCCAAGTGCATCATTAATATCACCATTGGCATCCGCCACTGTGTCGTAGCCACTGATGGGATCAACCCAGGAAAGGGTCTCACCAAGGGCATATATCCTGCTGGTACCATCAAAGAAGACATGGTCCGGAGCAACATTGGCAACCTTATGCTCCTCACCGGCCCAGGCACCCTGACCACTACACAGGGCCTGGTTCCAATGGGGAGTAGTCCAATCACGCCACATCTCCGTGGCACCACCCTTAGCAAAGGCAGGGATATGACAGGATTGACAGGCGACACGCGGGGTATGACGATCCGGCTCGGCCCGCCGTCCAGAGGCAGCATGACCACCGGAATCCATCCCAGCATGACAATCAATACAGGCCTTCACAGAACCGCCCTCCGAAGGACGAAGATCAATGCCGCGACCAGGAATGGCGTGGCTGGATGCGACATGGCAGCTGGAACAGCTCAGGCCGGCTCCGCCGTTCGCAGCAGAGGCCAGATGGACATCTTGAGCGCTGGTGGGATCGACTGTGTTCAGACCAATATCGCCACGCTTAGTCCAGTCACCACCGCCAGCCTTGGCATGACAGCTCAGACAGGTACTGGTGGTGGGGCGATGCACACCTTTGATCAGATCCAGGGCGGTAAGGCCTGGCATGGCATCCCAGTTGAAGGCAACATAGAAGTCGCCGTTGGCATCCTTGTCAGCTGGCACATAGGTCTTGGCGGTACCCTGCCAGTCGACAATATTATCCCAGTTGGCGGGATCAGGATCACCGGGGAAGGCGCGCTTGTAGGCGTCATTATGGCAGCGCAGACAATCAAGATCTGCAGCAACCAGATTTTGGGTCTTACCCAAGGTTGGGTGACAGCCGAGACAGGCCGCCCCAGCCATATCGGGGTTTGGATAGCTACAGAAGGTATTAATCTCGCTTAACTTCTGGCTGTCGCGCGTCATATTAGTGACAGCAGGGGCAGCAGTGAGCTTCATACCGTGCAGCGAATTAACGGCTGCAAAACCTTCAGCGGCATGACACTCCAGACATTTGGCGGTGACTTCCGCCGGGGTGTTAAAGGTCCCTGTTATACTGTCATGACCAGTGGGGGGTGGGGGTGTTCCGCAACCTCCAGCCGGTTCCACGGCACAGTCGCCGCAGGAATTAAGAACCCAGACGCTGGCATCATTATCATTACAATCATTCTTAGATGTATAACCATCACCATCGTTATCGACTGGCTTACCTGCGAATGCATCCTGGGCACCAAGGCCCACGGTCATCACAAGAGCGCAAAGCAATGCTCCTTTTTTTATCATTCTGATCTCCTCGAATCATTAAGCTTGTATTTTTCTTAACTTACGGCCGATTGTTTTCTGGACTCTTACCCCTCCTTTTTGGGATTAATAAGTTTGGGCGTTGTACAAATACACTTTGGAGATATAAAATTCTAAAACCATACCCCGGCACGAGGATGTATGGCTGAGCTCTTTCTTTGTGGTTTTAAAACAATAGCAATAACAATACCACCGCGACAATTTGCCGCCCCGCCTCCACTTTCCTCTCAATAAATCAAATAGTTATTTATTCATGCCCCTATTCCAAGTGCACCGCCACCCTGGCTCAAAAGAGCCCAAATAGCCATATGGCTATTTGGGCAATAGCCATATGGCTATTTTAGCGTTTTGACCATTATCACAAGCCGGCAAACCAGGTCGTCGACAACAGCATCAACACGGGGTACTCATACAAATGAGAAAATAAGAAGAGGGAAGGGGTCTCGCCATCCTTCATAGATGGGCATTCATAGATGGGCATTTAAAACAACCGCTATCATTGGCACGGCCACCAGCGCACGGACAAATGGCCACTGCCCCGGACAGACTTGGAGTCAGCGATTAATCCAGGCCATCGGCACAGTAGCAGCGCTGCCCTTGGTGAC
>JBFFNX010000033.1:0-18571 GCA_041562995.1 Desulfurivibrionaceae bacterium
CAACAAGTCGGCACTCCATTTCACGCTCCTGGTCCTCACTCTTTTAGGTATTGGAGCTCTCCATCATCTGACCCCGGGTGATAAACTTTTTTTTCATGAGACCTATCGCCGCTTAAGCTATTTCCCCATCGTGGTCGGCGGTCTGCTCTTTGGGGTACGGGGCGGGTTGGCCTTGGCACTGCTCGCCTGTCTGGCCTTTATCCCCCATCTCCATATCTTTCATGACATGAATTACGATTTTTATGTCAGTGAGCTGGCCGAGGTGATTCTTTATCTCATGGCTGGTGGGGGGGTGGGGTTTATTGCCAGTCGTGAATCGCGGCTGAGGGAAAAATATCAGGTTCTCTCAGAAAAGCTCGAGCGCTCCTATCGTCGTCTCCATGACGAGACAGAGCTTCTCCTTGAGGTTGAAGAGCAGTTGCGGGCCAGTCAAAAACTGTCGGCCCTTGGCCAGCTCTCCGCTTCCCTGGCCCATGAGATCAAAAACCCTTTGGCATCGATTAAAGGAACGGCGGAGATCTTTCTGGATGAATTTCCGCCCGAGCACCCAAAGCGGGAGTTTGTCGAAATTCTTCTCAAGGAGACCGCGCGCCTGAACGCCACGGTGGAGGAGGTCTTGAATTTCTCACGGAGTCAGCACAAGGCCGGTGTTAAGGAACCGAAAAAAGAGGCGGCTGTGACAATTCTGAAACGTGTCATCACCTTACTTGATAATACCTTTTGTAAAAAAGGGATCAAGGTCGAGCTTGATGCCTCTGAAGATTACGACGACATTTTCGTTGATGCGGATAAAATGGCCCAGGTGTTTATTAATCTCCTGCTCAACGCCGCCGATGCTGTCAGCCAGGGCGGCATTATTATCGTCCGCCTTGCCCACAAGGAAGAAGGTTTTGTCACCATCTCTTTCGCCGATGATGGACCTGGTATAGCGGAAGATCATTACGCACAAGTTTTTGCGCCCTTTTATTCGGGCAAGAATGAGGGTACCGGCCTTGGCCTGGCCATCACAGCAAAAATAATTGAAAGTTACGGCGGGGAAATTTCCGTATGCCGCTCTGAGTTGGGTGGAGCGCTTTTCACCGTCAAATTACCGAGACAGGAAGTTTTATACAAACATGGCTGAGCATATTCTCCTTATTGATGACGACGAAAGTCTGCGCCGGGTTACCGAATATAACCTGATCGCCGCCGGATTTTCCGTGGTCTCAGCCGCCAATGGCAGTGATGGTCTGGCGGCCTTTACGAAGAATCGGCCGGCCCTGGTGGTTACTGATGTGCAGCTTGGTGACATGAGCGGCATTGACCTTTTAAATCAGTTTAAAAAGGAGGCGCCGGAGGTTCCGGTCATCATCATCACCGCCTTTGGCTCCATTGAGATGGCTGTACAGGCCATGCAGCTAGGGGCCTTTACCTTTATTACTAAACCCTTTGATCGCGACACCCTGCGTCTCTCCTGTGCCAAGGCCCTGGAGATGGGGGTCTTAAAAAAACGAACCAGGAATCAGGCCCGGGAGATAGATCGTCTCACCGGGGTGGAGGGTATGGTGACCGCCAACTCTGCCATGGCTGAATTGCTGGAAACGGCCAAGAAGGTGGCAGGGTCAGAGGCCACGGTGCTGATCACCGGCGAGTCTGGCACTGGCAAGGAGGTGATGGCCCGCCTCATTCACCAGGTGAGCGGCCGTCGCCATGAGCCCTTTGTGGCCGTCAACTGCGCTGCCATCCCGGCAAATCTCATTGAGAGTGAGCTCTTTGGCCACGTCAAAGGGGCCTTTACCGGCGCTGTCAAAGATCGCAAGGGCCGTTTTCAATCAGCTAAGGGCGGCACCCTTTTTCTTGATGAGATAGCTGAGCTCCAGCCGGAGATGCAGGTGAAATTCTTGCGGGCCCTGCAGGAAAGGGTGGTTGAGCCTGTTGGCAGCGACGAGAGTGAAGCCGTTGATGTCCGAATTATTGCCGCCACCAACCGTGAACTCCAAGAGGAGATCCATCAGGGCCGTTTTCGCGAGGATCTTTTCTATCGCCTCAGTGTTATCCCCCTCCATTTGCCACCCCTGCGGGACCGGAGTGAGGATATCCCGCCCCTGGTGGCCCATTTCTTGCGCAAGTTGGAGGCGCCGCCGGCGGTGCATTTTAGTCCAGAGGCCCTTAATCTCTTACAGTCGTATAGCTGGCCCGGTAATATCAGAGAGTTGCAGAACGTGGTGGAGCGCTGTCTCATTCTGCGCCAGGCGGATTGTATAGAAAGGCAGGAAATTCTCTTGCCCCGCATGGCTGAAGGGGCTGATGGCTTTGTCCCAGATATTCCAGCGGAGGGGATTTCCCTGCCCGAGGTGGAAAGGGAGCTTATTGAAAAGGCCCTGCGGCAAAGTAAGGGCAATCGCTCCCAGGCAGCCCGCCTTTTGAAGATCCCCAGGCATGTCCTCATCTATCGTTTAGAGAAGTTTGAACTGGAAAGGTAGAGAATATTCTCTACTGGCAGTGAAGAATATTCTCTACTTCTACCCCGTGTTCTGCTTTGTCTGGCCTTGACCCGTCCAGGGCGCTAAGATCTTTTAGCCGAGTTTTAGCTGCCTAATTACCTGTTCTTCTGATATTGTTTGTCTTGGAAGTCTTATTTATGATTCGTTTTTTCTGAGCGCCCTGAGGTGTGGCATATTTCCTGAAAGATAGTGTGTGTAACAAAGGAAAATGCCTACAGAGATAGGCATTGAAACGCCACGGGCGTAATTTTTAATGAGGAGATAAGCCATGAAAACTTGTAAAGGCCTTGTTGCCGCACTCTTTGTTGTTGCCACCCTTTTTTCTGTGACCAGTGCGTTTGCCGTTTCAGGACATTATTATGACTGTGAGACTGATACCTTCATCCAGACCAGATAGGGTTGGCTTTCATGAAACATCAAAACGTTTTTCTTTTAGGGGCTGTTTTCCTGCTTCTCTGGCAGGGGACAGCCTCGGCCTCGTTGGATCAATATATTGAGGAGGCCCTGGCCCACAATAATGAGCTTGCAGCAGCTCAGGCTGTGGCGAACGGGACGAAAGAAAGCATTAGACGGGTCGGCGTTCTGCCGGATCCGGTTTTGGGGTTTGAGTATTATTTGGAATCGGTGGAAACCCGGACCGGACCACAGGAGGCTGCAATCAGTCTCAACCAGCGGCTGCCCTGGCCGACAAAATTATCATTACAGAAACAAGAGGCCCGCCAGCAGAGCGCCATTGCTAACAGTCGTTTTCTGCAAACCCGGCTCCAGGTGGTGCGCCGCGTTAAGGAGGTCTATGTCGAGTATGCCTTTAACAACGAGTCAACCCGGATAACAGAGGAAGGCTTGGAGCTGTTGCGGTATTTTGAAGCAGTGGCCCTGACCAGATACAGCGCCGGCAAGATAGACTATAGCAATGTTTTGAAGATTCAGGTTGAACGGGCCCGCCTTGAGGAGCACCTGCGCTCTCTGGTCGATCAGAACGAGCCGCTGCGGGGGCGCTTGAATTCCTTACTGGGAGCTCCCCGCCATACTGCCAGACCGATTCCTGGTAAATTGCCCTTAATTACCATGAATCTGGCAGAGGGGGCCCTGTATGATCTGGCCCGGAACAGCAGTCCGCAACTCTCCGGTGCTGATCAGACCATTGATAAGGCGAAAACCTCTCTGGAAATGGCCCAAAAAGAATTTTATCCCGACTTTGCTTTTACCGTCAAAACCATCCTCACCGGCGAGGCTGAGTATGGTGCTCCTCCCGATAGTGGAAGCGACCCGGTGATTGCCGGTTTGAGTATCAATATCCCTCTTTTCCGCGACCGGCGTCACGGCGCGGTATCGGAAAAACAGCAGGGGGTCAGGGCGGCCAAGGATCAACGCCGGCAGCAGTGGCGCGATCTTGATGCTGCCATTGACCAAGGACTTTACCGGTATCGGGACGCCTTGCGTCGCCAGTCTCTCTATCAGGAGAGTATCATTCCCAAGATTCGCCAGGAGCTCGAAGTTGGCCTGCAGGCCTTTCAGGATGGGCGCCAGAGTGTTTTTGCCCTCCTTGATGCGGAAAAAAATCTGCTGGAATTTGAATTGAACCAGCGCCGGGCCCTGGCTGATCAGGCCCTTGAGGTGGCCCGCCTGGAAGAGTTGGTGGGAAGTACTTTAGCCACATGGCATTAAGGATGCAACGCTTAAGCCCCTCCCCCGCCAGGAGAGAGGCCACTGCATGAACACTATTAATTTTAACAAAAACAAGGAGTTGATCATGAAGATACGTAATTTTTTGTTTCTCCCCCTGGCCTTGATCTTGGCCTTCGCCACCACTGCCCTGGCAGAGCCGCAAACCACCTGCCCGGTGATGGGCGGTACTGTCAACAAAGAGCTCTATGCTGACCATGATGGCAAACGGGTTTATTTCTGCTGTGGTTATTGTGACGGTGAGTTTAAAAAGGCCCCCCAGAAGTATCTCGACAAGCTCAAAGAACAGGGCCAGGAGCCAGCTGTCGTTCCCAAGGGGTAACTATTGCCCCGGACCTGGCGTGGCCCAGGGCTGAGCTCAATTCTTTCGCCAAGAAGAACGTGTGGTCCATCCCCGTTTTCACAAGCGAGCTCACCCCCTGTGCTGCGCCTGGACGACAGAAGGTCTCAATTCACTGCTCCTCAAGGAGAGTAACATGATTCACCCCCCCAAGTTTTTCAACATACTGCTCCTCATTTTCCTGCTTGTTTTGCCGAGAGTCGGCCAAGCAGCCGATGCCGGGCATGATCATGGCGAGGCAGAGACAGTGTGGACCTGCTCCATGCACCCCCAGATCCAGCTGCCGGAATTTGGCCAATGCCCCATCTGCTTTATGGACTTGATCGAGGTTGCCAAGGATACCAGCGCCGGTAAGCGCCAGAGTCTGCGCCAGATCAGTTTTGATGAGCGGGCCCGGAAACTCGCCCAGGTCAAGGTGGTGCCGGTGATCCGGGGGTCCGCCGGGATCGAGACGCGGATGGTGGGCAAAGTCGATTACGATGAGACCAGGGTGGGCAATATTACCGCCTGGGTGGCCGGCCGTATCGATAAACTCCATGTCGATTATACCGGTTCCCGAGTCAAAAAAGGCCAGGCCATGGCCGAGATCTACAGCCCGGAGCTGCTCACTGCCCAGGCTGAATTGATTCAGGCCGTCGGGGCTGTGGAGAATTTCAAAGACAGCGATTCAACCATCCTCAAAAATACGGTGGTGCGCACTGAAAAGGCGGCCCGTGACAAGCTGCGGCTCCTGGGACTTACCAGCGAACAGGTGGGTGACGTCGTCAGGCGCGGCGAGCCCCTCGATCATACAACACTGCTTGCCCCCATGAGCGGCATTGTCATCAAGAAGAATGTCTCTGAAGGCATGTACGTCCAGACCGGGGCCCCCATCTACACCATTGCTGATTTGGACCGGCTCTGGGTGGTGCTTGAGGCCTACGAGTCAGATCTGCAGGGCATCAGCCTTGGTCAGCAGGTAAGTTTCAACATTGAGGCCTTCCCTGGCCGCATCTTTCAAGGCAAGGTGGCCTATATAGACCCCTTGGTGGACAATAAGACCCGGACAATCAGAGTGCGGCTTAACGTCAGCAACGAAGATGGGGTGCTGAAACCAGGGATGTTTGTCCGGGCCCAGGCCAGGGAACTGACACCCGTGGCCGGCGACAACCTGCCCCTGCTCATTCCTGTCTCCGCGCCCCTGATCACCGGCAAGCGCGCTCTGGTTTATGTTCAACTTCCCGACCAGGAGGGTGTTTATCTTGGCAAGGAGGTCATCCTCGGGCCCCGGCGAGGCCGCTATTATCAGGTGGAAAGCGGCCTGGTGGAAGGGGAACTGGTGGTCAGTGCGGGCAATTTCAAGATTGATTCGGCCATCCAGCTCCAGGCCCGGCCGTCGATGATGAACCCCTTTCTGGCCAAGGGCGCTGACACCAAGGAGGCGTTGCCGGAATTGTTCATCTCTAAAATCCAGGGCCTCAATAGACTTTTTGTCAAACTCTCAGCCCAGCTCCATCAAGGCAAGACGGCAGAACTTGCACCCTTGCTGAACGCCTTTCAAAGCCGTTTGCAGGAGCTTGCTGATCCGCACCTGGGCGGTGAGGAGAAACTGATCTGGCAGGAGATGGCCATGCTGTTGAGGGGTGATGTCATTCTCCTTCAGGAGGCATCAGACCGTGAAGAGCGCGAACGCATCTATGCCGCCCTGGCTGAGCATTTCCATGGTGTGCGTCGCCAGTATGATTTACAGGATGAGCCAGCGACCGGTGCTGACCGTGAGGTGCAGGTGGCCCTGGGCTTGGTTGTAAAGGACTATTTTGTCCTACAAAAGAGCCTGGCTGCTGACGATCTTGCTGGTGCCCGCAAGGCTGCCGGCATGGTGGAGGCGGCCCTGCGGAAAATATCGCCGCTCTTGGCCGCGCCTCTGGCGACTGAGTTGACGGAGGCCGGCGAGGCATTAGTGGCCGGAGGAGATCTGGAAGCGATCCGCACGGCGTTTTACCCCCTGAGCCAGGCCTTGAGTCAGGCTGTGGTTGATGTTGGTGTCGAGGGTGTCGGGCCTGTCTTTCAACAGTTCTGTCCCATGGCCTTTGGAAATACCGGCGCCACCTGGCTTGCTGAAAATGAGGAGATCAACAATCCTTATTTCGGGGCCATGATGCTGCGTTGCGGCGAGGTGCGAAAGAAGCTCCATGATGATATGTAGATAAGTATTCCCCTCACCCCGACCCCCCCCCCCGGAGTCTCCCTTCGGTCGCTTACCTCTCCACAGGGGCGAGGGGGCCTTGTATCCCCTCTCCCTGAGGGAGAGGGTTAGGGTGAGGGGGGAGATTGGCTGCTGCCGAAGAGCTCCCTGGTTTTGTCATTGTCAACGTATCACTGGAGAATATTTGATTCTATGAACCCAGATAACGATCAGCACCTTCCCAAGGCCACCACTCTGGTGGGCCATATCATTCGCTTTTGTATGCTCAATAAGCTGGTCGTTGGCCTGATTCTCCTGGCCCTCACCGGTTGGGGGCTGATGGTGGCCCCCTTTAACTTTGATATCTCCGGACTGCCCCGTGATCCGGTGCCGGTGGATGCCATCCCCGATATCGGCGAGAACCAGCAGATCGTTTTTTCCCAGTGGCAAGGCCGGTCCCCGCAGGATGTCGAAGACCAGATCACCTACCCCCTCACCGTGGCCTTGCTGGGCCTGCCCGGCGTCAAAACGGTGCGCTCTTACTCCATGTTCGGCTTCTCCTCCATCTATGTCATTTTTGACGATACGGTGGAGTTTTACTGGTCGCGGACCCGACTTCTCGAAAAGCTGGCCAGCCTGGCGCCGGGTACTCTGCCGGCTGAGGTTCGACCGATTTTGGGGCCTGATGCCACGGGCTTGGGCCAGATTTTCTGGTATACCTTGGAAGGCCGCGATGAGCAGGGGCAGGCCACCGGTGGCTGGGGCCTTGACGAGCTGCGTTCCGTGCAGGACTGGTATGTGCGTTACGCCCTGATGGGGGTGGCAGGTATCTCCGAAGTGGCCTCCATCGGCGGCTTTGTCAAGGAGTACCAGATTGATGTCGATCCGGCTGCCATGCGGGCCCATAATGTCACCCTGGAGGAGGTCTTTGCCGCGGTAAAGATGTCCAATATCGATGTCGGGGCCCGCACCATTGAGATCAATAGGGTGGAGTATGTCATCCGCGGCATTGGCTTTGTCAAGAGTATCGCTGATATTGAAAAGGCGGTGATCAAGGCCACCGACAATCTGCCGATCCGGGTGGGAGATGTGGCCCGGGTTTCCCTCGGGCCGGCCCAGCGCCGCGGCGTTCTGGATAAGGGCGGCGCCGAGGTCGTTGGTGGTGTGGCTGTGGTGCGGTATGGCGACAACCCCCTGGCCGCCATTGAACGCTTACAGGACAAAATCAAGGAAATCACGCCCGGCCTGCCCACCAAGACCCTGGCTGACGGCACGGTGAGCAAGCTCACCGTTGTCCCCTTCTACGACCGTTCCGGCCTTATCCATGAGACCCTGGATACCTTAAAGAGCGCCCTGGGCCAGGAGATTCTGATCACCATCATCGTGGTGCTCATCTGTCTCATGCATTTCAAGAGTTCCATCCTGGTCTCTGCCATGCTGCCCTTTGCCGTGTTGATCAGCTTCATCGGCATGAAGGTCTTTGGCGTGGATGCCAATATTGTTGCCCTGTCAGGTATTGCCATTGCCATCGGCACCATCGTTGATATGGGCATTATCATCTGTGAAAACATCCTGAAAAAGCTCGATGAGGCCGGGCCTGAGGCCCATTCCCTCACCGTCATCTATGAGGCCAGTGTGGAGGTGGGTTCGGCGGTGCTCACCGCTGTGGCCACCACCATTGTCAGTTTCCTGCCGGTTTTTGCCATGGAGGCCGCCGAGGGCAAGCTCTTTAAACCCCTGGCCTACACCAAGACCTTTGCCCTCATGGCTTCGGTGGTTTTGGCCCTCACCGTGTTGCCGCCCCTGGCCCATCTCCTTTTTACCCGGACCAAGAAACATGGGCGACCCGCCTTTTTACCGTTTGTCTTGCCGACCCTCCTGGTTGTGGCTGGTATTGCTCTGGTTATTTGGGTCAGCCCCCTTGGTCTGATTTTGGTGGCCTTAGGTGGCTATCGCTTTGCTCTCAAGTGGCTACCGAAGCTCTGGCAGATGCAGATGGGCAGGGTTGAGAACTGGCTGGCAGTGGTTGTTCTCACCGTGATTCTTGCCCATTTCTGGCAGCCCCTGGGCGTGGAGAAGGGTGAGGTGATGAATACCCTCTTTGTGGGCCTGATGATCGGCACAATCATGCTCTTTATTCAGCTTCTTCAGAGCCGCTATCGTGCCATGCTGTCCTGGTGTCTGGCCCATAAGAAGACCTTTTTGGTCCTGCCCATGTTTTTTGTCTTGCTTGGGGCCATGGTCTGGCTGGGAGCCCCCCGCCTGACCTCGTGGATGCCAACCTGGGCCGTGAAAACACGGCCCATGGTGCTGTTGGCCCATGGGTTCCCCGGCCTGGGCCGGGAGTTCATGCCCTCCCTGGATGAGGGCTCCTTTCTCTACATGCCGACAACCATGCCCCATGCCGGCATTAGTGAGGTGCAGGAGGTTCTGGCCCAGCAAGACCGGCAGATATCCGCCATCCCCGAGGTGGAATCGGCGGTGGGCAAACTGGGGCGGGCCGAGACCCCCCTGGATCCGGCCCCCCTCTCCATGATCGAAACCATCATCAACTACCACTCCGAATACCTGCGCGACGAGCAGGGCCAAAGGCGGCGTTTTAAATTTGAAACCGGGAAAAAGGATTTTTTCAGAACCCCGGCCGGGGAGCTTGTCAAGGCCAAGGATGGCGCCCCCTATCTGGTCCAGGGACGTTTTGTTCGTGATGAGCAGGGCCGGCTCATTGAGGATGGCGCAGGTCGTCTGTTTAGGATCTGGCGGCCGGCATTGGAGGCGGCCATCAATCCCGGCCGGCAGGCTTGGCCCGGCATCAGGAGCACGGATGATATCTGGCAGGAGATCCTTGCGGCTGCCGACATGCCCGGGGTGACCTCGGCCCCCAAGCTGCAACCCATAGCCACCCGCATCGTCATGCTGCAGACCGGCATGCGGGCCCCCATGGGGGTCAAGATCAAGGGGCCGGATCTGGCAAGTATCGAGGCCGTGGCCCTGGAGGTAGAGGGTTTGCTCAAGGAGGTGCCCTCGGTGGCGCCGCTCACCGTCTTGGCTGACCGTGTGGTGGGCAAACCCTATATGGAGATCTACATCAACCGCGATGCCATCTCACGCTATGGTATCAAGCTGGCTCAGGTCCAGGAGGTGATCTCTGTGGCCGTGGGTGGCAAGGTTGTCACGACAACGGTGGAGGGGAGGGAGCGCTATCCGGTTCGGGTCCGCTATCTCCGCGAACTGCGCGACTCCCTGGAGGCCCTGGAACAGATTCTGGTGTCCACCCCCGGTGGCGAACAAATCCCCCTGATCCAGCTCGCGGATATCCGCTATAGCCGGGGTCCGCAGATGATCAAGAGCGAGGATACCTTCCTCACCGCCTATGTCCTTTTTGATAGGAGGAAGGAGTTTGCCGAGGTGGATGTGGTGGAAAATGCCAAGCGCTATCTGGATGAAAAGGTCGCAAGCGGCGAACTGCTATTGCCCGCCGGGGTGTCCTACACCTTTGCCGGTAGCTATGAGAACCAGATTCGGGCCCAGAAGCGCCTGAGCGTTATCCTGCCCCTGGCCCTTCTGGTCATCATGCTGATTTTGTATCTGCAGTTTAAGTCGTTACCCACCACCTTTATGGTTTTTTCTGCCATTCTGGTGGCCTGGTCCGGCGGTTTTATGATGATCTGGTGCTATAATCAGCCTTGGTTCCTGGATTTTAGCCTCTTTGGTGTCAATATGCGCACTCTCTTCCAGGTGCAGGGCATTAATTTGTCGGTGGCTATCTGGGTGGGTTTTCTGGCCCTGTTTGGTATTGCCACCGATGATGGGGTGTTGATGGCCACCTTTCTTGACGAATCCAAAACACGGTTCAGTGGCCATGACCGCGAGGCCGTGCGGACCATGGTTCTGGACGGCGCCGAGCGTCGTATCCGCCCGGCCCTGATGACCAGCGCCACTACCATCCTGGCCCTGCTGCCCATCCTCACCTCCACCGGTCGCGGCTCCGATATCATGGTGCCCATGGCCATTCCCTCTTTCGGCGGCATGTGTGTTGCCACCCTCACCGTCTTTGTGGTGCCGGTTTTGTACTGTTGGTATGAGGAGCAAAGGTTGGTTGGGAAGAAAGGGGAATGTTAAAAAAGCATGTTGGAATGCGGTAAAACTTTAGATTGACCACAGGGTTCACCGACAAATCTTTTTATTACGAACCATTACCTCTGTACCCCTCAAGGGAGTATCGAAAAGAATTTTGAGGGGTTCATGTAGAATAGTAAAAAAAAAAAACTATCCCAAGGCCACGTCCAGGGTCATCATCACGGCGAAGCCGACCATGAGGCCTATGGTGGCGACATCGGAGTGCTTTTCGGCCTGGGATTCGGGAATGAGTTCTTCGGCCACCACGTAGATCATGGCGCCGGCGGCAAAGGAGAGGGCGTAGGGCAAAAGCGGCTTCATCATAAGGACCGCCATGGCACCCAGGACACCGGCAACGGGTTCCACCATCCCGGAAAACTGGCCGTACATAAAGCTCTTTGTTCGCGACAGCCCCTCCCGACGCAGGGGAACGGATACCGCCGCTCCTTCAGGGAAATTCTGGATACCGATGCCCAGGGCCAGGGCAATGGCACCACCCATGGTGGCTGTGGGCAGGTCAGCGGCCACGGCGCCAAAGGCCACGCCCACGGCCAGCCCTTCCGGGATGTTATGGAGGGTGATGGCCAGGACCAGGAGCACACTGCGCTGCCAGCCGGTCTTGATCCCCTCTGCTTCAGAGGCGGGAAAGCCGGGATGGACATGGGGTAGCAGCTTATCCGCCCCCCAGAGAAAGGCGCCGCCGCTCAAGAAGCCGATCAGGGGCGGCAACCATGGTATGCCCCCTGATTCCTCTACCATGGCAATGGCCGGAGCCAGCAGCGACCAATAGCTGGCGGCGATCATTACCCCGGCGGCAAAGCCCAACATGCCGTCCAGCACCTTGCGGTTTATCTTCTTAAAGAAAAAGACCACTGCCGCGCCCAGGGCAGTGATCAGCCAGGTGAAACAGGTGGCGAGAAAGGCTTGGTGGATGGGGGAGAGATTTGTGAACCAGCTAAGCATGGTAGATAATATCCTTATTTGCAGGGTATAGCGGCGCCATGAAATGGTATAACATGGGGAGCTTATTAAATTCCGGGAAAGGCCTCAATTGGATTTCTGCCCTTGTCTTGTCACGATAAAGGGCCTTGCCGTCGTTCCACGGGAAGGAAAGGGCGATTAACCCTATCGAAATTATACCGATAATGGGTATGTTCGCTTTCATCTTCATGTTTTGCGGGGCCTGTTTTTTTAAGAAAACAAGTATGTTGCCACAGCATCCAGTTCTAACGGTATAACAATACTAAGAAATGGCGCAAATATATTATCAAAGCACGGACTAGGCTTTTGGGAGCAGCGTCAGGAGCTCGGGAGGAGTCATGATGGGTGTCTATCGAACGGAACAGGACAGCATGGGCGAGGTGCAGGTGCCGAAAGTCGCCCTCTATGGCGCCCAGACCCAGCGGGCCGTGGATAATTTCACAATTCTAAATCTTGGTATGCCTTGGGCCTTTATCCGGGCCTTGGCCGTAATCAAGAAGGCGGCGGCTGAGACCAACATGGATCTGGGTCTGCTGAAGAGTGTACAAGGCGAGGCCATTGTTGCTGCTGCCCAGGAAATAATTGATGGCAATCATGCGGAGGACTTTCCGGTTTCGGTGTTCCAGACTGGCTCCGGCACCAGCTCCAATATGAATATCAATGAGGTCATTGTCGGCCTGGCAGCTCGCCAGGGTTTGAAGCTGTCTGCCAATGATCATGTCAATATGGGCCAGAGCAGCAACGATGTCATTCCCACCGCCCTCCATCTCTCTGTAGCCCAAGGTGTCAAGGGCCAGGTAATCCCTGCCCTCAGTCATTTGATCAAAACCATTCGCCGTAGGGCTGTGGAGTATGGTCACGTCATCAAGACCGGCCGTACCCACCTGATGGACGCCCTGCCCATTCGTCTGGGAGCAGAGCTTGAGGCCTGGGCCGCTACCCTTGATGAATGTCTGGAACGTTTCAGCTCGGTGATGCCTCGTCTCCAGCGATTACCCCTGGGCGGGACGGCCGTGGGCAGCGGCGTTAACTGTCATCCTGATTTTTCGGCCCGGGCAGTGAAACGTCTTAATGAGATGACAGCCTTGGAGTGCACCGTAGCCTCCAATTTTTACAAGGGCCTCAGTAGCCTCGACACGGTGGTGGAGACCTCCGGTCAGCTGCGGGCAGCGGCTGTGGTGCTGACCAAGATCTGCAATGATCTGCGCTGGATGAATTCCGGGCCCGGCGCCGGACTTGGGGAGATCGCCCTGCCTGCCCTGCAACCGGGTTCAAGCATTATGCCGGCCAAGGTTAACCCGGTGATTCCGGAGGCGGTGCTCATGGCCTGCGCCCAGATCATGGGCAATGATCTGGTGATTTCCCTGGCTGGCCAGGGTGGCAGTTTTCAGCTCAACACCATGTTGCCGGTGGCGGCCCATAGCATCCTCCAGACCATTGCCTTGCTCAGTGGCAGCGCCCGTGATTTAGCCGATAAGGCAGTGGCTGGCTTTACGGTGAATGAGGAGGTGTGCGGTGGTTTCGTCAGCCGTAATCCCATCCTGGTGACGGCCTTGAATAGCAAAATAGGCTATCTGGCGGCGGCGGCCATCGCCAAACGGGCCATGGCCGAGAATCGCACCATTTTGGAGGTGGCCCTGGAAGATACCGACCTGACCCGTCAAGAACTGGAAGAGCTGCTTGATCCAGCCAGGGTAGCTGATGGTGGAAATGGGCGCTAAGCTTAATGAGTTAGAATTTTAATTTCGAGTGGCAGCAGCTATTAGTTACTTTTCGCCCGTTTCACTGGCTGCTTGCCCAAAAAGTAACGCAAAAAGGGCACCCCTAACAGCCCTGGCCTTACGGCGCCACTCGCCTTCCGCCGTGAATGGGGCATTGTAAAAACTCGCTGCGCTCAGACAGTTTACAATGCTTTTCCCTTTCACGGCTCCCTACTCGTTCAGGGCTGAATGGGAAAGTGGTGTCTCAAGTAGAAGATTATTTCCAGTAATAAAGGGCACCGTCGCCCAGCTCTTTTTCAATCTCCAGCAATCGATTGTACTTGGCGATCCGCTCGCCGCGGCTGGCTGAGCCGGTTTTGAGATGGCCGCCATCCATGGCCACCGCGAAATCGGCGAGGAAGGTGTCGGTGGTCTCGCCGGAGCGGTGGGAGATGAAGTAACGCCAGCCCGCATCACGGCACATCCGGCAGGCCTCAATGGTCTCGGATACCGTGCCGATCTGGTTGAGCTTGATCAGCGCTGAGTTGGCAGATTTCTGCTCAATGCCCCGGGTGATATAACGGGTGTTGGTGACAAAAATATCATCACCCACCACCTCAATTTTGTCTCCCAACCGTTTGGTCAGTTCGCCAAAACCATCCCAATCGTTTTCATCCAGAGGATCCTCCCAGGAGATGATGGGGTATTTTTTCACCCACTCCTCGGCCAGGGCGATCATTTCCCCACTATTCTTTTGGCCCAGGCCAGACCAGCGCAGATCATAGACGCCGTCCTTACAAAAGGAGCTGGCCGCCGAATCCAGGGCGATGGCAATGTCGGTCCCTGGTTTGTAGCCTGCCTTTTCAATGGCCTCAAGGATGATCTCAATGGCGGCCTCGTTACTGGGCATATTGGGGGCAAAACCGCCCTCGTCGCCGATGCCGGTGGACATGCCCTGCTTGTTAAGGAGCCCTTTGAGGACATGGAAGGTCTCTGCGACGTAACGCAATCCCTCGCGAAAGGTGGCGGCGCCGATGGGTACGGCCATGAATTCCTGGAAGTCAACGCTGTTGTCGGCATGTTCGCCGCCGTTAATGACATTCATGCAGGGCACGGGAATGCGGCGGGCGCCCGCCCCTCCCAGGTATTGATAGAGGGGGAGGTTATGGGCCCTCGCCGCGGCCTTGGCCACGGCCATGGAGACGCCGAGGATGGCATTGGCGCCCAGATTCCTCTTGTTCTCGGTGGCGTCGAGCTCCAGCATGATATGGTCGATCTCGGTCTGGCGGTGGGCGGCCCGGCCGATGATCTCCGGGGCTATTCTTTCCTCAATATTGGCAATGGCGGTGAGCACACCCTTGCCGTGGTAACGCATCATATCGCCATCGCGCAGCTCCAGGGCTTCGTTCTCGCCGGTGCTGGCACCTGAGGGTACCGAGGCGGTGGCCCGGGTGCCATCTTCAAGTTTGATGGAGACCTGGACCGTGGGATAACCGCGGGAGTCGAGGATTTCCATGGCCTCAATGTCTGCAATAATGTCATTCATAATGTTTCCTTTTGGATGGGATTGACGAATGGCTAGAAATATTTTTCACCACAGAGACACAGGGAAATCAAAAAGAAAAACGCGGTGTCGTTGTACCCCTCAAGTGGGTATTGAAAAGAATGCCTCTGGGCTTGATTTGCGGTTTAACCGGCAGGCTTTCTAGGGCAGGGGTTCCTCTGTATAGGCCACCGCGGCCTGGTCAGAGGTGTATGGTTCAAGTTTGGTTCCTTTTTTCACCTCCTCAAGCCAGTTGGGGTTAAGAAGGGTGGATTTACCGCTCAGAACAATGTCGGCATGCTTCAGGGCCTCTTCGGCCGAGGCGCGGTCGCAGATCTTACCGCAGATCATCATGGGCAGGTCGCTGGCCTCGCGGCTCAGCTCGGCCATGGTCTTGCCGGTGCCAAAGGCGGACTCGGCAAAATCATAGGTGGATACCGAGATGGCATCCAGGGGTTCCTTGTTCAGCAGGGCAATGATCTGTTGATACTCCGCTTGATCGGCGAAGAGGGACACCTCCATGTCGGCGATGGCCCAGTTGGAGATACGGAAGACAAGGAGCTTGTCCGCCGGCATGACTTTATGGACTGCCTGGATAACCTCATGGGCAAAACGGTAGCGTTTCTCAGGACTGCCGCCATAACCATCGCTCCTTGTATTTGAATAGGATGATAGAAATTGGTTGATCAGATAGCCGTGGGCACCATGGATCTCGATGCCGTCGAATCCGGCGGCCACGGCGCCTTTGGCTGTCTCAACAAAACCGTTAATGGCATGGTCTATGTCAAATTGGCTCATCTCCTCCGGCACCGGATAGGGTTCTTGGGTGAGGGGGTTGTCCTGTTTAGGGCTGACAGGGCTTGGCGCGATGGAGCGGTGGGCCGGATTAACCGCGGGCCAGGCCATGCGGCCGCAGTGAAACATCTGCATGATGGCCAGAGAACCCTCGGCCTGGATGGCCTTGACCACCTCACTCCACGCCTCGATCTGCGGCTGGGTCAGCAGGCGGGCCTGGCCCGGATAGCCCTGGGCGCTTTCGTAATCGGTGACAATGGCCTCTGTATAGACCAGGGCGGCACCTTTTTGGGCGCGGCGGACCAGGAAATCTAAGACATCCTGGCGGGGAATGGAGTTTGCCCCGGCTGACATTCGGGTCATGGGGGCGACGCCAAGGCGGTTCTTGAGGGTGAAATTCTTCAGATTAAACGGGGAAAAAAGCAGATCGTCAGCCATGGTGGTCCTCTAGGTTAAAGAATCGGGGGCAATGGGGGCAGGCAAACGCCATCGGTTAGAAAAGTGTAGCGGATCAATAACCTGCTTGTAAAGCGAACAGGCTCTCGTCCCATGCAATTTTGCACGGGGCCGAGATGTTGTGCCAGAGACCTTTGCCCTGGGAAGAAAATAACGATTCATTGTCATGCTGTCAATAATGCTTATCATTATCAAATAATAATGATTTCATTGGATGATATTAGAGAAATGCTATGATAGCAGGAGGTTGGCCCATGAAACATACAAAAGAAGAAATGAAAAATACAGCAGACCTAGGGGAAAAAGAAACCCAGACCTGTGTCTGTAATATGGAGTGGCGTGGTAGCCATGAGGATGCATGGGGTGATTGTGTTTGTTATCCCGACGAGCAGAAAAAGGGGGAAGAATAATCTCCTAAATACCAAAAATATCACGCATGCCGGTTTTCATGAACTTTGAATGAGCCGCTAAGCACACGAAGAAAATTATTACTTCGTGTGCTTAGCGGTGAAAAAATAAGGAGCACCTTCTTTGTATAAGGGTCGAAGCAATAATGTCCGAGCAGCAGTCGTCATCCTTGCGGCTGAAGAAGAGGGTGTCATAACCGGGAAAAGACCTTGGGCGGCGGCCCGCAAACATGATATGTTGCCAGGATGAAAAATGAACAGCCCATCGCTGAAAAAGAGCGTGTTCAGCGCATCTTGCCCATGGCCGCGGCAAAGCCCGAGACGGCTTTTAAACCACCATCCTTAGAACAGGACTTTGTTGTGGGTAAGCTGGCTTCTCCTGTTGGCGAGGTGCCAAAAGTTGCCGCCGCTCTCACCGGCCGGGACAGGATGGGCAGCTATCTTTGCCGCTGGAATATCGGCCGCATGTCCTTTGTGGTAGAGCCGGGGTTGTATGCCCTGGGCTCTCCTGATTCAGCCAGCCCTGTTCTTGTCACCGCCAATTTTAAGATGAGTTTCGATCAGCTGCGTGTTGCTCTGCCAAATCGTGACTGCTGGCTTTTGGTCCTTGATACCAAGGGCATCAATGTCTGGTGCGCCGCTGGTAAGGGCACCTTTGGGACGGTGGAGCTCTATGACCGCATTGTCTCCAGCCGCCTGAGCGAGGTGGTGACCCACCGCCAGATTATTGTGCCCCAGCTTGGGGCACCCGGGGTTTGCGGTCTTGATGTGAAGAAATATACCGGTTTTCAGGTGGTCTGGGGGCCGGTTATGGCCCCTGACCTGCCAGCTTTTCTTGATACTGGTCTGGTGGCCGATCCTGCTATGCGTCGCAAGGGCTTTCCCCTGGCCGAACGGCTGGCCCTGGCCCCGGTGGAGTTTATCCAGGCCATTGGCAAGACCTTTGTGCTTATGCTTTTTTTTCTGCTTCTGTCCGGCTTGGGCGGTGAGCACTCTTTCTGGCAGGCCTCGCTGGAGATGGGTTTCTTTGCCGTGCTGGCCCTGCTTGCTGCCCTGATCAGCGGCACGTTACTGGTGCCGGTGCTGCTCCCTTGGCTCTCAGGCCGGGCCTTCAGCATCAAGGGGATGTGGACGGGTTTATTTTCCTTTCTCGTTCTGGTTGCCATTTATGGCTTTGTCAGTCCCGTGCGGATCATCGGACGCCTGGAGGCTGTTTCATGGCTGCTCATGGTTCCAGCCCTTTCTTCCTGGTTTGCTATGAATTTTACCGGTGCCTCCACCTATACCTCGCGCTCCGGGGTCCGCTACGAGATGTTGCGCGCCATCCCCCTCCAGGCGGCTGCTGGACTTGCCGGGTTGCTCTGCTGGCTGGTTGCCCGCTTTTGGCTCACTTAGGAGATCACAATGAAGAGCGGGAATTTCTTGCACTATCTAGATAATGTGGTCACCCTGGAGCTTGACCAAGGGCGCTGTATCGGCTGCGGGATCTGTCAAGAGGTCTGCCCGCACCAGGTTTTCTCCCTCCAGGATGGCAAGGCGATGGTCGTTGCCCGTGACAACTGCATGGAATGCAGCGCCTGTGCCCGGAACTGTCCGGTTGGCGCCTTGCGGGTCGAGGCCGGCGAAGGCTGCGTCCGGGCCATCATTAATGAGCTTTTGGGGCGGGAGGGTGACTGCTGCTAGCATTGGGTCAACCCCCTCACTGTCGGCGGCAGTGAGGCCCGCTTCCTGCCTGATGGGAGTTTCCTCTGATGGTTTATGCTGTGAGGAGAAGAAGTGAAGTGGTGCTTTTTAGTGCCTTAAGGGGTGTTTCTCTGTCAAAAAAGGCAAGAAATGTAAAAAACGTTGGGAAATTAAAAAAGTATTTGGTGTTATGGCACTTATACCCCTCAAGGGGGTA
>JBFFNX010000034.1:0-18463 GCA_041562995.1 Desulfurivibrionaceae bacterium
GATGAACATGAAAAAAGTATTAGTTTTCGCACTGGCCATGGCATTTACCGTAAGCGCTGCTTCTGTGAGCATGGCGGCTTCTACAAAATGTACCGTTAAAGCCGTTGATGGCAACACCGTAACACTCGACTGCAAAAAACCCAGCCTCAAGGCTGGCGACGCTGTTACTGTTAAAGCTAAAAAAGCCAAAGCTATTGAAGGTTGCTAAGACCTTTTTCTGACGATCTTTTGCTTTATGTTAAAAACCGCCTTGCCCGTAAACCGGGGAAGGCGGTTTTTTTATGCCTTGTCCGACAACCATCTAACCTCCCGAGTTGACAGAAAAATTGTTGTTGGCTACTCTCTGTGAATACTTTGATGACCTAAAAAAGATGAGAGGCCTGTGAAACAGAAACCGTCGGCAATAAATAGCATCTGGCTGGCAATGGTGGTTCTTGCCACCCTAACCGCCGCCTATACGGGCAGAATGGATGAGGTGACCAAGGCCTCCTTTGATTCGGCCAAGGCCGGGGTGATGTTGGCCATCGGTCTCATCGGGCCTATGGCCCTTTGGCTTGGACTCATGAAGGTTGCCGAGGCCGGCGGCCTCATGCGCACCCTGGCCCGGGCCGTGCGGCCGCTGATGATCCGTCTCTTTCCCGATGTGCCGGCCGAGCATCCGGCCATGTCTGCCATGATCATGAATATGGCTGCCAATGCCCTAGGGCTCGGCAATGCCGCTACGCCCATGGGCATCAAGGCCATGCAGGAGTTGGAGAAGCTGGCCCCGGAGAAGGGTACGGCCACCAACGCCATGTGCCTCTTCCTGGCCATTAACACCTCCTCGGTTACCTTGCTCCCTCTGGGGGTCATCACGGTGCGGGCGGCCGCCGGCGCCACTAGTCCGGCCGCCATTCTGTTGCCGTCCCTGGCGGCCACCATCTGTTCCACCTGTGTGGCCATTATTGTGGCCAAGGCCTTGGCGGCCCGAAGCGAAGCGCCGCTCTTTAAAGAGCAACCCCAGGATCAGATCGTTGAAGAAGCGCTGGTCGATGCGGCTCCTCTTGAGGACCTCTCTCCACCAAGTCCCCTTGCTAAGGGTGTTATCTGGCTGCTGGTTATGGCCTTTGCCGGAGGCATGGCCTACCAGGCCCTCCAGCATCCACCCAGCTCGCTATTCAGCGCTGACAGTCTCAATGCCCTTTCCGCTTGGCTGATTCCCATTCTCATTTCCGGGCTGCTCATCTACGGTTATCTGCGTGGGGTCAAGGTGTATGAGGTCGTAACGGAGGGAGCCAAGGAAGGTTTCAGTACGGCGGTGCGCATTATGCCCTTTATGGTGGCCATTTTTGTCGCCATTGGCATGTTTCGGGCCAGCGGCGCCATGGATATCCTGATCAGGGTGTTTACCCCCCTTACTTCGCTGATCAACATGCCGGCGGAATCTCTGGCCATGGCCTTTATGCGGCCCCTCTCCGGCAGTGGTGCCTTCGGCATTATGAGTGAGATCGTCAGCCAGGATCCTGATTCTTTTTTGTCGTTTTTGGTCTCCACCATGCAGGGCTCTACAGAAACCACCTTTTACGTGCTGGCCGTCTATTTTGGCAGTGTCGGCATCAAACGGACCCGCCATGCCCTGCCTGCCGCGCTCTGTGCCGATGCGGCCGGTGTGCTGGCTGCCGTGGCTGTCTGTAATCTCTGGTTTTGAAAGGGTGGAGCCAGAAATAACAATTTGAGAAATAAGGAGTTGAGAAGGAAAAAGGGGCTGCGGCCCCGCCTTTATCAATATTGTTATTTCACAACTTTTCAGATTCTCAATTCTTTACTTCTCATCTAAAGTTCTATCTCCATGCCTTCCCGGGCAAAAAAGATACGGGGCTCGCCCGTGGCACCTTCCTGGCAGTAGATCTGAGCCAAGGCGTCATACTGGTCATCCGTGCGCATGGGTTCATGGTGAAAAAGGGCCATGGATTTCACCCCGGCCCTGGTGGCTTGGGCAATGGCAAATTCGATGGAACTATGGCCCCAGCCCTGTTTGCCGGCATCATACTCTGCCTGGGTGTATTGGCTGTCCTGGACCAGGAGATCGGCCCCGGCCATGAATTTCTCAATGGCCCGGTTTTGCTCGGCAGCCACCAGTTCGCCTTCGGCGGCCATTGTCTCATCATAGGAGGGATCTGCGGGATCGGTGATAAAGACATTAGTAAAGGGTTCGGTGTCGTAGGCTGTGCAGAAGATTTTGTTCTTATATTCGAAACGGTATCCCAGGCAGAGGATGGGATGGTTGAGATATTTGGTGGTGAGTTTAATGCCATCGCCCAGATCAAACTCCCCCTCCTTTAAGGGGGAATAGGTAATCTTGGCACCTAACTCCACATCACGGATTGGAAAATAGCGATAGGTGAGCTGACCACCGACGATTTTTTCCAGGGTGTCCTGCTCGTAAGAAACCGGGCCGCAGACCTTGATCTTGGTGCCGGGGATATAGAGGGGGGTGAAAAAGGGAAAACCCATGATGTGGTCCCAGTGGGTGTGGGAGAGGAAAATTTCGGTGTCGATGGGACCATTGGCCAGGTCGTGGGCCATCATATCATTACCCAATTCCCGGAGACCTGAGCCGGCATCGATAATGATTAATCTTTTGAGTTCCGGGAATCGGATTTCTATACAGGCGGTGTTGCCGCCATACTTCATCGTTTGTGGGCCTGGGCAGGGGATGGAGCCACGAACGCCCCAGAATTTAATTCTCATGGTCTTCAATCCTCACCTGCTAGGAGCACTTGGGTTGTCAGAAGTTGTTTCGTGGCGTATTTTTACAGCAGTATCTATTGGGCGACCTGGAGGAAGATCTGCGCCTTTTCTACTTCCAGCTCCACGGTTTCATGGAGGGCGGAAACGGCATGCCAGTCGAGACCACTGTCATGGATGATCTGTTGGACCTGAGCCGGCTCTTGAAATTGATCAGCAGCAGAACCTATTTCAAAGAGGTTCGCGTATAAATTGGCCAGGGCCACGGTCTGTACCAGCGGTCTGTTTTCCTCGCTGGCCTTTTGCGGAGTATGGTGGTGCCAGAGGGTTTCGATCATACTATCGTTAAGCTGCCATTTGCGGGCAATGATTCTACCTGTGGTACGGTGGTCAAAGCCAAAGATCATGGCCTCGGCCCTCGCCAGGGAACAGCGCTGGAGGTTGCATAATTCGAGGACCTTGCGGTAATCATCGGGAAAGCAGTTGCTCAAAGGGATTTTGCCCAGATCATGGAGGAGGCCCGCCACAAAGAATTCCTCTCGCTGGGCCAGGGGAATTTCGCCCAGACCGGCCAGGGACTTGGCGGTGACTCCGACACAGATGGAGTGGGCCAGGAACTTATCCATGGAAAGGCATTCCATGCCCTCCTTGCCAACGCTCCCCAGGATCGCTGTGGAGAGGGCGAGATTTTTCACCGTATTGATGCCCAGCATGATGATGGCCCGGGTCAGGGAGGTGATCTGGTTTGGCAGGGAATAATAGGCCGAGTTGATCAGTTTTAGGACCTGGCCGGTGAGGACCGGGTCAAGGGAAATGACGCGGTTGAGATCATTGGGCGAGGTGGTGGGCTGGTTACAGACTTCCAGGACCTTCGTGACCGTAGTGGAAAGGCTGGGCATCCGGTCGATATATTCGCGGATCTTGTCGAGATATTTTTGGGTTATAGGATCTATATCTGGCATAAGGGGTAAGGGGTGCACATAGGTTAGTTCATATCATACTAATCTGCTTATAAAAGCGCGGTCAAGGAAAGGAAGGAAAAAGGCAACAATAAAAAGACTTTGCTTTGTGCCACCTCTTTACGGTAAAGAAATCAGGAAACCATTCCACCAATAAAATAGAGTGAAGAAATTATAATGACTGACAAAAAATATGGCATTGGCATCGACACCGGCGGCACCTATACCGATGGCGTTTTAATCGATCTTGCCGATCATTCTGTGCTGGCAACAGCGAAAAGCCCCACCACCCACTACGAGTTAAGTCGCGGCATCTCCCTGTGTCTGCGTGATATCTTGGTCGCCAGCAAGGTCAAGCCGCAGGATGTTGATTTGGTTGCGGTTTCCACCACCCTGGCAACCAATGCCGTGGTGGAGAACAAGGGGGATAACGTTGGCCTCATAGTCGCTGGTTTTGCCAGGCATTTCAGTCTGCCCGTGGTGTCCACCATGTATATTGATGGCGGCCATAATATCCAGGGCGAGGAGGAGGCCCCCCTTGACATGGAGGCGCTGATCCAGGCCGTCAGCGACCTGAAGGACCATGTTGACGCCTATGTGGTGTGTGCGGCCATGAGTATCAAGAACCCGGCCCACGAAAAGGTCATGGCCAAGGCGATCAGCATGATTGACCCGTGTCCTGTCTTTATGTCCCATGAGGTCTCCCAGCGTCCCGGCGTCAAGGAACGGGCGGCCACGGCGGTGTTAAATGCCCGGCTGCGGCCGGTGATGGAGGATTTTCTGGTGGGCATGCAGGATGCCCTGGTGGCCCTCGGCCTGGCCCATAATGTCATGATTGTCCGCGGTGACGCCACGCCCATGAATATTGTCGATACGCCGCGCCAGGCCGCCTCCACCGTGGCCTCGGGACCGGCAGCAACGGCATGCTATGGCCTGAATTTTTCACCGGCCGATGACGCGGTGATTGTCGACGTCGGGGGCACCACCACGGATGTCACCATGGTCAGCGGCAGAAAGCCGAGTCTCACCGAGGAGGGCAGCCTGATCGGTGGCTGGCAGACCCATGTTGATTCCGTGAAGATGTCCACCGTAGGGGCCGGGGGTGACAGCCATGCTGCCCTGGATACCAAGGGTGAACTCACGGTGGGCCCGGATCGTGTTGTCCCCCTTGCCATGGCACCTGGGGTCGCTCCACCCAAAGAATGGCTTGGTAAGGGCTTGCAATCCCGTCTGGTTGCCATCTCGCCGGATCTTACCGAAGAAGAGGCCAGCCATGATCCGGTATTGACCCATCTCTATAAGCATGGCCCTGCTACCCCGGCCATGTTGACCGCTCATTTCACGATGGCGGAGATTACCCTGGTCAGTCATCTGCGGGAACTGGTCAAGATGCAGCTTGCCTTTGAGACTGGTTTCACCCCCACCGACGCCCTCCATGTCCTGGGCGATCTTGAGCTTGGAGACTCTGAGCTGGCACGGCAGGGCGCCGAAATTCTGGGGGCCGAATGTGGCATGGGTGGTGAAGAATTTGCCCGAGAGGTTCTCGCTGGCCTGGCCAAGAAGATTGAGGTCGCTATCCTTGATCACATCCTCACCGAGGAGACCGGCAAAACCCTGTCCGGCTTTTATCCCGGCTACCGGAAGAGCTCGGTGCTGGATCTGCACTTTTGCCTGAAATTGAACCTTGTCGGCATTGGTGCTGCCGCCCGTTTTATCCTGCCCCAGGTTGCCGAACGTTTAGGGACCCAGGTGGTGTTTCCCGACCATTACGAGGTGGGCAACGCCCTGGGCGCCATCCTTATGGCCAGTTCGACAAAGGAGTGAGGCATGAACTCCTTGCCTCAACAGCATGAAGACCCAGCCGTGGTTCTGGCGGAGCTGAAGCTGAAAATCCATCCAGATCTCTATGTCGCCTTTCAGCGCTGTTCGTGGATCATTGTCCATGAGACCGGGCGCAGCCAGCTTGAGGTCATGAACGAAATGGTGGAAGACTTCCTCCGTAAGCACGGTTGTTAAGGCTGTGGCCTTGCGGGCCTTGAAGGTGAGAACTGAGAATGTGAGAAAGAGGAGGGGGTTATAGGGCCGTGCGTTGGCGCCCCTGTATCTGGCTGGTCTGGATGGTGAATTCTGCCTCGCTGCTGCCAATAACGAGACCGTGGGGAAGATTAGGGAAACTCTGTCCTTATTAAGGAGAACGGCCGGCGGGGCACCAACCCGGAGCTGGATCTGGTTGTCTGACGGTGCAAAGTGCTGGGCTATCTGTACAGCGCCCCTGGTAAGACGTGGTAAAGGTTCTTGCCAGGGGCGCTGTTGTTGGTTGAGCCGGGTGTGCTATGATGAGGAAAGAGCGATGGCCACTGGCTGCTTGATTTTTTTACCCCGGCCGGCCTTATTTCTTTGCGAGGAAAAACGATATGGGCAAATTTATTACAGGTCTCATGGCTGTGGGCGTCTGGGCGCTGGTAAGTGGTTGTGCCAGCAACGTTAGTGTCGATTACGACCGGGCAATTAAATTCAATGAATTTAAAACCTATTCATTGTTGCCGAAATCAGAGGCGTCAACGGCAGATGCCCGGCTCAATAGTGTGTTGATTGATAAACGTATCGCCAGCGCCATTGAAAAAAATTTGGGAGAGAAAGGTTTTCAGAACCATCCCGAAAAGCCGGACTTTCATGTGAGGTATCAAATAAATCGGCAACATGAAATTGCCGCAGACAACAGTGGGGTCAGTATGGCGTTTGGTACTGGCCTGGGCAGAAGCGGTTTTGGTGTCGGGTATCGGGTGCCGAGCTCTGGGGTTGAATCCTATGAAAAAGGCATATTGACAATTGATATCATCGCAGCTGAAACGGAGCAGTTACTCTGGCGCGGGACAAGCAGCCGGGCAATGGCTGAGGCCAGTACCCCCGATGACATAGATAGATTCTTCCATATCCTTGTCAAAGAAATTTTGGATAAATTTCCACCCCAGAAATAACAAGTCCCCTCCGTTTGCTAAGAGGGGGGATGCGGGGCCCCACAAAAAATGCCCTTTGTCATTGGCGCGCCCCGCGCCAATGACAAAGGGCATTTTTTTTACAAGGATCACACAGTCTAAAAACGACTGCTGTTCACCAGAAAATGGACCCAGATACTGGCACCATATCCAAGGGCAATGACCGGCGTCCATTTCAGGTGGCCAAAAAAGGTGTATCTGCCCCGGGCCTGACCCATGAGGGCGACTCCGGCTGCAGAGCCGATGGAGAGCATGCTGCCACCCACTCCAGCGGTGAGGGTCGCCAGCAGCCACTGCCCTTCAGACATCTCCGGTCGCATGGTGAGTACGGCAAACATCACCGGGATATTATCGACAATGGCTGACAGGACACCCACCATAATATTGGCCGGGGTGGCCCCCCAGCCGGTGTACATGGTTTGGGAAGCCATGGCCAGGTAGCCCATAAAGCCAAGGCCGCCCACGCAGAGAATAACACCGTAGAAAAACATCAAGGTGTCCCACTCGGCCCGGGCAATATTGGCAAAAATGTCAAAGGGAACCGTGTCGCCCAGCTGCCCATCCGTGTCAGATATGCGTCGTTGTGGCAGTTCGCCTTTTTTCTTATGGGTCTTCTTAAGGTAGAAGCCAAAGAACTTCAGATAGGCCAGGCCGGTCATCATGCCCACCATGGGCGGCAGGTGCAGGAAATTGTGAAAGCTCACCGCCGTGCAGATGGTAAGCAGGAACAGGACCATGACCACCACGGCGCCGCGCTTCATATTGACATTGATCTCGCAGGTCGTCGGTTGGGTATTGGGCACGGCAAAACTCATGATAAACGCAGGCACAAGCCAGTTGACGGCTGAGGGGATAAAGAGGTGGAAAAAGGTCCAGAAGTCAACCATACCCTTCTGCCAGACCATGAGGGTGGTGATGTCGCCAAAGGGAGAAAAGGCGCCGCCAGCATTGGCGGCCACCACAATATTGATACAGGCCAGACTGATAAATTTGGCATTGTCCTTCCCAATGGCCATGACCACGGCACACATGAGCAGGGCGGTGGTGAGGTTGTCGGCCACCGGCGAGATGAAAAAAGAGAGCAGGCCGGTAATCCAGAACAACTGGCGCAGGGAGAAACCACCACAGACCAGGCGCACCCGCAAGGCCTCAAAGACCCGGCGTTCTTCCATGGCGTTAATATAGGTCATGGCCACCAGCAGGAAGAGAAAGAGCTCGGCATATTCAAGGATATTATGGCGGATGGCGATCTCGGCGGCATGGGGTAAGCCGTGGGCGGCGTAGATATAGCCGATCATCCCCCAGATCAGGCCGGCGGCCAGCAGCACCGGCTTTGATTTGCGGAGATGGATAAATTCCTCGCCCATGACAAAGAGATAGGCAATCACAAAGATGGCCAGGGCCGCATAGCCGATGCCATGCCCGGTGAGGTCAAGATTGCTGCCATGGGCCGCTGCTGCGGCGAGGGCCTGGGCCGGGAGCTGAAGACAGGCAAAAAGCGCCAAGAGCAGGGGGAGGATGATTCGTTTCACAATAAAACTCCTTAAATAAAATCAGGTAAAATTGAATACGCTTATCTTAGTTATTTTGGGCAATGTAAGCGCTTTTGGCCATGTCTGTCCAGGGAAATGACAGCTGGCAGGCCTGTTGTTAGCACAGGGATTGCCGGGGAAACACCGTGTTGCGGGTTTTACCGAAAAGGTGCCTTGGCTTTTTATTACATTCGTCCCCAGACCGCCAAATGGCGGTCGCTGACCTCTTGGCAGTGAAAATTGAGGCGCTGATCGTGCAGCTGTTGCGCAACTTCCTCCACCCGGTAGGCGGCAAGCAGGGAGCGGTAGAAGTCATTCTGCAGGATCAAGGGCTCATTGCCGCTGTATTGTGCGACAATGGCCGCTGCTGCCGCATCTGAGGAGGGCCGGAAGAGATCCATAATAAAGACCAGGGCCCCGGGTGCTGCCACCTGGGTAATGGAGCGCCAGAGATCTCCAGGGTCGGCAAGATGATGGAGCAGGCTGTTTGACAAGATAACCTGCCAGGTGCCAAAATCATGACCCAGAGGCAGGCAGCGGCATTGCAGGGTCAAGGAGGAGCTGCTGATCTCTGCCGCCCGGGCATGGCCATGGCCCAGCATGGCCGCGGAGCCATCAATGCCCAGACAGGTGCAGTCTGGAAATTTTTGGGCAAAGTCCATAAGGATATGGCCAGGGCCGCAGCCAAGATCAAGAACCCGGGCCTTGCCCGTGAAGTCGGGGAAGGCGGCGCTGAAAAGGCGAATAAACTGGGAGTTCGCCTGGCTGAAATCTGCTTCGGCATACGCCTTGCTCTGCTCAGGGTCCTCCATGAGTTCCGGTTCTGGAATACGTTTCAAGAAAATCTCCAAAAAAAATCCCATCCTCAAAAAAGAGGTGGGATTAAAAAAAAAATTTACAGGGGAAAAGAGGCGTTACCAGCCCCAAAGCAGATCACGCTTGATCCAGCCCACGACATTTTCCTCGTCATGGCGCACCTTGACCCACCCTGGCTTGCTGTCCAAGGTGCGGAGAACAACACCCCGTTTGGCCTGGCGAACTATTTTTGAATTGGTGGTCGGGCGGCTGCGCAGGTTGACAGCGCGTTTTTTAACCACCAGGTGCGGGGTGCGGCCCACCAGTTTTTTATAGACCCAGCCCTTATCATTTTCGAAGTCGATAACCCGGTACCAGCCCCCTTTTGAACCGATCACCTTGAGGGGATAGCCGCGGCCAAGCTCCCAGAGCACCTTGTATTTTGTGCCTGGTCCGCTGCGCAGATTGATCATGTCTGCATCAACGCTGACCATCTTGGCCTGGGCCAGGGAGGCGGAAGCTGCCAGCAAAAAGCAGGCAAGCACTGTCAGAAACAACTTACGTATCATAGAATTCATTCCATTGATTTTAGAGAAAAAGCTTTTGTAACCTACCGATGTGTATAGAAACTGTCCAGTTAAAAAAAGGTTTCAATCCTGAGTCTGTTTTTTGATGCGGATATCGCCAGCCTGGACCGGCAGACCACCGATCTCAAGTCCGATGGCCCCAAAACGGCAGCTTTGATTCATACACCTCAGGCAGGTGATGCATTCGCCATCGTCAGGAGATTCATCGAATTTGACGCCCATGGGACAAACAGAATGGCATTCCTTGCAATGGGTGCATTTTGACTCGTCCAGGGTGAGGCGAATGGTCTTCGCCTTTTTAAAAAGGGCGTACCAGGCGCCTAAGGGGCAGGTGGTTTGACAAAAAGGACGGCTGGCCATGACGCTCCAGCCCAGAAACAGTAGCATAACCGTAAATTTTGACCAGAACAGGGTGCCGATAATCTGCCGGAGGTCGGGCTGTAAAAAGAGCATGGGCAAACCCGCCTCCAGGGTGCCGGCCGGGCAGATGAACTTGCAGAACCAGGGCAGGCCCATGCCGAAATCATTGATGAGAACCACCGGCAGAATAAAAACGGTGAGGGCCAGGATGGCATATTTGCCATAGCGTAAGGGGCGGGGTACGGAAAATTTCGGGGAGGGAATTTTATGGAGGAGTTCCTGGATGAAGCCAAAAGGACAGGCCCAGCCGCAGACCATACGGCCAAAGATCGCCCCGAGAAAACCTATGGTGCCGATGACATAAAAGCCGACATAGAATTGGCCGTTTTCCAGGGTCATGCGCACCGAAAGGAGGAGCTGCTGTATAGCGCCGATGGGGCAGGCCACTGTGGCGGCCGGGCAGGAGTAGCAGTTCAGGCCCGGCGAGCAGAGGACCTTCAATGGTCCCTGGTACAGCGAGCGGCTAAAGGGAAAGGCCCAGGAGGCGTTGGTGAGAACCAAGATGGCAGCCTGAAACCAGTTTCGAAAAAATTCCATATGAGTGGGGTTTGTTTAGAAAGGGAGGATCAAAAAGGAACGTTAGCCTATGCCGATACAACTTAAACAGATTTGCCACGCCTGTTCAAGGACACGGGAGGGTTCATCAAAAAAGACACCGACACAAAACATGATAATGAAAAAACTGATTAAAAAAAGCGGCAGCTTATTTGCCGGTGGTTGAGGGCGTTTCTTAGCCATCTTTTAGTCCCCTTGCTGGTGCTGTAAAATGTGTTGAACAGCGGTAATTTTGTCACCAATAGCAACTTTCTTGTCGCGGCGGTCATCAATGACAATCTGGGTGACCACCCGCATCGCCCCCTTTTTAAAGGGAATTTCATAGATCTTATCTATGATGGCCAGAAGTTCAGAAATGTTCCCCTCAATAACGGTACCCATGTCATTAAGGCGGAAAGGCATGTTCGTCTTTTCAAGCTCCTTTTGGATTTCAGCGACATAATCGCCAACACTGGGGGTTTGAGTGCCTAGGGGAATGGTGGTCAGTTGCAGGAGGGCCATGGTTTACTCGTTGTCAAAGGGGAATTCTGCCAGGGAGTCAGGATCGGCGCAGTTATAATAAATGATATTGCGAAGGTGGGTGTAGCTATCCAGGTCGATTTCGGTAAAGCGGATGCCGATGCCCTTGTCCTCAAGGCGGACCACCTCGCCGCGCATGGTTAGAGAGATGTCATGACTGGTGCCGGAAAGATGGAGGGCAATGGCGCCGGTGTCGCCCAGGGCGCGATCTGTAATGCCCAGGACCAGCACGCCCTTGGTGGAGAGATTCTCCGTTTCACAGCCGTTATATTTCCGGCCGGTAAAGTCAAGATCGACGGTGGCGTTAAATGCGACCCGGGCATTGTGCCGGCGGTCATCGTGTTCAGTCATTTGTTTCTCCTGGACTACACTTCAGTCCTGATGATCACTATGGTGGGGGAGGCAAAGTTGCTTCATTATATGGGGCATTATCGACAAACACAAGCCAGTCTATTGAGGGGGAGAAGGAAGATGGGCCCAGACAATATTTATTGCGGCCGATATCTTGCCGAGAAGGGCGCTTGCTCTCTGGATGTCTTCCGGCGAGAGGGGTCCAGCCTGCTCAAGCAGGTGGGGCAAGTGGGACGTCTCTTTAGAAAGAGTTTCGAGTTTGTCTAATAATTCCGAGGCAGTTTGCCCTGGGTTGGGTGATTGGGGGCTCCCTTTAATCAAACTGATGTTGAGGCGCAGGAAGCGTTTATAGGCCCGGCTGGCCGTTTCTTTTTCCCGATGGGGATCCTGCTCATCATCTTCATAGAGGCTGACAATGTGGGCCATGGCCTCTTTGAGGAAGTCCACGGCATTGGACTGGTTGTCGTGGTGCTCAAGATGGTCCACAACGCTGGTGGCCATTTTTAGAAGGGCCAGGGCATGGGTGCGGTGTGCAAAAAAATCGCTCAAAGTGGCAAAGGCTGACCTGAGACGGATAATGCGCTGGGGGCTTAGTTGCCACACCGGGGCAATAATTTCGGCGCGAAGTTGCTGGATGGCCGCATTCATGGAAGGGGAGGTTGGTGACATAGGTATCAGCTTTTAAGGTAAATGCCGGGATAACCGCGAGGCAACAGAAAGCTAAAAATACCTTCTTTTCTAAAGAGTTACAGTAAAAAAAGAAGTTGTTTGTTGCAAGGTGGCGTGGCTCATCTTATTATGGCGCCATGAATATGCTTTTCTTTGAAATTTTCGCCTTTCTTTTCGGGGCCATTGTTGGCAGTTTTCTTAATGTCGTGATTCTCCGCCTTCCAGATCCTGAGGCCTCGGTGGTTTTCCCCGGATCCCATTGCCCAAACTGTAAAACGCCCCTCCACTGGTATGAAAATATCCCCATCATAAGTTTTCTTTTTTTGCGGGGCCGTTGCCGGAGTTGCCAGCAGAAGATTTCCATTCAGTATCCCTTGGTGGAGTTGGCCATGGCCCTGCTCTCCCTCTTTCTCATGCAGCGCTTCTTTATCTCGGCGGCCTTTTTGATCTATTTTGTTTTTGCAGCCGCCCTGCTCGTTATTATCGTCATTGACCTGTATCACCAGATTATTCCCGATCGCATCAGTCTTCCGGGCATTGTTATTGGTCTTGCCGCCTCTTTTTTGCTGCCTGGTCTCATCTGGCAGGACTCTTTACTGGGCATTCTCTTTGGTGGGGGTATTTTTTACGCCATTGCCCTGGGCTATTATCTGGCCACCAAGAGGCAGGGGATGGGCGGCGGTGATATTAAACTGCTTGCCATGATCGGGGCCTTCCAGGGCTGGCAGGCCTTGCCCTTTGTTATTTTCTGCAGCTCACTGCTCGGGACCATAGTCGGGGTAGGGGCCATGGTGCAGCAGAGAAAAGGTGGCCAAACCAGGATTCCCTACGGCCCTTTTTTGGCGGTGGCCAGTCTCCTCTATCTCTTTTTTGATCAGCGGATTATCCAGCTGACCCAGTGGTATCTCACCAGGCCCCGGTAAGGGCTGTGCACGGGCCTTGGGCCTATGTTATTTTTCTTTTCCTCGTTCATTCATGCAGATAGGGGGCTATCTATGTCTGGAGAATCGGTTAAACAACTTTATGAAATGATCATTGCCGCGGCAGAACGGCGGGATTTTGCGGCGGCAGAAGGCTTACGGCTCAAACTCATTGCCGCCGATGGTATGGCCTTAACTGAAATTATTGGTTCAGCAGAGGTTATCGAAGCGGCAAAATCAGCGGCCATTGACCCTTCCTATCATGAGCAGTGGCAGGGATTACGGCACGGACTCAGTGAGGAGGAAAATAACGCCCTCTATTTTGCCCTTAAAGAAACAAGTCTCAAGCCGGGCACAGCCTTCATCGAACAGGGCAGGCTCAACAACCGTCTTTTTTTTATCATTCAGGGCCAAGCCAATATTGTCTGCCGGCAGGGGGACAAGCAGTTTCTGTTGCAGCAGCTCAAGGCCGGTGATATTGCCGGGGAAGATACCTTTTTCGGCATTTCCATTTGCACAACCTCTGTGATCTGTCAAAGCCCGGTAACCATCAAATATCTGGAACGCAAGAGTATGGAGGACTGGCAGGAATCACTGCCAAGCCTGGAGGAGAAGTTACGCTTCTACTGCCGGAAACACAGTAGTCTTGATCATTCGCAAGCTGCCAAAAATCTTGATCGCCGCCAGAATAAGCGCTTTCAGCTTGAAGGGGTGCTTAACGCCCAGCTGCAGAACCTGCAGGGCCAAGATATTGGCGCCTCCTTCCGTGGCGTCTTGGATGATGTTTCTGCCGGCGGGGTTTGTTTTTATATCAAGAGCTCTCAGCAGAGTACCGCCAGGATGCTGTTGGGCCGCCCAGTGCGTCTAACCTTTTCATTGGGCACCGCTGCCTTTGATCTCCGGGGCCTTATTGTCAGTTCAAAATATCATCTCCGTAACGATTATACCGTCCACGTCAAACTCACCAATAGGGATGATCCCTTTTTCCTCAAGCTTCTGGGGAGCCTGCAGGCCCGGCAGGAAGGGCAGTAGCGCACTCCAGGAGTTGCCCTTGTTTTCAGCTGTCTGAGTTGTCTCTTTAGCTTGCATGGCCAGAGAAAACCCACTGAAGTCTATCTTGGCATGGGAGAATTGCTGCTTGACAACCAGGTGTAAATTGTTGGATTCTTCTTGACAGGAGTTGGCTTCCAGGATTATAAACACCTCAAAATAATAACTATTATCGAAAAGTGACTGCAATGATCCTCGACATTTATACCTTGTATCGTGATGGCTTCCGGAGGATGCGGGTCGGCAAAAAGCTGTGGACCATAATTTTCATTAAGCTTTTCATCATGTTTGCCGTGTTGAAGGTTTTCTTTTTTCCAAATTATCTAAAAACAAATTTCACTACCGATCATGAACGTGCCAGCCATGTGCTGCGCAACTTCACACAATCAACAAAGATGGGAGGTAATAATGATTGAACAAGTTGATCTAACTCAGGTGAATTGGGCCCGGGCTCAATTTGCCTTGACGGCGATGTATCATTGGATATTTGTGCCGCTGACCCTTGGCCTTTCCTTCCTGGTCGCCTTCTTTGAGTCTATCTATGTGAAGACAGGCAATGAGGACTGGAAGAGAATAACCAAGTTCTGGATGACCCTTTTCGGCATCAATTTTGCCATCGGGGTGGCCACCGGTATCATTATGGAGTTTGAGTTCGGCACCAACTGGTCCAATTACTCGTGGATGGTGGGTGATATCTTTGGCGCGCCCTTGGCGATTGAGGGTATTTTTGCCTTCTTCCTTGAGGCCACCTTTTTTGCCTTGATGTTTTTCGGCTGGGATCGGGTGTCCAAAAAATTCCACCTCTTTTCCACCTGGATGGTGGCGATTGGCTCCAGCCTTTCCGCCCTCTGGATTCTGGTGGCAAATGCCTGGATGCAATATCCGGTCGGTATGGCCTTTAATCCGGATACGGCCCGCTTCGAGATGCAGAACTTCTGGGAAGTGGCCTTGTCTCCCTATGCCATCGCTAAATTTACCCACGCCACAAGCTCCGGCTTTCTGCTGGCCTCCCTCTTTGTCCTTGGTGTTTCCTGCTGGTACCTCCTCAAGGGCCGCCACCAGCTCATGGCTAAGCGTTCCATTGCCGTGGCTGCTGTATTTGGATTCTTGGCCGCCAGCTACTGCGGATTTACCGGTGACGAGGCTGCCTTTGAAGTGGCTCAGAAACAGCCCATGAAACTGGCTGCCATGGAAGGTCTCTATGTCGGTGAGGTGAATGCCGGCCTTGTTGCCATGGGTGTCATCAATTCCGCTAAGCAGCCCGGCGACGAGCAGAAGGAGTTTATCTTTGCCGTCAAGGTGCCAGTGGCTCTTTCCCTGCTGGCCAACCGTGAATTTGGTTCCTTTGTGCCTGGTATCAATGACCTGGTTTTTGGTAATGAGGAACAGGGGATTACCAGTGTTGCTCTCCGTATGGAGCGGGGCCGGCAGGCCATCGACTATCTGGCCGCTTTTAAGGAGGCCAAGGATAATAATAACGAGGTCGTCTCCCAGGAGGCCCTGCAGCAATTCAACATATATAAAGATGACATGGGCTATGGTCACCTGGCAAAGGCTTCGGATGCCGCACCTCCGGTGGCAACGACCTATTACGCCTTTCATATCATGGTCGTCCTTGGCACCCTCTTTCCCCTGATTTTTCTGGTGGCCCTTTATTATCTCTATAAGGGCAACCTGGAGCAACAGCGCCTGTTTCAGATTGTCGGCGTGCTCTGTGTTCCCTTGGGCTATGTCGCTCAGCAATGCGGCTGGGTTGTTGCCGAGGTGGGAAGGCAACCTTGGGCCATTCAAGGTATGCTGCCTGTCCATGTGGCCAACACAAACCTGAGCACTGGAACCGTGCAAACGACCTTCTTTATTTTCCTCGGTCTCTTTACCATGCTTCTGATTGCGGAAATAAAGATCCTGTCCAAGCAGATTCAAATCGGCCCGGAGGAGAAATAACAATGATTGGAAATTTAGACTACTCGACCTTACAGCAGATATGGTGGCTTATAGTCTCCATTGTCGGCTCCCTCTTTGTCTTTCTCCTCTTTGTTCAGGGGGGGCAGAGCATGCTCTTTACCCTGGCCCATAACGATGAGGAAAAGGCCCTGATGATAAACTCCCTGGGCCGCAAATGGGAAATGACCTTCACGACCCTGGTCCTCTTTGGTGGCGCCCTTTTTGCCGCTTTCCCAAAATTTTATGCAACAAGCTTTGGTGGCGCATACTGGGTGTGGATGTGTATTCTCTTTACCTTTATTATTCAGGCCGTGGCCTATGAGTATCGGAAAAAGCCGGATAATTTCTTAGGCTCCTGGGCCTATGAATTTTTTCTCTTTATAAATGGTACCGTGGGAGTGCTCCTCATTGGCGCGGCAGTGGGCACATTTTTCACCGGTTCCGCCTTTGCCCTTAATGAGTATAACCAGGTGACCTGGCAGACCTCGGTGCGCGGGCTTGAGGCCGCCACCAACCTGTTCAACCTGGCCTTTGGCCTCTTTTTGGTCTTCCTGGGCCGTACCTTGGGTGGCATGTATCTCTTGAATAATATTGTTCACGAGGCCTTGAACGCCCGGAGCCGCCGTTCCGTGTTGATTAATTTTCTCTGGACGCTGCCCTTTCTCTTTTTTGTGCTGATCAGCCTGGTGACCATGGAAGGCTTTGCCGTGAACCCTGAGACCCTTGAAGTATTCATGGAAAAGGGCAAGTATCTCAATAATCTGCTGGCCATGCCACTGTTGCTGGTCTTTTTGCTGGCTGGTCTGGGCCTGGTGATTTACGGTGTGATTGCCACCTGTTTTAAGGGTTCGGTGAAGGGCATCTGGTTTGCCGGATTGGGCACGGTGCTCACTGCCCTGGCAATCTTTTTGACGGCTGGGTACAATAATACGGCTTTCTATCCATCCTATGCCGATCTCCAGTCAAGCTTGACCATTTTTAACGCCTCCAGCAGCAAGTATACCCTGACGGCTATGACCTATGTTGCCCTGGGCATTCCCTTTGTCCTGGCCTATGTGGTGTATGTCTGGAAACTTATGGATAGTAAAAAGCTGACGCCTGAAGAGTTGACCGAGGGTGAGAACGCCCATGAAATGTATTAAGGAGATGCGATTATGATGAATGCAATTCTTATAATAAGTTGGGTGGCCCTGCTTGTTCTTTCCCTGCAGGGTGCCAAATACGCCTTAAAGAAATTCGACTTGCTGTAAGTGGTTCTTTTTGTACTGCTTTACCTCGCCCCTGCCGTTTTTTTGGCAGGGGCTTTTTTATGCCGATAAGGTAAAAGACACCAGGGATAGGAAAAAGGGGAGGGCCGGAAGGTATGATGGCCATGTCAAGTCGTCTAGACGGTATGAATTTTTTCTAGACACTTGCTCTCTGATATGTTCTATATGCCTCTTTGGAGCTACCGTCAGTGGGAAGGCAGTCCCTTTTTTTCATCAACAGCCCGTTTTTTGGCTGTTATCTGCCTTATAACCCGCTTTTTTTAATAGTTGCCAGCCTGCTGTCTGGCCCATGTACCATGAGGAATTAACAATGAGTAAACGTACTTTTCAACCATCCAACCTGAAACGGGCCCGTACCCATGGTTTTCGTCTTAGAATGAGCACCAAGGCCGGTCGTAACATCATTAATTCCCGTCGTGCCAAGGGACGTAAGCGTCTTTCAGCCGCTCACTAAGTACGATTTTTGAGGGGGTTGCCGATTTTTAGGTTGGACTGGACCCGGGTATATCACTATGGGCTTTAAACTCCCGAAAACGGCCCTCCTCAGAAAGCCTGAACAGTACAGTGTCGTATATCGACAGGGGAAAAGGTTGCGGGGTAGTCATTTCAGCCTGATTTTTAGCGAAAATGACCAGGACTTCAACCGGCTTGGTATAAGTGTTCATGGTGTGAAAAAGGCGGTTTTACGCAACCGCATGAAGAGGATTATCCGGGAATTTTTCCGCTTAAACCGCGATTTCTTGCCACCCTCCAAGGATATTGTCTTTGCCGTGCGCAAAGAGTGTACATTCAAAAATCCCCACGAGGTCACTGAAGCTGTTGCCCACGTGGTGAACGCCTCTTTCGAAAGTGCCAACCGGAGAAAGCGGTGAAGAAAATCTTCTTTGTGATAATTCGTTTTTATCAAGGCGCCATTTCTCCTCTTTTTCCTCCCACCTGTCGTTTTATTCCCACCTGTTCTCAATATGCTGTCCAGGCCATTGATCAGTACGGTGCTCTACGGGGCGGTTTTATTGCCCTGCGTCGTATACTGCGCTGTCACCCTTTTTGTAAGGGTGGCTATGACCCTGTGAAGTAGCGGGTTGACATTTTGCAGCACCGCTCAAGGTGCATAAGGACCTGTGTCATGGACAATCAAAGAGTATTGCTGGCTGTAGTTTTATCTCTCGCC
>JBFFNX010000035.1:0-18151 GCA_041562995.1 Desulfurivibrionaceae bacterium
GCAGAGGTAGCTGCTAAGAAACTAGCAGAGGAAGAAGCCGCCGCCAAGAAAGTAGCGGCAGAGGTAGCTGCTAAGAAACTAGCAGAGGAAGAAGCCGCCGCCAAGAAGGTAGCGGCAGAGGTAGCTGCTAAGAAACTAGCAGAGGAAGAAGCCGCCGCCAAGAAAGTAGCGGCAGAGGTAGCTGCTAAGAAACTAGCAGAGGAAGAAGCCGCCGCCAAGAAAGTAGCGGCAGAAGTAGCTGCCAAGAAACTAGCAGAAGAAGTAGCTGCCAAGAAACTAGCAGAAGAAAAAGCCGCCGCCAAGAAACTAACGGCAGAAGACACCGGCTATGGATCGGTGGGCGGCATCATCATGGTCTGGAAGACAAAGGCTGAGACCACAGGCCCCAGAAACTCCAAAGATGTTATCGTCTATCTGGAAAGCGATACCTCTTTTCCGCCGGTAACGGACAAACTCATGCAGATGGACCAGAGGGGGTTGCTCTTTATCCCCCATGTCCTTGCCCTCCAGAAAGGCACCTCGGTTGAGTTCCTCAATAATGACTCGGAAAAGCATAATGTCTTTTTCCTCTTTGACAAAACCGGCGAAACTCTGGATATCGGCACCTGGGATAAGGGACAAAGCGTGGTTCATACCTTTAACGAAACCGGCACAGTCATCACCCTGTGCAAGCTGCATCTGGAGATGGCGGCCAATATAATCATTCTGGATAATCCATATTATACCCATGCCGAGATTGACGGCGATACCCAGAGGACCACATATCGTATAGATAGAGTTCCTCCTGGAGAGTATGTCTTGAAAACCTGGCATAAAAAACTGAAGATGAAGGGAGGCGAGGCCCCCATTAAGGTTGAGGCCGGCAAGAGTACCAAGGTTAATATTGCCATTACCAAAAGACAATATGCCCAATAGAGGAACTCTCATACTGCACGTAAGCCACAGGTCAACGTAAACAGACGCTTGAATAGTGGGAAAAGACTACCATGTGTCCCCAGACCCTCCAGGTGGGTCGTTTTTTAACATGGCACCGCAAACTGACTCTTATTTGCAGCTTATGAAAAAATATATAAAATTACTGACAATCGGCTTGGCCATAGTGCTGCTTGGCGCCATAATCCCAGTACTGTTGGCAAAACCAGCACCCGAGGTCGGCCAGAAGAGGGACTTCTATATAAAGGCAGGGCTCTGGGAGTATTCCCCTTATCGGCTTGTGGTGGATCAGGGGGATGAAATCCGCCTCAGACTTGCCTCCAGGGATGTGGTTCATGGTTTTCACCTTGAAGGCCACGGCATCGAGGCCACCATCTTTCCTGGGAAAATCCCTTTTTATCTCCGCAACCCTGACACAGAAAAAAAAGCTACCCCGGTTACGGAAACTTCATTTATAGCCGACCGCTGGGGCAAGTTTTTTTACCGGTGCTCGGTTACCTGCGGCACGTTGCACCCTTTCATGTTGGGAGAGTTGATTGTCCAGCCCAACTATCCATTTAAGGCCGCTGTCGGCGCGATGCTTGGCCTCCTTTTGGCCTCTTTCATCCTCATGTTCATGGATGCCAGGCAGCAGCCACCCCCTGACCAATATATCAGCCCTCCGCCGCCCTGGCGGATGGACCTGTTGGCAAAGATACCTGGCCTCAGAAGGCTGCTTAGTTTTAAAGGCCTACAGTTCTCCCTTTATCTCCCTATTTTCGCCTGTTTAATTTTTTTTATCATTGCCGGTTTTTATGGCTCACCCATCGGTAACAAAAACATCAGTGTCACCATTGTCTGGATTTTTTGGTGGTTCTTGCTCATATGTTTCATGATCCCCTTTGGCGCCAGGATATGGTGCATGGCATGCCCCTTCCCTTTTCTGGGGGAGTGGCTGCAGAGGGGCAGACTGTTAGGCCCAGGCCCCAGGAATCCAGACACCCGCACCCCGCCCATGAGGGGCTTAAGAAAAAAATGGCCAAAAGCCCTTTCTAATATTTGGCTGGCGAACATCCTCTTTCTGTCCCTCTGCACCTTCAGCGCCATGCTGGTAACCCGTCCGATCACCACTGCTGTGGCGCTGGTGGGTCTCACCATCCTTGCCACGGCCAGCCATTATATCTACCGCAAACGTACCTTCTGCAACTATATCTGCCCGGTAGGGGGCTGGATGAGCCTGTACAGCATGGCGGCCATGGTCGAGGTACGATCCCAGTCACCATTACTTTGTGCCGGCTGCCGGACCAGAGCCTGCCTGAACGGCAATGAACGGGGCTGGAGCTGCCCTTGGTCCCAGAACCCCAGTAAGCAGAGCTTCAACAATCACTGCGGGTTATGTATGGAGTGCATCAAATCCTGCGACAACAGCAATATGACGTTACAGGCTCGGCCATTTTGTGCTGATACCGACATCAAGGGCTATGATCAGGCCTGGATGGCCTTTATTATGATCACCCTCGCCCTGGTTTACAGTGCCACCTATCTCGGGCCCTGGGGATTCCTAAAGAGCTGGGCCAATATCAGCGAGGTTCGTAATTTTCAGGGATTTTCAATTTTTGCCGGCACTCTCTGGTTTACTGCCTTGATTGGTTTTCCTGCTGTCTGGTTTGTTTTTTCCTGGCTCGGCAAGGTACTCGCCGGCCGGAAAAGTGTTCCCGCCAGCAAACTCTTTCTCAAGTACTCTTATCTTCTGGTCCCCCTTGGCTTAACGGCCTGGATCTCTTTCAGTCTGCCAGCGGTGCTGGTAAATAATACCCATATAATCTCCAGCTTTTCAGACCCCATGGGCTGGGGCTGGGACCTTTTTGGCACCGCCCACATGCAGTGGAAACCGCTTTTCCCGCAGTACATCGTCTATATTCAGATAAGTTCATTATTAATCGGTCTGACCTTTTCCATGAAACGGGGCTACGAGATTGCTCAAAAAATTTATCCCGTGACAAGTGAAGCAATAAGAAGCCTTATCCCCCTGGCAGCCTTGTGCACTGGAATCTCCATAATTTTGTTAAGAATTTTTGCGGGCTGAAATTATGAAAAGAGAGAAACTAGCCACTCTAAGTGTCATCTGCATTATCATTCTTGTCCCTGCTCTTGTGCTCTCGGCAATATGGTACAGAGAAGAACGCTTTCTGGCTAAGTATCCTGCAGGGGTAAAGGTCTTTGATATTACCGGCGTTGCTGAAAACGGCGCCTTTACCCTGGACACGGTTAATGGCCTCAACTATTGGTGGAAGAACTTCCAGCCCATGACCGTGCATGTGTTTGTGGGGGACCAGGTTGTTTTACGACTAACGACCGCTGATGTTGTTCACCAATTTTATGTACCAGCCCTCAACCTGGGCCCCATAGATATAAAACCAGGTCATCCCCTCCAACTTGAGTTTCTGGCTGAAAAGCCTGGGGTCTACCAGTATTTCTGTACCTCCCTCTGCGGCAATTGCCATTTTTATATGAGCGGCTGGATTGTCATAACCCCGGTTGGAGAGACCCCCTTAACACCGCCACCGATCACCTGTCCCCTTTGCGTTCCCGGCTATATCCAGCGGCCCGAGAATGATTTAATTGATCTCGGGGAATATCTTTATCTTCAAAAGGGTTGCAACACCTGCCACGGCAATGCTGGTATTGGCGGGGTAGAGAATCTGAACTATGCCAAAAAGACGGTGCCGGCCCACAATATAACCGCTAAAAAGCTCTTTCTGGAAAAGGAAGAAGATGCCGAGGCCTTTATTGACCTGATAATCAAACACCCTGACCTGGAAAACCTTCCAGAGACCCCGGACATCCCGCGATTCCATCTGGTGTTGGCTCGATATCTAGCGCTCAAAGAGCTAGTCAAGAAAGGGTCTGGTGCCATTAAGTTGGATGAAAAAGGCCCTATGCCCCCCTTGCAGATGCCAGCCTGGGAGGCCCAGTTGCCGGACCGCGACATAGATGCCCTTCTCAGCTATTTTCTGACCCTGCAACCCTGGGAAGAAGCGGCCATGAAGGATGGAGACGAACCCCAATTTGGTGATGAACCCAAATTTGATGATGAGCCGAACTTTGATGATGAACCAAACTTTGGGGATGAACCAAACTTTGATGATGAACCAAACTTTGGGGATGAACCGAACTTTGATGATAAACCAAACTTTGGGGATGATGAGGAAAACCCGGGCTCAGAAAAGAGTGTAGATCCTTGATGAAATATAAAATTTTTTCTGGAATTTTATTATTTGAGATTCTACTCTTAACAACCCTGGCGGTCTCCGTCTCTATCTCCTCAACGAAGAGAGCCCCAGCCCTTAAGGCCAACCAGCAGCTGGTAAAAAACTTGATGCTCACGGACCTCTCGCTCTGGACTGAGGCCAGGTACAGCAGACACCCATCGCAGGCCGACTTTTTTGCGCCGTTTCAAGATGTTCCCGCCGCCATTGAACGTTTCCCTTCCGGCTCACTGACCGCCCCTGCCGCGCTTTATAAATTATCGCAAAACGCGGCCTCCATGGCCAAAATCTCCCGGCCAGATCGCTGAAATACACTCCGACAAATAACAGCCGGCTAGAAAATGAACATAGAAAAACACAAACGCATACTTGAGTTTGCCCTGTCGTCACTCTTCAGACAGAAACTGAAGAACATTGTGATTATTCTGGCCTACACCTTAAATGTTTTCATTTTCTCTTCCGCTATTTTTTTCTCTGAATCCCTCAAAAATGAGGCGGTTGCATTACTGGGCTACTCGCCGGAACTCATTGTCCAGAGAATGCGAGGGGGACGGCATGAACTGGTGCCGCTGCAATATGCCGAAAAGATTAAAGAGATAAGAGGGGTAACTGCGGTCACACCTCGGTACTGGGGATATCATTACGACCCGCCGGTCAATAGCAACTACACCTTTTTAGGTGCCGACCAGCTGCCCCCGGAGGTCTTGGAAATGGTTGAAGGCTCCTTCTTCGAGCAAGAGGGCAAAGACTTATGCGTTATTGGCCAAGGTGTTGCCGACAACCGCTTTGTGGACACAGAGGACATCATTCCGGTTCTGGGGGCTGACGGGAAACTGCATGCCTTAAGGGTGGCTGGAATATTTACGGCAAAATCAACCATACTGACCAATGATCTGGTGATCCTCAAAACGGCTGATTTGAAAAAAATATTTCTCATCCCCGATGATATGGCCACCGACCTGGTTGTAAAGGTGAGAAACGTCAACGAGGTCTCGACAATTGCCCGCAAGATTCAGGAGATGATACCTGATAGCAGGCCCATTGAAAAATCACAGATTATCAAAACCTATGAAGCGATATTCTCCTGGCGGGGCGGCTTGATGGTGGCGATATTTTTCGGCTCCATTACCGCATTTTCCATCCTGGCCTGGGACAAGGCCACCGGCCTCAGCGGCCAGGAGAGAAAAGAGATAGGCATACTGAAGGCCATCGGTTGGGATACCTCCGACATTATTGAGCTGAAATTCTGGGAAGGGCTTATTATCTCCAGCATGGCTTTTTTCCCCGGAATTATCTTCGCCCATGCCCATATCTATCTGTTGGGCGGCCTCATTTTTTCCCCCCTGATGAAAGGCTGGTCCAGCATCTTTCCGCAAATAAATCTGGCGCCGCAAATTGAGCCCTATCATCTCATTGTCATTATCTTCCTTACCATTATCCCTTACATAACAGCGACCTTGATCCCCTCGTGGAAAGCGGCAATTACCGATCCGGATATGATCATGAGGGGGTAAGGTCCTGACAAAATGCGACGTATAGCCTTCACACTGTTCCTTATTCTTTTCTTCTCTGGCGGCTGCGGACCCAATAAGGCCCCTGAACACCCCCAGGTGGTTGCTGACGGAGATGTCGTCAAACTGCCGCTCTCGGTGGTGGACGACGGCGGGGTGCATTTCTATACCTATAAGCTGGCCGACAAGAATGTTAACTTTCTGGTCAGAACCGATGGCAATGGTAAACTCCATACTCACCTGGATGCCTGCTACAGCTGTTTTAAGTATAAGCTCGGTTATTTTGTGGAGGATGGGGATCTTGTCTGCTGGCCCTGCCGCTACAGATATCCCTTGGCCGATGAGGAGTGGCAGTTTATTCAGGCCTGTTCCCCCATCACTTTGGCACATCGTATCAAAGGAAACTATCTGGTCATTAAGCTCTCCCGCCTACAGCGGGCCGGTAAGTTCTTTTGAAAAGCAGGTTTGTGATTACCAACGAACTTCAGCCAATCTAAAGCCTTTATTTTCAGCTTGCTGAAATTGCTAGAGAAACCCTGTGCCCAAAAGATCATTCCCGCGACGGCGGGAATCTCGGAAGTCTCGCCAACGCAGCGGGGTCGAAGTCTGCGCTTATCTCCCGCCTTCGCGGTAATTACTCCGAAAATAGTCTGAAGATGAGTGGGAATCATAATCAGCTTAGAGTTGTCATGTCACGGCGTTGGCAGTCCTTGATCGGTAACCTGGGGAGCAAGTAGCGCCCGGGCGCCGCGTTGGACATCCTTAAAGCCACCCTGGGGCGGGAAATAGACAAAAACGTGGCCCCACCGGAGCCGACAAGCACGGAGGACCTGTGCCGCCATGGCCCAAAAGCTCATTGGGTGAGGCTGAAGGTGATCGGCATAGTGATCTCGGCGTTTCCCAAGGGGAGCGGGAAGGGCGCGACCTGCCGCACCACATCCATGGCCTGGCGATCAAGCAGGTCGTATCCCGAGCTTGCCAACACGGTGATGCCCTCCACTCCGCCCTTGTGATTGATACGGAAGGAGAGCTTGACCTGACCCGTCCAGCCTTTCTTCCGGGCCACGGCGGGGTAGCGCAAGTTGCGCAGGATCCGGTCGCGGATACCGGCGAAATAGTTGATCCGGTAGTGTTCCTGGCTGGTCTGGGAGTACTGTGCCGTGACCGCTCCCCGGGCGGCGGTCTGGGGAGGTGTGGCAGGGTTCGGTGGGCCGGATGGCGCTGGCCTGGCAATATCAGCAGCTGAGGCGACCGGCTTTGGCAATACTGTTTGTGTTGCCGATTCTGCCTTGGCCGCAACTGTTTCCTCCTGGACAAATGATTCTGCCGATGCTGGTTCTGCGGGCGGCGTTTCAGCCACCAATGCTTGGCGCTGAGCTTCCCGTACCGCTTTTTTCTGGTGGCGCTGCTCTATAATGGGCGGGTTGGAATCGACGGCGGCGTCCGCAGACCTTGTGTCTTCGCTGATTTTAGACGTGATGGGAAGCGCGGCGGCGGACATCTCCAGGCCATTGCAGTCGAGCATGGTGAAATTCATCAGGTCGATGCGCAGGGGAACACTGACCGTGCGTGTTGCTCCAATAATCGCCAGCACCAGCAGCGCATGAATGGCACAGGACAGCTGCAGGGCCTTTATCTGTCTGGTCGTCATATCTTTTCAGTCTGCAAACTCACCTTGGCAAAACCCAACCCTTTTACCGTGTTGAGCACCTCAACAAAGATCTGCAAGGCAATCTGCCGGTCGGCGCGGATGAGGACGGTGGTTTCCCGTTCATGGGAGTCAAGCCGGTCCTCCAGGGCCGCAATGGTCACCGGTTCCGCATCCAGGACAATGGCGCCGTGTCTGTCAATATCGATCAGGATCGCCCGCTTTGTTGAAGTCTGACTGGCCGAGGCCTTTGGCAGGTCAACGCTGATGGTCCCCTGGGCGATAAAGGTCGAGGTGGTGAGCACAATGGTGAGCAGCACCAGCATGATGTCGATGAAGGGGATGACGTTGATGGAATCAAACTGTTTGTCGTCCATGTTGGGACTCCCATTGAACCAACAGCACCTTGGCACGCCGCAGCAGGAAGTTGTAGAGGATGATGGCCGGTATCGCGACCACCAGGCCAAGGGCGGTGGCCTTGAGGGCCAGGGCCAGGCCGACCATGATCTTGCCGGTGTCCATGAAGCCGTCCTGGCCGATGCCATAAAAGGTGAGCATGATGCCCAGCACCGTGCCCAGGAGCCCGATATACGGCGCATTGCTGCCGATGGTGGCGATGATATGGAGTTTGTCGGTGAGTTCCAGTTGCAGGGTCTGGCGATCACCATAGTCGGCAAGCCGGATGCCTTTATAAAAAAGGTGGCGTTCAAGGGCTATGGCCACGGCGATGACACTCATCAGTAACAGCAAGCCGATGATGCCAAAGTCAATTGCTCCCTGCAGCCAATCCATTGATACCTCCTTTCTTTTTTTTCTTGAATCTGGAATAGGCGGCCACCGCCAGCACCGCAACCCCACCACCAACGCAGCCGAAGCAGGAGGCGCATCCTCCCCCAGGGCAACCGGCCGACGCCAGAAGCCCACCCAGTCCACCTGCTACGCCGATGCCGGTCCCGAACAGTTTTGCAGCCATATTTTTCATAGGATCACCGATAATCAATGGCCTGCTGGGGGCAGGCCTTTTGGCATTCCCGGCAGGGGAAGCAGGAGTAATGGTTGATGGTTGCCTGTTGTTGATCACGGTCGATGGCCCAGGTGGGACAGACCTTTTCGCAGGCCCCGCAGCCATTACATTTATCAGCGTTGACCCGCATTCTTTTGCCGAACCGGGCACCGATCCTGTTAACAAGACTGTCCAGGGCGCCGATGGGACAGAAAAAATTACAATAGCCCCGGCCGCCGCGGGCCATGAAGCCGAGCAGGATGATCATACCCAGATTGATCAAACCGGCGGTGCGCAGGAAATAGGCGAGGTCAGCCTCCAGGAAGGCGGCCCCGAACAAACGCGGCATGGTGGCGAAATTGCAGTAGCTGCAGCATAGGCTGCCGATGCCAAAGAGCGGTGCCAGAAGATAAACGGCAAGGTAGCCGTAGCGCACCGGCGGGGCCGAGATGCCCGTGTAGTTGATTCGTAACTTTTTTGGCACAAGCCGGCTGCCCAGTTCGGTGGAGCTGCCCACCGGGCAGAGATGGCTGCACCAATAGCGACCAAATAAAAGAGTGGAGAGCAGGATGGCGGCAACCAGCGCCACCCCCATGTAGCTCCGTAAAAAACCCATGAAGAACTGTGTTGTGGTCATGCCCTCGCGCCAGGTGAAAAACATGCGTGGGCACCATTCGCCGCAGAAATTCACACCTCCGGTGCTGGCCTGGAAAATGAGGGCCAGGGGCGGCAGAAAGGCCATAGCCGCCAGCACCAGGATCAAGGTTCGGTATTTTGCCCACAACGATATTTTTGTAGTGTTCGCACTCATTCGGCTCGGTCTTCCTTGCTGTTAAAATGAATCGGCACCCGCATGACCTGGTTTCCGGAGGCCTGGTCATAGAAGGCCAGGGCCGGACCGGTGCCGCCGCTATGATGGTACTGGTTGCCGCTCTCTTCAACCGCCTCGACACTTTCCGGCAAGGGGCAGCAGGAAGCGCCCGGCCCCAGTTCAGCAGGCGCCGCCGCAGCTTCTTCAGCCCCTGCGGCACTACTCCTGCCGTCCGGCCGCATGACCACCCAGAGGACCAACCGATCACGGGGCTGTACCCCTTTGAGGATATGGTCGCGAAAAATCGGCTGCCGGTGCAGACCAAGTGGGATCACCGGTTCGGAGTTGTGAATGGCCCAGGCCATGCCGGGGACATTTTCCACCGCCACCCGCACGTCACCGCGATAGGGCGGTAACACCGTGGCCGTGGCGATCATGACATAGCGGTTCAGGCCGGTCTCAAAATGGGCGGCGTGTTTCACCCGACCGCCGTCCTTGCTGAGCAGCGCCATGGAATGGGCCGAATCACCGAAATGGGACACGGCCCCCAGCAAGGACAGGCCAACGGCAGCGCTAAAGGTGATCATCGTCTTGATGTTCTGCATGGCAACCGCTCCTTAAAACGCATAGGTGAACTTGCCAAAAAAGGTGCGTGGCGCGCCGGGCCTGTACCGCGTCTCGACAGAGTCCTTGGTCACCTCCATGGCATAGGTATCGTCAAAGATATTCTGCACATCCAGGGTCACAGCCCAGGGCCCTTTCTCATAACCGACCATGAGGTTGGTCAGGAAGGTATAGCCCTCATACGTCTCGGAATTAGCGGCATCAACGTAATATCTGCCCCAGGTGGAGGTTGTGACACTGCACTTGAACCCTTGCGGGTGCCGATAGCGGGCGAACAACGAATACTGGTGTTCGGGGATATAGGGCAGCTGGTTACCGCTGCGGTCAAGCAGGACGGTGCTGGTGGTGTGGGTCACCGGATCATAGACCCGGATCGGCTCGCTGAATTGGTCAAATTCAAAATCGCTGTAGGTGTAAGTGCCGCCGATGGCCAGCCCGTCCAGGGCCTGGTAGGTACCAGTAAACTCAAGGCCGTTTTTTCTCGTCTTGCCCGCATTGTTATAGGAGCTCTCCCCGCCAGGGAGAATGGTCTGGATCACCTCGTCGCTCACCTGCATATGAAACAGGGCCAAATCCAGGGCATGGCCGCCCTCGAAACGGGCCTTCATACCGGTTTCGTAGTTAACGGTGGTGGCCGGCTTCAGGTTGGGGTTGTCTTCCAGTTCCGATGACTGGGGGGTTTGGAAACCGGTGGAAACCGTGCCGTAGAGACTGTAAATGCTGTTCATTGCCCAGACCACGCCCAGCCGTGGGCTGACCCGCTCAAAGGTTTCATCAATGTTAATGGTCTGCCTATTGGCCACAAAACTGGCCGTTGCATAGGAATATTCCTGGAAGATTTCCGATTCGATGTCAAAGGTGACGCGGTCGTAGCGCACGCCGAGATCAACGAGCCAAGCATCCCCAGGCCGGAGCGTTTCCTGGAGATACAGGCCCCACTTGTTCACCACTTCGTCACTGGTTTCCATGAGGTCACCTTTTTCATCGGACAGGGTAGAGAGCAAGCGGCCTGATACGGAGGTAAGGATGTCACGGTAGGTGAATTTCTCGCTGTCCATGCTGTCCTGTTGGCAACTGATGCCGGATACCAGTTCAGAATCAAGTCCAAAAAGCTGGTGCGCGAAGTTTGCCTGCACATCGGAACCTAAGATATCGGCGCCGCCGTCGTTGATGCCGCCCGTGACCGGATGAAAATGTTCCCAGTTCTGGTAATAGACCAAGGGTTTGATGGTGAGCGGCCCCATGGGCTTTTCATATTTCAGGGTGGTGTAGTAGATGGTGCTGTCCCGGGCCGAGTGCCTAAACGGATCGTCGGTGAGTTGGCTGATGTCGCTTTCGAACTGCTCAAGGCTCAAAGTACCGGGCAGCTCGATTTCTGCCTGGGTCATATTAAAATTTAACTCCAGGGAGGAGTTATCGTCAAAAGCACTGCCGAGTTTGACACCTGCCTGGTTGGATTCAAACTCATTATGCTCCCGCCAGCCGTTGGAGGATTTATGCGTCCCGGAAAGGGTGGCATAGACGCTCCCTACATGGCTGCCGTATACCGCGCTCAGCAACGTGGTGTCATCGCTGCCGTATCCCATTTTCAGGCTCTTGATTTCCTCGAAGGGACTCTTGGTGATGACATTGATGACGCCACCAGCGGCGTTGGCCCCGTACAGGGTAGAGTTGGGGCCCTTGGTCACCTCAACCTGTTCGATGAGCTGGGTGTCAACAAAGTCGAGCCTGGTGAAACCATCCGGGTCGGTGATTGGCACGCCGTCGAGGAGCACCATAATTTCCCTGACTCCATAGCGGGCCTTGAGTCCGGCTCCTCGAATGATGAGCCGGGCGTCATATCCACCGCTCCGGCTCTCCGCCTGGACACCGGCCATGCCCTCCAAGGCTTCCTTGACGCCGATCAGGCGCGAATCCTCAATGGTCTCTTGGCTGACCACGGTAACCGCCGCCGGAACTTCCCGAATAGAGCGCTCGCTCCTCGTGGCGGTGACCACAATCTCTTCAAGTTCATGTTTGATCGCTTCCCCGTCAGCACCATGAGCGGATCCGACAGTACCCAACAGTACCGCGCCGCCTAAAAAGAAGAGTTCTCGTCTCATCATTATTCTCCTCACCTTGCTGGGGCGGCCAGCAATCTGTATCAGGAAAAAATTTACGGCAAAGATGTTATTTCCTTTTTCCTTGATAATTATTTCAAGAATAGGAAAAGATTTACTGCAAAGATATACTTACCTTTTCTATTTATTAATTATTTCAACATTGCCATTAAAAATAAAGAGAAAATATATTTAGTTTTGCTTAGTAATTTTCTTTCTATAGTCAGTGTGACTATTGCGACGAATTGCCACAGCGGACGATAATATGAGGAACAGTTTCTTCTTATTAATTATTTCAACATTGTCATTAAAAATAAAGAGAAAATATATTTAGTTCTGCTTAATAATTTTCTTTCTATGGTCCGTATGACTATTGCGACGAATTGCCACACTGGTCGGTGATGTCAGGAGCAGTATGCAACAAGACCTGAGCCGGATTTGTTCATGGCTGGTGAATGGTAAACCAGCGCTATTTCTATTAGAAGAGAGAACTTGCAAAACTTTGCCAACTTTCTTTTTCGTTTCATCAAGTGGTCATGGCATATCGGTGCTTGAGATTTCTCTGCGCACTTTCAGCAGGTGAGGTCAAGGAATCTGCCAAGTGCTACCGATTTTTGACGCAGTTCATCACCGCAGATTTGGAAGATGTCCTTTCTCTCATCATAGGTGAAGGTGGTGATCTCGGGCGACAGGTTGGCCGAGATCAGGAGACAAGCCATTCATAATGCTCAGTTGCGATCTTGCCGTTGGAACCTCCGAGCATCACCTCCAGGGAGGCTTCTTTCTGGGCGTTTGTCAATAAAGGTATCTCAGGCTAGGTGAAAGAGGGAACAGCAACGAGGCCAAGGGCTATCAAAAAATGTTAGCCATGTAACAAGGACAAGGTGTAACCTATGTACTTGTACTATATTAGGAACAGCTTTTAGCCAGGTATTGCTGGTGACAGCAAGAGGCTCTTTTCATTGCACGCCCTTGCGGGGGCGGTAACTGAGCTTAAATTTCGGGATACAAGTAAAAAAACCAGGAGAATTGCGATGGCGACCTTATTTGACCAAACCACGATCAACGGCATGACCATGCGCAACCGCCTGGTCCGCTCAGCTACCTGGGAAGGAATGTGTGAGGCAGATGGCCGACCCACTGCAAAGCTGGCAAATTGGTATCGGGATCTTGCCGGTGGCGGCGTTGGCTTGATTATCACGGGATATAGTTTTGTGAGGCCGGAGGGCAAACAGCTCCCCGGCAAGATGGGGATCCACACCGACGACTTTGCCCCAGAGATGAAAGCCCTGACCCAGGCAGTGCATGACCAGCACGGGAAGATATGCATCCAATTGGTTCATGCCGGCGGCCAGACGGATACTGCCACCGCCCACCGCCAACCTCTGGCGCCATCAGCCGTCCAGGTCGAGCAATTTCCTGAACTTCCGCAGGAAATGTCAAAAAAAGATATCGCCGAGGTCGTGGTGGCCTTTGCTGATGCGGCAAGACGGGCGAAAAGCTTCGGTTTCGATGCCGTCCAGTTGCATGGCGCCCATGGCTATTTGATCAATCAATTCCTCTCGCCTCTCACGAACAAGCGTACGGATGAATACGGCGGCAGTATTGACAAGCGCTGCCTCTTTCTCCACGAGGTTTATCAGGCGGTACGGCGCGCAGTAGGTAGCGATTTTCCCGTGTTGATTAAGCTCAACGGTGCCGATTTTGTGGAAGGCGGCTTGGGTATAGAAGATGCGGTCCATGCGGCGGCCCTATTGGACAAGGCGGGCATCGATGCCATTGAGGTGAGTGGCGGCACCTCAGCATCGGGTGACAAGACTCCGGTGCGGATCAAAATTGAGAAGCCAGAGCAGGAGGCGTATAATCTTGCCCTTGCCAAGCAGATCAAGAAGGCGGCCAGCTGCCCGGTGATGGTGGTTGGCGGCTACAGGAGCTACCAGGTGGCTGTAAAGTCAGTTCAGGATGACGGGATTGATTATATTTCCATGGCCCGCCCATTCATCAGGGAACCTGACTTGGCCCAACGTTGGGGGCAGGGTGACCACTCGCCGGCCAAATGCATATCCTGCAACGGCTGTTTTCAGCCGGGCTTTAAGGAGGGTGGTATCTACTGCGTGATTGAGGCAAAAGAAAGGGAGAAGAATAGATGATCTAAACCTATTTCCCCGCTGATAGTGCAGCAGGGAAGACTGCGTCCGGCCGTTTTGCTGAGGGGTGGCAAATGAAAATTTTAACAATACACTGGCAACGACTCCTGAACGACAACGAGGAAACCTGCCCACGCTGTGGAGAAACAGGGGCCTCGGTCCAGACGGCGTGTGATAAACTTAAAAAGGCCTTGGCCCAGCTTGATATAGAGGTTGAATTGGTCCAAGAGGCCATCGACTTTGAGAGATTCAGCAAAGACCCCCTGCAATCCAATTGCATCTGGATCGGCGGTCGCTTGCTTGAAGAATGGCTCGGCGCCACCGCCGGCCAAAGTAAGTGCTGTGATGCCTGTGGGGATGCAGACTGCCGCACCATATCAATGGGCGCCACCACCTTTGAGGCTATCCCTGAACAGGTCATTATCCGGGCCGCTCTTCTCGCGGCCGCTGAACTGTTGGGCAGAGAGCAGGAGTAAAGAATTTATCATTGGGAGGGGATTAGGTGTGTTGTCCCTTGGGACAGGTGGTTGCCTATCGTTTGTTTTGGTGCTCTTCGGCCACTTCGCTGGCTGCTTGCCCCCAAAAGTAACGCAGCCAGCGAAGTGCCCTTAGGGCGCTTTTCCCTTTTTCGCCTCCCTGCTCGTTCAGGCGGAATGGGGCAGGGGAGAAGGAAAGATACTTTGTTAAAGGCCCCGGTCATCATCGGCGCGCCGGCTCAAGTACCCAGGGATGTGATATGAAGGTTGATTTCTCCGCCCAGATCAAAGAAATTCTCGACAAGAATAATATCCAGCTTCGTTCCCTCGATTTTCTGGCGGAGAATCTGAAGCGTCAGTTTGCCAACCTGCGCCCAAAGGCCCTTCTGCTGGTGCACGGCAAGGTTTACGAACGGGAGATCAACCCTGTTGACGCCACTCTCATTGATATCTTTGACTCCGTGCTGAGTAACCACTTAAAGAACGATGAGTTGGTTCTTGTTATCCTGCCCACCGGCTCCTCCAAACGCTATGTTATGCAGACGAGGGTTATCGACCGCTATGTTGATCGGTTTCGTTTAAAGGTTCTCGACCCCCGTAAGAATATACGCTTCCCATTCAAAAAGCATGATTGCCGCGCTAAGATTTGGCCTCTGCCTGACCACATGGCCATGAAAATGCAAACGGGCGCGTTGCATGCTATCCGGGACAAACAGGAGGAGGAGGGGCAGCTTGAGGTTATTGATGCTCTGTATGAACCGGGGGGGCAGGATGTTGCCGCCGACTACCTTGCTTTGCTCAGCGGTGCTGCTCGGTCCTCCGCCATAGTTGATATCTCCCTGGGGGGAACCTGTCTTGTCGCTAAACGGGACGAACGATTGCATGCTCATCAGCTGGTTCTTGTCGAACTGACGCTGATGGTTGGGGGAGGTTCTGCTCTTCTCCGGCCCCTGGCTGTGATCCGCAGTAGTTTTGCCCATGGGCATGGCCTCAAGCTCCATCTTCGGTTTATATCGCGTCTGGGCGATGAGGTAGAGACCTTTTTTAAGGGATTAATTGTCGAGTAAGAACAAATCAAGACAACAAGGAATTCAATGATGAACAGAAATGTGTTGATGGCTTTAGTCGTAGGGGTGCTGTTTTGGGCAGGGAATGTCGGAGCAAAAGAGGTCAGCCTCAACCCTGGAGAAACATATCGTCAGGGAGACCTTACTGTCACCTGCGGTCAACCGACCACCGAGATCCCCTTGGCCCTCAAGGACTGCCAGTACTGGGACGATTTTAATAAAGAATGTCTGTTTGAAAAAACAACCTATATGTATAGGAATATTGAGTGCGTTGAAGAATGCCAGCACTGGGATAAGTTCTTCAGCACCTGCCATTACCAGACAAAGTGTACCTTCTATCCGGCCCAGAAGTCATTTGTCCAAACGACTTGTGAAAAGTTTGACGACTTCAATAATGTCTGTGTGCAAACAAAGGATACGAAAATAGGGCGCTGAGGAAAATAAGCCGGAAATTTTATCAGGAGAATGTCAATTGCGCATACTGGAAACGAGAAATATTACAAATAACCTGTGAAATTAGGCGCTCAAGCTAAGCACAATAAATCAATCAAGAATGACGTGCGAACATGCCAGCTCTAACGGCTCGGCTAGCTTTGTTCATCTCGAATTTACGTGGCCTAATCTAGGCGGGTGACTTCTCTTGGTTGTTGGGCAGAGTAGGGGGAAAAGCTCATGACCTCGTCACAACCAAGCAACCCTAAATCGCTATCTTCCCCAATGGGCAGTGGTCGCACGTTGCCCAGCGGTATTTGGATACTCGGCTTTGTCTCGCTCTTTATGGACATGTCATCCGAGCTTGTTCACAGTCTCTTGCCGGTATTTATGACCACGGTTCTTGGCGCATCCATGGTCACGGTTGGCATTATCGAGGGTGTTGCCGAGGGGATCGCCGCGACCACCAAGGTGTTTTCTGGAGCGGTCAGTGATTACTTCAGAAAACGCAAACTCCTGGCTGTGATTGGCTACGGTCTGGGAGCCTTGACCAAACCGATATTTCCACTGGCGACAACCATCGGTTGGGTGTTTGCCGCACGCTTTGTCGATCGCATTGGCAAAGGCATTCGCGGCGCCCCCCGTGATGCGCTCATCGCCGATATTACCCCGCCGCCACTGCGGGGTGCAGCCTATGGTCTGCGCCAGGCTCTCGATTCAGTAGGGGCTTTTGTCGGGCCGCTGCTGGCGGTTGTCTTTATGGTCTTGTTGGCAAGCGACATCAAAGCGGTGTTGTGGGTAGCTGTGATCCCGGCCTTCATCGCAGTATTTCTGTTGATTGTTGCCCTTCAGGAACCTGTGGCGACACAAGGTGCCACACGTTCCAGAAATCAACTGACCTTAAGGGATGTCGCACGCCTGCCCCTCCGATACTGGCTTGTCGTTATGTTGGGGGCCGTCTTTACTCTCGCCCGCTTCAGTGAGGCATTTCTGATTCTTCGTGCTCAGGACGTCGGACTTCCTATCGCGTATGTGCCGGCCGTAATGATTGTGATGAATATTGCCTACGCATTGTTTGCCTATCCCGCAGGCTTGGCGAATGACCGACTTTCGGCGCGTAAGCTCTTAGTGTTCGGGCTTGGATTACTCGTCATCGCCGATGTCCTGTTAGCGTTTGCCGCTTCACCTGTACTCGCCTTTCTCGGTGCAGCGTTTTGGGGACTGCATATGGCATTCACCCAAGGCTTGTTGTCAAAACTTGTTGCTGATACGGCACCCGGCGAGCTCCGCGGTACAGCCTTCGGGGTGTTTAATCTGATGAGTGGTGGGGCGCTGTTGCTGGCAAGCGTTATCGCCGGGTCACTGTGGAGCTTTTACGGGGCGTCGGTCACCTTTATTGCCGGGGCAACGTTTGCGGCTTTTGCGGCAATGGGGTTGTGTTTTTGTCGTCCTCATTGCGTTTAGGGCTGTATGGGGGGACACAAGACCTTGAAAACATCAAAAAAAAAGGAGTAGTTTGTAACGGAGCAGAGGCCCATGGGTATAGGCTATCGGAAGATAAGAGTACGGGCCAATAGGGTAATATGCTGAGCCCCCCATATCCCAAACCGCTTAGCCCATACTGCTTTGCAACAAGTTTGGTTTCCTGTAGTTGAAATACGCATAAAATTTATATTAATGATGATATCATTCCTTGGAAAAATAGTCATACTCATAATACTTGTTTGTTACTTAATGATTACTGGATGCCATCATCGTGTAAACACAGAAGCAATAAATATAACTAAAGAGGAAGTAGGATTAGAAAATATATCAACATGCAATGCAGGATATTTAATAAATAACTCCATAACAGAGTTGTCAATGAATATATATCCATCAAGTTGCTTTTTTTTGTACGCATGAGATGTTTGATTTATATCCTGGAAAAGCCATAGAAGACTCAATAAAAAATATACTGAATGAGATCTTCATGAAAACAATAGATTTAAGGCCTGAAATTGGTCAACATACATATGTCGACTATAAGTTTATTTTTAATCTTGGAAACTTTTATCCATATATAAAATTTCATAACGCTGTTTATGTTCTTAATGCCTTTTCTAGTGTGGATTTATCATTAAATGTAATAGTTATCGATGTAAAAAATAAC